>NZ_JBEORW010000027.1:0-124711 GCF_040302565.1 Streptomyces sp. NPDC097981
ACCGGGCTGCCGCGGAACTCCACGGAGACCGCCGCCTCGGGCACGATCTCGCCCGAGTTGCCGTGCCCCGCCGGGCCTTCGTGCGGGTGGCCGCCCGCCCTGGAAGCCGGCCGGTCCGGCCGGCGCAGGACCGGCCAGTAGTACGTGGACCGGTCCCCGCCGCGGCAACTGGTCGCGGCGGCGGCCAGAGAGGCGTCGGTCGACATCGCGTTCGTGGACAGGTTCCCCACGTACGCGTGGGTGTGGTGGGCGCCCGAGCGCAGCCCCGGCGAGACCACCAGGTTGTCCTCGTTGTAGTGGCGCTCCTCGTTGCGCCCGCAGTCCACCGTCATGGTGCCCGTCGAGGCGTCGGGCCCGGCCGACGGATCCGCGGGACCGGACGGTACATCCCGTATGTCCACGTAGTCACCGGCGTTCACCCCGGAATGCGACGCCCCGTCGGGACGTGCCACCCGGGCGGCGCCCAGCACGGCGGCCGTCAGCCCGATGCCGAGCACCAGGCAGACGAGCAGCGTGAGCAGTCGGCGATCGTTCTTCATGCGGGTCACGGTTGCCGCTGCACGCCGCAGCGTCAACCTTCCATCCACATGTCGGCCAGGGCGCCGCCCGGGTGCTTGCAGAGCCGGTGCAGGACCGTCCACAGTACCCGGCATGACACCCGCTGAGCTCCTGCACGCGTTCGCCCGCACCCGCGCCTCGCTCGACGGCCGCGAGGTGACCTTCTGGTGGTCCGGGGACGTCTACTCCTGGGCCCCGGAGGAGCCCTACCGGCACCTCTTCGGCTTCGAAGGCCTCAACGTGGCCCGCCTCGTCGAGGACGGCGAGGGCGGCGGCTTCCAACTGCTCACCCGGGAAGCGGCGTTCTACCTGGACCCGCGGTCCCGGGAGATCCTGGACACCTGGGAGGGCAAACCGGTGGTCCACATCTGGAACGATCCGGCCAACCTGAGGCTGCGGCCCTTCCCGGTCCCCCTGACCGAACTCGGGGACCAGGTCTGCTTCAGCCTGGAGATCCCCCTCGCCTACCCGTCGCCGTTGCCGGTCGCGCAGTACCCGCTGAACTCCGCCGACGACACGTACCGGGCCTTGGAGCTCTTCCAGTTCTTCGCGCCGGGCACGGTGCTCACCACCGACGAGCCGAGCGTCCCGTGCACCATGTCCTGGATGCGGATGTCCCCGTGGCTCCCGTGGATGGAGCAGGGGCAGCGCCCGGGCGGCCTCACCTTCCACTGCCGGGGCCGCAAGCTCGGCTCCTACGCCGAGGTCCCCGAACGCACCCGCGCCCACATCGCGGCCCGCCACCCCGAATTCGCGCACGCCCCGGAGAAGTGGTCCGAACCCAACGAGACGAGCTGGACGTACTTCCGCAGCCACCACGGCTCCCCGCCGCAGTAGCGGCTCCGGGCGGTAGCCGCTCCGAACGGCCTGCGACCTGGGACGGCACGTCCCGGGATGCGGCACGTGATGCATGTGCCCATGATGGTTACGACCCGTAGAGGGCCCGTACGCGAGCGTCGACCGCATGCGCCGGTACCAGGCCCACCGCCCACCCGCTCGTGGTCGGGCGGCTCCGGTCCCACGCGGTGTTGCACCGGCTGCGGGCACTTCGACGTCCGTCTTCCGCGGGACCGGCGGCTGCGGCGCGTTCGTCAGGCGGAGGAGGAGTCGTGGCACCTCTGGCACGGATCCCGTTGGACAGCGGGGGCAGTCTCCTGATCGAGGCCCCGGCCGGGCTGGAGGGGCCCGTGAAGGCCGGCCGCCTCAGCGAGGCCATCCACGACCTGCCCGAAACTCTGCAAGAGGCTCTGGTACCGGTCACGGAGGCGGCGCGCATCACGCTCGAACAGCTGCGCAAGGCCCGGCCCGACCAGATCGTCGTCGGGTTCGGCGTCGACCTCGCGGTCGAGGCCGGGGCCGTGATCACCAAGACCGGCGCCCAGTGCCACTTGAACGTGACCATGACGTGGACGCGGAAGGACCCCGACCCCCCGGCCCCGCACGAGAGCGAGGGCTGATCCGGTGGGCGGCGCCACCCGGAGCCGGGTGGGCGACGGCACGCCGGCACTGCCGCCCGCCGTGGCCCGGATCCTGGGATCCGACGGACAGGTGGCCGGCGCGGGCTTCCTGGTCGCCGAGGACGTCCTGGCCACTTGTGCGCACGTCGTGACCGCGGCCGGCTCCGGGCCGGGCGCGAGCCTACGGCTGGTCTTCCCGCACGCGGCGGGTGCACCGCAGGCCGAGGGACACGTCGTGGAGGGGGCGTGGCGCGCCCCGAGGACGAGGACGTGGCCTTCGTACGTCTGAACGGCGCCCCGGCGGACGTCGAGGCACTGCCGCTGGGCTCCGCGGCAGGCTGCCGGGGCACGAGGTGCACTTGTCCGGGTTCCCCGCCCAGGCCCAGGCGGGCGGGCACTTCGGATACGGGGAGGCCGGTGACCTGCTGCCTGCCGCCGACGGCAGGGGCGAACGCCTCCAGTTGACCGCCGCCAATGACCTCACCACCGGGTTCAGTGGTGGTCCGGTGTTCGACGAGGTGACCGGGCTGGTCATCGGCATGCTCGCCGAGATCATCGCCCCGGACAGGTACGGGCGGGGGCAGGGCATCGCCTACGCCACCCCTACCCAGGTGCTGCGCAGGGTGTGGCCCGACCTGGCCGAGCGGGAGGTGTGCCCGTACCGGGGCCTGGAGGCGTTCACCGCGGACGAGGTCCGGTGGTTCGAGGGCCGGAAGGACGCGGTGCGGCAGGTGCTGGCGAACCTGGGGCAGCAGCAGCGGCTGACCTTGCTGCTCGGGCCCTCCGGCTCGGGCAAGTCGTCCCTCGTCGAGGCCGGGGTGCTGCCCGCGCTGGCAGCCGGTGAACTGCCGGGAAGCGACCGGTGGCTGCCGGTCCTCGCCCGGCCGCGGGAGGACCTGCTGGTCGAGATCGAGCGCGCCGGCCTCCCCGAGGCCACCACACTCGGCATTGCCGCCGCCGTCACCCGCAAACTGCAGGCCGAACCCTCCTACCGGCGCGTGGTCCTGGTCATCGACCAGTTCGAGGAGCTCCTCGCCCAGTCCGCCGCCGGTCCGCAGCACGAGCGCCGGCTGGCCGCCACGAACCAGATCACCGCTGCGGTCAGATCACACGCCGAGCTCAGCGTCATCCTGATCATGCGGGACGACTTCTACCCCCAGCTCGCCGCGTTGGCGCGCATGCTGGAGGCGGCGATGCCGGGTCTGCTCAACGTGCCGGGCGCCCTGAGCCGGCAGGACCTGCACGACATCATCACCCTGCCCGCGCAGGACATGGGGCCCGCTTCCAGCACGGGCTGCCCGAGCAGATCATCAGCGATGTCCTGGCCATCACCCCGGACGAGGCTGCCACCCGCCAGGCACCCGTCACGGTGCTGCCCCTGCTGGAGCTGACGCTCAGCCAGCTGTGGCAGAGGCGCCAGGACGGGTACCTCACGCATGAGGCGTACCGGCGGATCGGCGGGGTCACCGGCAGCCTGACCACGTTCTGCGACACGGCCCTCAACCAGCTGCCCCCGGAGCACCGGCCCATCGCCCGGCGGATCCTGACCTCCCTGGTGCGACCGGCGGACGTCGCCCACCACATCCCTGCCGTCCGCGCTCAGGTCCCGCTGTACGAACTGCGCGATCTGGCAGCAGACCCGAACGCCCCGCCCGACGGGGGCGAGGCCTTCGACCAGGTGCTGGCGGCCCTCACCCACGACCGCATCATCACCACGCACACGCCCCGCACCCCCGGTCACCCCGAGACCCCGGCCGGGCCGCCCGTCGCCGAGCTGATCCACGACGCACTCATCCAGGACTGGGGAACGCTGCGCGAGTGGGTCAGCCAGGACCACCGCTTCCAGGAGTGGTTCGAGCACACCCGTGAACGGCGCGCCCGCTGGGTGGAAGGCAGCATCCCCGGAGACCTGCTTGCGGGAACAGCGCTCGCGGAAGGCCTGGAATGGTCGCACCAGCGGCACTTGCCCGGCGACATCGCAGCCTTCCTCACCGCGAGCCAGGAGCGCCAGCAGGCCGCCATCCGGCGCAGCAGACGCCTCAACATGATCCTGGCCACGCTGCTCGCCCTCGCGCTCGTCGCCGGGGGAGGAGCCATCTGGCAGTGGCAGCGAGCCGACGCCAGGGGTGAGGCCGCGTCGTCACGACAGCTCGCCACGAAGGCCGGCGCACTCCTCAGTACGAACCCCGACGTGGCCTCGTTGCTCGCAATCCAGGCATACCGCACCAGCCCGACCTCCGAGTCCGTCGAGGGCCTCCACAACGCGGCGGCCCTCCCGCTGCGGCTGCACCTGCCGGCCCACACGGGCACGGTGTGGTCGGTGGCGTTCAGCCCCGACGGGATCACTCTCGCCACGGGGAGCTGGGACACCACGGCGAGGCTGTGGGACGTGGCGGCCGGTACGACCCGCCACGAGCTGACCGACCACACCGGCGTGGTCCTTTCGGTGGCGTTCAGTCCCGATGGGCGCACCCTCGCCACCGGCAGCGACGACAAGAAGGCCGGGCTGTGGAACGTGGCAGACGGCAAGCTCCGCAACACACTGCCCGACCACACCGACGCGGTGGGTTCGCTGGCCTTCAGCCCCGACAGCGGCGCTCTTGCCGCCGGCAGTGCCGACAACACGGTGCGCTTGTGGGATGTGCTCACTGCCACGTCCCGTGCCACTCTCACCGGGCACACCGACACGGTGCAGTCCGTGGCGTTCAGCCCCGACGGCCGCACCCTCGCCACGGGCAGCAAGGACACCACGGTGCGCTTCTGGGACGTGGCCACCGGTCAGAAGCACGCCCCGTTGAACGGCCACACCGACGTGGTGAACGCGGTGGCGTTCAGCTCCCGGAACGGGATCCTTGCAACCGGCGGTGACGACAAGACGGTGCGCTTGTGGGATGTGGCCAAGGGCAAGGTCCTGCACATCCTGAAGGGCCACACCGGCAGGGTGAACGCGCTGGCGTTCAGTCCCGACGGCAGTACCCTCGCCACCGGCAGCGACGACACCACCGTACGTCTGTGGGACGTGGCGACAGGTGCGGAGCGCGCCAAGCTGGCCGGCCACTCCGACGTAGTGGCATCAGTGGTGTTCAGCCCCGACAGGCGCACCCTTGCCACCGGTGGTCGTGACGCGACCGTGCTGCTGTGGGACGTGGCCACCCACAAGATCCGTGGCAAGCTCGCCGACACCGACGAGATGTCGGTGGGCGCAATGGCGTTCGACTCCGATGGGGGCACCCTGGCCACCGCCAGTACGGACAGCATTGTTCGGCTGTGGGATGTACACACCCAAGCCATGTCAAAAAAGCTCACTGGTCATGACGGACCGGTGTATTCGGTGGTGTTCAGCCCCCATGGGGACGTCCTCGCCACCGGCAGCGACGACAGCACCGTGCTGCTCTGGAAGGAACGGGCGGCGTACCTCCAGGACGGATCGGGAGGCCGCGTCTGCCCCTCCCGCTGATGCCGCGACGCGCACGACGCTGATCAGGCGCCCTCCCGCTCGGCCGGTCCCGTAGTCCGGGGCCGGCCTTTCGGCTGTCCGGTTGTCCTGGTTCGGGGGGTTCGTACCTTCCTGCTCAGGGCCTGGCCCACGGGCAGCGCCCGACTGTGTCCCGACAGGCAATCCGGCCGCGCCGGACCGGGCACCCCTGGGGTCGGTACGGCGGGGGCGGGAGGTAGGGTCCGGGGGAGGTGTCAGGGGGGCGTCAGGGGGGTCGACAAGGGTTTTCCCGGTATCGGGTTCATCCCCGCGTTGCCTACTGTCTGCCCACCGGCGATCTTTATCCACTCCGAACGGACCCCGCGCCAACCCCACATGGTGCGAAGCCGTGCGGCGGGAAGGATCGCCCGCACCGCCGTTGTCCCTGCCCCGCCGAAGCGGCCGGGACGACGCGGCGAGCAGCGGTGGCCGGGACGGGCATGACCAACCCGTCCCCGGCCCCCGTAGCCGCCGGTTCACCTCCCACACAGCTCCAACCGCCCGCTCCGGCCTGCCCGGAAACGGCACGCGAAAGGGAACACAGTGCACGCAAAGAGAAGCCGGCTCATATCCGTGGTGGCGATCTCCGTCACCCTCCTCGCCGGCTCCGCCACCGCTTCCGTCGCCCTGACCGGCTCGACCCCCGCGCCGGCCCCGGCCGCCGCCTCCACCCTCCCGGCCGCGGGAGCGCCCGCTTCCCCCGCCGCCGCGCCGGTGCAGAACCTGATCGTCGGCTACAAGTCCTCCGCCACCGAGGCCAGTTCCAACAAGGCCGCCGCGGACGACGCGGCCGCCAAGGGCAAGAAGGCCGGCAAGAAGGCGAAGTTCGACCGCCGCCTCGGCACCGGTGCCGCCCTCGTCAACCTGGGTGGTGCGACCGCCCCGGCCGACGCGGCGAACGTGATGGCCCAGTTCCGTGCCGACCCGGACGTCGCGTACGTCGAGCCGGACTCCCGCGCCTACGCGATGTCCACCCCGAACGACACCGAGTACGCCAAGCAGTGGGACCTCTTCGAGCCCACCGCCGGCATGAACGTTCCGGCGGCCTGGGACAAGAGCACCGGCTCCGGCGTCACCGTCGCCGTGATCGACACCGGCTACGTGGCCCACTCCGACGTGGCCCCGAACATCGTCGCCGGCTACGACTTCATCAGCGACTCGACCGCCGCCCGTGACGGCAACGGCCGCGACAACGACCCCTCCGACCAGGGCGACTGGAGCGCCGCGGGCGAGTGCGGCACCGGCTCCCCGGCCAGCGGATCCTCCTGGCACGGCACGCACGTCGCGGGCACCATCGCCGCCGCCACCAACAACGCCAAGGGCGTCGCGGGCATCGCGTACAACGCGAAGATCCAGCCCGTCCGCGTGCTCGGCAAGTGCGGCGGCACCACCTCCGACATCGTCGACGCCATCACTTGGGCCTCCGGCGGCTCCGTCGCGGGCGTCCCGGCGAACGCCACCCCGGCCAAGGTCATCAACATGAGCCTCGGCGGCTCCGGCGCCTGCACCGCGTCCTACCAGAACGCGATCAACGCGGCCGTCGCCCGCGGCACCACGGTCGTGGTCGCCGCCGGCAACAGCAACGCGGACGCGTCCGGCTTCTCGCCCGCCAGCTGCAACAACGTGGTCTCCGTGGCCGCCACCAACCGCACCGGCGACCGCTCCTTCTACTCCAACTACGGCAGCAAGGTCGACATCGCCGCGCCGGGCGGTGAGACCCGCCGCGCCACCGACACGCCCGGCACCGTCACCACGCCCGAGAACGGCATCCTCTCCACCCTGAACAACGGCGCCACCACCCCGGGCGCGGAGATCTACAAGCCCTACCAGGGCACCAGCATGGCCGCCCCGCACATCGCGGGCCTCGCCGCGCTCGTCGTCGCCGCCAAGCCCTCGCTGACCCCGGCGCAGGTCGAGTCGGCCATCAAGGCCAACGCCCGCCCGCTCGCCGGCACCTGCACCGGTGGCTGCGGCGCCGGTCTCGCCGACGCGGCCGCGACCGTCGCCGCCGTGACGGCGCCGCCGGCCCCGGGCTTCGAGAACACCACGAACGTGAACATCAACGACAACTCGACCGTGGAGAGCCCCATCACGGTCAGCGGAGTGGCGGGCAACGCCCCGGCCGCCCTCAAGGTCAACGTGAACATCGTGCACACCTACATCGGTGACCTGAAGGTCGACCTGGTGGCCCCCGACGGCAGCATCTACACGCTGCACAACCGGGCCGGCGGCAGCACCGACAACATCAACCAGCAGTACACCGTGGACGCTTCCTCGGAGGTCGCGAACGGCACCTGGAAGCTCCGCGTCAACGACAACGCGGCCGGCGACACCGGCTTCATCGACTCGTGGAGCCTCGGCTTCTGAGGGCCCGATAGTACGAACCATTGAGCCCCGCGGACCTGCTGATACACCTCGTATCGGCAGGTCCGCAGCCGTTTCATTACGGCTGACTGAATTCTGCGTCACAATCCGTGTGCACCCGGCTTCCGACCTCGTATTGTCGCGTCTCACAGGAGAGGCACAGAGTGGGGACCGAGAGGCTGGTGGCTGTGCGTGGTGGCGGCGACGGGGAACGCTGACACGACCGTCGGACACGGTGAACTGATCAAGGACGTCGAACGGGCGCTGACCGCGCACGGGCGGGCGGTCCTGACGGGACCCGCCGGCGCGGGCAAGACCGAGGTGGTCGCCGCCGTCGCAGCGGCGGCCGAGGTCCGCCACGAGACCGTACTCCGCCTCGCCCCCGAGGCCACCGACCAGTGGATTCCGGAGGCCTCGGCCGCCGCACTCCTCGCCTCCGTGCCCGGCGCCGCGCTGGAACGGCTCTCCGGGCCCCAGCGCACCGCCATCGCCCTCCTGCGCCGCGAGGCCGACGCGCCCCGCGCCGGCCGCGACCACGTCGCGCTGCGCCTCGCCGTCGTCGAGGTGCTCCGCAGCCTGGCCGCCCGCACCCCCGTCCTGCTCGTCCTCGACAACGCCCAGTGGCTGGACGCGGAAAGCACCGATCTGCTCCGCTTCGCCCTGCGCCTGACCCCGCCCCGCGTACGCGTCCTCGTGGCCGAATGCGTCCAGGGCGGCGCCCCGGTCGGCAGCCCCCTGTGCGGCCTCGGCACCCCCGCGATCCGGGTCCCGCCGCTCGGCGCCGACGAGGTGGCCGAACTCCTCGCACGCCACGGCCTCCCCGCCCGCCTCGCCGGACGCATCCACCACGCGAGCGGCGGAAACCCCCGCCTGGCCCTCGCCCTCGGCCGCTCCCTCGCCGAAGCCGCCGAGGCCCGCGACGGCAGCGCCCACCACGCCGACGCCCTGCCCCTGTCCGGCCAGGCCCGCGAGGTCGCCCGCCGGCTCCTCGCCGAGGCCCCCGCCCAGGCCCGCCGCACCCTGCTGCTCGCCGCCCTCGCGGCCCGCCCGACGACCGCCCTGCTGCGCCGGGCCGGACGCCCCGACGCCGAGGCCGAGCTCGCCGAGGCGGAGCGGGCCGCGCTGGTCACCGTGGGGGAGGACGGCGTGGTCGCGTTCACCGCCGGAGCCCTGCCCATGGCCCTGGCCGCCGACGCCGGCTGGCCGGAACGCACCGCCGGACACGCCGCGCTCGCCGCCGCCGTCGACGACCCCGTCCAGGCCGTACGCCACCGCGCCCTGGCCGTGGACACCCCCGACGAATGGCTCGCGGCCGAGATCTCCGAGGCCGCCGCGGCCTGCCGTAGACGCGGTCAGCGCGCCCTGGCTGCCGAGCTCGGCCTGCTCGCGGCCGAACGTACGCCCGTCAACCGGCCCGGGGACGAACTGGCCCGTCTCGTCGCCGCCGCCGAGGACGCGGGCTGGGCCGGCCGCGCCGACCTCGCCCGCCGCGCCACCCGCGCCGTGCTGGCCCGCGATGCCTCGCCTGCCGACCGGGTACGGGCCCGGCTTGCCGTGATCGACGCCGCCGGACAGGCCCTCGCCGCCCTCGACGAGACCTTCGCGCACGCCATGGACGACGCCGCGGGCGACCCCGCCCTCCAGGCCGCCGTACAGCTGCGCATCGCCACGAAGTACAACCTCAGCGACGGCGACCCCGTCCGCTCCCGCGACGCCGCGGCCGAGGCCGGCCGGCTCGCCGCCCTGGGCGGCGACCAGGTCGCCGAGGCCATGGCGCTGACCGTACGGGCCCGGATGGGCCGCATCCTCGGGGACCCGGACGCCGAGGACATCCTGGCCGAAGCCCTGGCCCTGCCCGCCCCCGAAGTGCCGCTCGGCATGCGCAACGCGCCGCAGTACCTCGCCGTCCGGCACGCCCTGTTCGACGACCGCCTCGCCGACGCCCGGCACCAGCTGCTCGTCCTGCTGCCCGCCGTCCGGCGCACCGGATCCGCGGAGGACGTCTTCGAGGTCCTGCGCAGCCTCACCGAGGTCGAACTGCGGCGCGGCCGGTGCGCGGCCGCGTCCTCGCACGCCCGCCGTGCCGTCGAACTGACCATCGAGGCTGGCCTCTCGCCCGGTCCCGCCTGGTACGCCGCCGCGATGGCCGAGGCCATGGGCGGCAGCTTCGCGCGCGCCGCCGGCTACGCCCGGCGCGGCATCCAGGCCTCCGAGGAGGAGCGCGACCAGGTCTTCCTCTCGCGCAGCCTGTACGCACTGGGCCTGACCGAACTGGCGACGGGCGAGGCCGCGAAGGCCGTGTCCACCCTGCGCCGGGTCGCCGGACTGGAAGCGGCTCAGCAGGTCGTCGACCCCTCGATCCTGCGCTGGCACGGAGAGCTGGCCGAGGCGCTCGTGGCCGCGGACGCGCCGGACGAGGCCGCGGAACTCCTCGGTGCCGTCCGTACGGTCGCCCTCGGCCTCGGGCGCACCGCAGTGGTCGCCGCACTCGACCGGGCCCGCGGCCTGTGCCTGTCCGCGCAAGGCGATGCCGACGCCGCCGTGGACCTGCTGGGAGCCACGGCGGACCGGTTCGACGCGCTCCGGCTCCCGGTGGAGCGCGGCCGTACGCTGCTCGCCCTGGCCCGGGTGGAACGGCGCCGCCGCCGGCGGGCGCCCGCCCGCGCCGCACTGCGGGCGGCGGCCGACGTGTTCACCGAGGCCGGTGCCAAGCCCTGGGCGGAACTCGCCGCGGAGCACCGGGAGCCGGCCCCCGCCCGGGGCGGCGCCGCCATGGTCATGGCCGCTTTGACGGAGGGCGAGACCCGCCTCGCCCTGCTCGTCGCCGAGGGCGCCAGTAACCAGGAGGCGGCCGCGAAGCTCTTCGTCAGCGTCAAGACGGTCGAGGCGCGGCTGACCCGGATCTACCAGAAGCTCGGCGTACGCTCCCGGGCCCAGCTGGCCACCGCCCTGCGCACCCGCTGAGGGGGCGCGGAGCGGCGGCCGGACGGGTCAGCAGCCGAGGTTCCCGCCGGGCGTCACGCCGAGGATCTGCGTGAAGCTCTGGTACGCGTTCACCCGGCTCTGGACCTGGGCCGGGTTGCCGCCGTTGCACTCCAGCGAGCCGTTGATGGAGCGGATCGTCTCTCCGAACCCGGCGCCGTTGACCATGGCGGCGTGCGCCGTCATCGTGCCGGGGCCGTTCTGGGTGTTCCAGTACCACAGGGCCGTTTTCATGGCGACGGCCGGATCCTGCTCCACGAGGTACGGGTTGGCGAGCAGGTTGATGCCGAGGGCGCCGCCGGCGGCCTTGTAGTTGAAGTTCCAGCTGAGCTGGATGGGGCCGCGGCCGTAGTAGGCGGCCTGTCCGGCGGGACAGCCGTAGGGCTGGCTCGCGTCGCAGTAGTGGGGGTAGTTGGCGGTGTTCTGCTCGACGATGTACACGAGCCCGCCCGTCTCGTGCGAGACGTTCGCCAGGAAGGCGGCCGCCTCGCGCCGCTTGACGGTGTCGTCACCGGTGTTGGCGAACGCGGGGTAGGCCGACAGGGCCGAGACCAGGCCGTTGTACGTGTAGAAGGGGTTCCGGTTCGGGAACATCCGGTTGAACTGGGCCTCGGAGACGACGAACCCGGACGGCGTGCCGGGGTCGGGGTCCTGGCCGCCGCCACCGCCGCACGAGCCGAGGTCGGACCAGACGCCCCACTGCCCCGTGGTGCCGGGCGTCTCGCCCTGGGTCCACCACTTGGCCTGCCAGTTGTGCCCGCCGTACGAGGCGCTCATGCCGTTGGTGTAGACGGCGGACGAGGCCCACGGGGTGACGCAGGCGGCGGCCGCGGAGGCGGGGGAGGCGGGGAGGGCGACCGCGAGGCCGAAGGTGGCGGCCGCGGCGGCGGCCAGGGCGAGGGCGCGGCGGCGAAGCGCACGTATCACGTAACTGCTCCTTCAGTGGGGGGAATTGCCGTGGGGGAGACAACGGCCACTGAAGCGAACTGGTCTGGACCTGTCAAGGTCTAGACCAGGTTTCATTCGTTTTGCGCAAAACCGGGCAGGGCCCGAACGCGTCGTCGTGCGTACGGGCCCTGCCGGTCGTCGGGTAGGGTCGCTCAGCTGCCGGCGGAGAGATTGGCGGAGAGCACCGGGATGTTGCTGAGGATGTGCGAGGCCGTCTCGTCGCCCTTGCCCTTGATCGGCGCGCTTGGTTATCGCGTGTCACCCCAGTGGCCCAGTGCTCCGGCCCGGACCGGCCGTACGCAAAGGGGCCGTCTCCGGCTCTCCGGGAGCCGGAGACGGCCCCTTTGCGGTATGCAGGGACTGCGTCGAGGAGGAGGGCGGGGCCGGTCAGCCCGTCTTGCGGCGGGTCTTCTTGTTCTTGCCGCCCGCACCACCGCTGGTGCCCTGGATCTTCGCCCGGCTCTGGTGGGCCTGCTGTGCATGGGCGCTGCGGGCGTTGCGCTCAAGGGCCTCCCGGAACTTGCGCTTGGCCTCCTCGGCCGGCGATTCGTCCTGCGGGGTGTCCGACTCTTGTGCCATGTGTCCTCCTGGGTTGACCTGAAGCCGTTTCAGTCTGTCAGCTGCCGTCCCCTCTGACCAGCAGGTTCCGTGTCCCGGGGTCCGAGGCGGTCGCCGCCGCGCCGCCCTGCCGGACGGCCTAGGAGCGGGTGGTCGGCCGCGTCCAGGTCTCCAGTTCGCCGAACGCCGCGACGAAGGACGGCAGCATCGGCTTGTAGGCGTCCTTGTCGATCGCGACCAGCCCGTCGGTGTGGGTGCCGCCGGGGACGTAGACGTAGCGGTGCAGGGGCGCGCGCCCTGCCTCGGTGACCATGCGGTCGTACACGTCACCGAAGGCGGCCGGCGGGGTCATCGCGTCGAGCGTGCCCTGGATGCTGATCAGCGGGCGCTGTATGCCACCGGTCAGCGAGATCCGCTCGACCGCCCGGTGCACCGACTCCGGGCGCGAGGCGAAGTCGTAGTCCGTGTCGCAGCTGGGACCGGTTCCCGCCGGGCAGAACGGGGTGCCGCCCTGCCGGTCGCCGTCGTAGCCGGGGTCGACCTCCTCGCGGACCACGCGCTGCAGGAGGTCCCACTGCTTGAGGTAGTGGTAGCCCCACTGCTTCTCGGAACCCTTCGGATAGCCCGCGGCGATCATCTCGTCGTGCGCGGCCTGGTCGCCCTTGGCGAACCGGGGGAACGCGCGCAGCGCCGGCGGGAGCGTGGTGAGCAGGCTGCCCTCCTTGGTGAAGGTGAGGGCGTTCCAGTCGATGCCGCCCGTGTAGAGCTCGGGGTGGTGTTCGAGCTGCCAGCGGACGAGGTATCCGCCTGCGGAGAGCCCGGCGGCGTACGTGGCGCGCGGCGGGCGCCCGTAGTGCCGGTCGGTGACCTTCTTCGCCGCCACGGTGAGCTCGGTGACCCGGCGGTGCCATTCCATGATCGCGTCGCCGAGGCGGTCGCCGTCCTTGTAGAGCTCGTCGCCGGTGTTGCCCTTGTCGGTGGCGGCGTAGGCATAGCCCTTGGCGAGCACCTGGTCGCTGATGATCTGGTCGTTGGCGTACTGCTTCCGGGTCCCGGGCGGGCCGGCCACCACGAGCCCGCCGTTCCAGTTCTTGGGCAGCCGGATGACGAACTGGCTGTCGTGGTTCCAGCCGTGGTCGGTGTTGGTGGTGGAGGTGTCGGGGAAGTAGCCGTCGATCTGGACCCCGGGGACCCCGGACGGTGTGACGGTGTTCTCCGCCACCAGTCCCTTCCAGTCCTCCTCGTCGGTGTGCCCTGTCTTCGTGGTTCCCGTGGTCGTCAGGTCGGCCAGGCAGGTGGAGACCGAGTACTCGGATCCCGGGACCCGGACGCCCGAGCAGCGGTCCCCGTGGGCGGTGCCCGCGGGCACGGTCAGGGCGGTCGCGAGCAGCAGTGGTGCGATGGCGAGACGGTGGAGCACGACGCCCTCTTCTCGATGGGGGATGTGATGCCTCGAATTCTGGAAAGCGCAGGTCATCGTGGGTAAGTGAGAGACGGCCCGATCGGCTGTGGCCGGAGGTCACATGACCTTCGGCCACACCTTGCGCCGGTTCCTCGCGCGGATGCGGGATCGCGGCGCGAGCCGCGTACGCTGCCGGGAGAGAGAGCCTTCGGGCCTTCATGAGCCTTGAGGAGGCCCGATGGTGCGGCCCGTTCCCTGGATACCTGCCGTCCTGTATGGCGCCGTGCTGCTCGGGGGTGTCTACTACGCCCTGATCGGTCCGGGCCCGGGGGCCCGGACCGCCGCATTCGCGGCCCTGCTCGGTGCGTTGACCGCCCTCGACCGGCGTGAACTGCGGGAGTGGCGGGGGCGGCGGATCCCGCCGGGTGCGGTGTTCGTCCTCAGGGTGCTGCTGCTCTGCGCGGTTGCGGCCGTCGACGAGTCCGGACTGTCACGCGTGCTGTTCGTCCTCGTGCCGTTCCTGGCGTTCTTCGCGTACGGATCCACCGTCGCCATCGGGCTCGGCGTCGGCTGTGTGGCGGCGCTGGCAGGCGCGTTCACCCTGTGGGTGCCGCACTGGCAGGTACGGGCCGAGTACATCTCGGACCTGCTGATGTTCGCCCTGGGGGTCGTCCTGGCCGTCGCGATGGCCGCGGTGGCCGTCCGCGAGCAGCAGGCACGCGCCCGGCTGGAGGGCACCCTCGCCGAGGTCGCCGAGCTGTCCGCGGCCCGGGAACGCAACCGGCTGGCCCGCGAGATCCACGACAGCCTCGGCCACCATCTGACCGCGATCGGGATCCAGTTGGAGAAGGCCGAGGCGTTCGCCTCGCTCGATCCGCAGGGTTCGGCGCAGGCGGTGTCGCATGCCCGCTGGTCGGCGAACCGCGCCCTGGACGAGGTACGGGCCTCCGTGCGCACCCTGGGTCCCGAGTCGGAGTCCGAACCGGTCGGCCTCTCCCGCGCGCTCGCCGACCTCGTGCACCACCTGGACGGCGGGAGCCGCCGCATCACCCTGGAGATGTCGGGCGCCGAGCGCAGGCCGCTGCTGGTGCTGTACCGGGCCGCGCAGGAGGGGCTGACCAACGCGTGCCGGCATTCCGGCGCCACCGAGATCGGGGTGCACGTCGCCTACGACGAGCGCGGAGCCCGCCTCCAAGTGATCGACAACGGCACCGGGTTCGATGGGGCCGACGAGGGCTTCGGGCTGACGGGACTGCGCGAGCGGGTCCGCCTCGCCGAGGGAACCGTGGCTGTCGACAGCTCGGCCGGCGGCACGGTCCTCACGGTCGGGGTCCCATGGTGATCGGCAACGGCAACGGCAACGGCAACGGCAACGGCAACGGCAACGGCAACGGCAACGGGAACGAGAACGGGAACGAGAGCGGGAGCGGGAACGAGAACGGGAGCGGGAATGCGGACGGGAGCGGGAATGCGGACGTGCGGGTCTTCGTCGTCGACGACCAGGACCTCGTGAGGGAGGGCATCACCGCACTCCTCGGCATCCAGCCGGGCATCGAGGTGGCGGGCAGCGCGCGCGACGGCGCCGAGGCCGCCGAAAAGGCCCCGGCCTGCCGCCCCGACGTGGTGCTGATGGACGTCCGGATGCCCGGGATCGACGGCGTGGCCGCCACCGCGCTGCTCCGCCGCAGCCTGCCCACGTGCAAGATCGTGATGCTGACGACGTTCAACGACGACGAGTACGTCACCCGGGCGCTGAAGGCCGGCGCGGTCGGTTACCTCCTGAAGAACCTGCCCGCCGCCGAGCTGGCGCGGGCCGTGCGTCTCGCCCACGCGGGGGTGGCCCAGTTCGACCAGACGGTCATCGCCCATCTGGCAGCCGGGCTCCCGGCCCCCGAACTGCTCACGCCCCGGGAGACGGAAGTCCTCCACCTCATCTCGGCAGGCGCCACGAACAAGGAGATCGCCTCCCGCCTCTACCTCAGCGAGGGCACGGTCAAGAACCACATCTCCCGGGTCCTGAGCCGGCTGGGGCTGCGCGACCGCACCCAGGCCGCCCTCTACGCCAGGGACAACGGCCTCATCTGAGCCGGCAGGCGGCCGCCCGGGGCGCGGGTGTTCGCACACGAAGTCCCGGGCCTCGCGGGGAGGCCCGGGACTTCGCTGGTGCACTTCGCTTGACCGCCCTGTTCAACGACGGACCGCGCCCGAGGTCACCCGCATTCCCGAACTCCGGCCACCGGCTCAGATCGTGAAGGGCTTCTGGCCGAGGAACCCGGCGTCGGGGCTGCCCGTGGTGAAGAAGTTCGGGACCTGGGTGGCGGGCATGCGCTTCTTGATGTCGTGGTGGAACGTCTCGTAGCCGCCGCTGAACTCCCCGCCGTTCCAGACCCGGAGCAGCGTCTCGGTGAACTTGCCGTTGACGCGGCCGTCCATGGCGACCTGGTCGTCCTGGCAGGCCGAGATGAGCACGACGCCGGGTTCCGCGCCGTTGCCGTTCGTACTCCTCAGCTCGCGCTGGAGCTTCTGGAAGAATGCCTTGTCCCGCTCGAAGATCTGCTGCTGCTTGAGCACCGGCATGAGCCGGACCGCCTCCCCCGGCGCAGGGTCGTCGATCATCTCGATGGAGGTGCCGCTGTGGCAGCAGTCGAGGAGCGTGACGACCCGGACGCCCTTGTCGAACCGCTGCAGTTCCCGGTGGAGCTCGTCGTCGAGGAACTGGCGGTCGAAGAACACGAGGGTCTCGTCGAGCTCGTCCGGCTCGTCGCCGTCCGTGTCGGGCATCTGCCCGCCGTGGCCCGAGTAGGTGAAGAGCAGGATGTCGCCGCCCCGGAGTTCCCCGGCCGCCTTGCGCAGGGCGGTCGTGACCGTGTCCACGGTGGCGTCCTTCGTCAGGATCACGGTGTCGCCGAACCCGGCGGCCCGGGCCAGTTCCGCCATGTCGCGGGCGTCGTTCTCGCACGCCACGAGCTGTCCGTCCCAGCCGTCGTACTTGCGGGGGTCGACGTTGTTGAGTCCTACGTGGATGGACAGGCCTGCGGGCATGGGGTCCTCCTGGGATGCGGTGGGCACGACAGCGCCGGATGGGGTGATGCCTCGGGCATGGATGCCGCGGCGGACGGCCCGCCCAACCGCATGCCGCGCAGGGCCGCCCGATCGGGCGCGGCGGCCGGAGCAATGCCGGCCGGCGTGCCGCGGCGGCTCGCCCCCCCTGCCGCCCGGCGGTCGGCTGCCTTGCCGCCGGACAGACCGAGTGAAACGATGACAGATAGCAATCAGTCCGTCTGCTGCCCTCCAGGGGCGGCCAGGTAGGTGCGGTATGCCGCTCACCGATACGGAATGGGGCCTCGTCACCACCTGGGTGCGTGACTTTTTCCTCGACACCCCGGACCCGCAGGACAGGCTCGCCCAGCACGGGTTCCCCCCGGAGTTCATCGGCGACCTGCCGCTGACCCACAGGCCGTCGGAGAACGCCACCACGCTGGTCCGTGCCTCGCGCAAGGACATCGCGGCGCAGCTCCGCCTGCTCGACGTCCTGGTCAGCCTCGACGAGCTGGGCTCCCTGCCGGCCGGCGCGGAGGCCGTGCGGTTCCGGGCCCGGCTGCTGGAGGACGAGACGGTGCACTCCTCCGTCCAGGACCACTTCATGGCCGGCGTGCTCAAGAACGGCACCGAGGTCTTCATCGACCGCGCCGGCCTCCGCGCGCGCCTGCGGGAATTCGTCGCCGACCCCGAGAAGACCGTGCTGGTGGTCGACGGCGAGGCCGACAGCGGGCGCTCGTACACGTACAACCTGATCCGCCACCTCGGCCAGCACTGCGGGTTCCGCCCGGTGCGGGTGACGCTGTCGCGGACGTCGACCGCCGCGCAGCTGGTCCGGCGGCTGGCCGAGTACGTCGAGGTCTGGGACGAGGACATCTCGTCGTTGAACACGGCACAGTTGAACGATCCACTGTCATGGCTCGACGATGCCGTCCACCGGATCGTCAGCCGTGCCACGGCAGCGGAGGAGCAGTTCTGGCTCGTCCTCGACGACTGCGACAAGCTCGACGTCAACTCCGACGTCTGGGACTGCATCGGCCTGCTCGCCCTGGCCGTCTACGAGTACGCCCCGGTGCATGAGGAGACCGCGCCCCGGCTTGTGCTGCTCGGCTACGCGCCGACGGTGCGCCAGCTGCCGCACGACATCCGCAAGAACGAGTGCCGGGACACCGCGCGGGTCGCCGGCCCCGACGATCTGCGCACGTTCTTCCGGACGTTCTTCGCGGACGCGCCCGGGCCCGTGCCGCGGGACACGGCCGAGATCGAGGCGCTGGCCGACGTGGCCGTCTCGACGGTCCTCGACGCGGCGCGGGGCCCGGGGGACGACAGCTACATGCGGAAGATCTGCACGGCGGCCGAGGAGACCATCCGCGTCCACGGCTCGTTGCAGCCCGGTGAGGACTTCGCCGGGCGGCTGCGCGGGGAACTGCTCGCCGCGGCGCCCGGGCCCGCGCCGGCCGTCCCGGACAGCCGCAGCGCGTACCGGGAGGCCGCGAGCCTGCTCACCGGGTTCGACCCCACGCAGCTGCGGCTCCCCGGAGAGGCGGCGGCCGGCGGCAGGGCGGCACTGGAACTCGTCCACGACTGCACGACCCTCGCCATGCAGCCCCGTACCAGCTGGGTCCTCAGGAACGAGGTCCGTGAGGCGGCACTGCGCGGCATGGCCGGCCCCGAGGCCGCCCGCCTGGGCCTGGAGGCCAACCTCGGCCAGGTCCCCGAGGGCCCCGGACCGGAACGGTTCGCGCTCGCCTACCTCTGCGGCACGCCGCCCGCGCCGGGGGAGCAGGACGTCGACGGGCTCGCCGACATCCTCCAGGCGGTGCTCTGGCTCCGGCAGATCCCGCACGCGCGCGACGTTCCCGACCCCGAGCACATCCAGCAGCTGCTGGAGCGCGCCCGGCTGCGCCAGCCGTTCGAACGCCTGGTCCAAGGCCGGTTCTGCGGGCGCACCGCCGAGCTGGAGCAGCTGCGCGCGTACACCGGACTGCCCGCGGACGGCCCGGCCGACGCCCCGCAGCCGGAGCTGCAGGGCCTGGACCCCGCCGACGGGGCCGGCCCGGTCAAGGAGCCACCCCTGCTGATCCACGGGCCGGGCGGCATGGGGAAGAGCACGCTGCTCGCCAAGTTCCTCGTCGACGTCCCCTTCGGCTTCCCCTTCGCCTACGTCGACTTCGAGCGGCCCACGCTCTCGGTCCACGAGCCCGTCACCCTGGTCGCCGAGATCGCCCGGCAGCTCGGCGTCCAGTACCCCGAGCGCCGCGCCGCGTTCGACGCGCTGGCCGGCGAGTGCGAGACGACCGCCCGCACCCAGCGGGAGGAGCAGAACACCATCGACGAGCTGTACCAGCTCTCCACGACCCGCTCGGGAGCCGGGCGCGGAGCCGCGGAGCGGTTCCACACCACGGCGCGCGCCCGCGAGACGGACCTCATCCGGCGGGTCGCCGCATGCCTCGTCGGGGCGCTGGAGGACGCGGGCGGCGGTGACGGCGGCGACCCGCCACTGGTCATCGTCATCGATTCCTTCGAGGAGGCCCAGTACCGCGCGAACCCCGTGCTCGGCCGGATGTGGGCCATGTGGGTGGCCCTCCAGGAGGTGTATCCGCGCCTGCGGTTCATCGTCGCCGGACGGGCCAGCGTGAACCACCCGGCACGGGCCGTCGAGCTGAAGACGATCGCGCTCGGCGACCTCGAACCGGACGCCGCCGTGGACCTCCTGATGTCCTGCGGGGTCGAGGACGAGGGCTTGGCCCGGGCCCTGGCCGAGCGGGTCGGCGGCCACCCGCTCAGCCTGAAGCTGGCTGCGCACGCGGCCGTGCTCTCCCGCCGGGAGGAGGGCTCGCCGAGCGAGCTCGTCGAGAGCCTGCCCGCCCGGCGCCGGTACTTCTACCGCACGGTCGACCAGATGCTCATCCAGGGCATCCTGTACGACCGCATCCTCAAGCACATCGCCGACCAGCAGGTCCGCGTGCTCGCCCAGGCGGGCCTGGCGCTTCGGACCGTCACCCCCGAGCTGATCCGGGACGTCCTCGCCGCGGCGTGCGGTCTGGGCGTGGACTCCCCGGAGCGGGCAGGACAGCTCTTCGGGCAGCTGGCCCGGCTCGACCTGATGGAGCCGGCCGGCCCGGGTGCCCTGCGGCACCGCTCCGACCTGCGGGCCATCATGCTGCGCCTGTCGGACACCGCGCGCACCGACATGATGCACAGCGTCGGCCGGCGCGCGGTCGAGTACTACGCGGCCCGCGACGGGCTGGAGGCCCGCGCCGAGGAGATCTACCACCGGCTGCGGCTGAACGAGAACCCCCGCTCCGTGGAACAGCGCTGGCTGCCCGGCGTCGAGCGCTACCTCGACCGGGCGGACCAGGACATGGCGCCCCGGTCGGCCGCCTTCCTGACCGGCCGCCTCGGCGGGCACACCCCGGACCAGGTGATGCGCGACGCCGACCAGGAGGACTGGGAGCGGATCGCCGCACGGGAGGTCGAGAACCTGCTCGCCCAGGGCTACACCGACCAGGCCGCGGCCCGGCTCACCGAGCGCCGCCCCTGGACACCGGGCAGCCCCCTCCACCCGCTGCTCGTCGAGACCCTGGCCCGCAGCGGACGGCGCGCGGAGGCCAGGACCACGGCGCAGGAGGCCGTCGGCCGGGCGGAGGAGGCGGGCGACGCCGATGCGCAGCTGGACCTGCTGCTGCTCTCCGCGCACCTCGCGCAGGAGGACGGCGACGTACAGGAAGCCGAGCGTGACCTCGTGGAGGCGGAGGACATCGCGACCGGCCTGGGCCGCGACTTCGACGCGATGGGCGCCATGCTGGCCCGGGCCCGGCTCGCCGTCTCGCCCGAAGGGGACTTCGAGACCGACCGGCGTCTGGCCCGGCGGCTGCGGCAGCTGCCCGACGAGGCGCTGGCCGAGCAGCCCGTCCTGGTCCGGGCCGTCGCGGCCGAGGTCTCCCGGCAGGATCCGGCCGCGCTCGGTCACACCCTGGACGTCGTGGGACTGCCGGACGCCGACGACGCGGCCCTGGACGCGCTCGCCGAGACGATCGGCCGTGTGCTCGCGGAGCAGCCCGAGCTGCGGTTCGCCCTGGCGAAGATCCTGCAGAACGCCGTCGGCCCCGTACCGCCGGCCGGGCCCGCGGCGTCGCCTCCCCCGTCCCCGTCTCCGTCCCCGTCTCCGTCCTCGTCCCCGCCCGGGCCCCCGGCGCCGAACTCCGACGCCGTGGTCCTGCCGCACGAGCCCCGCCAGGACGGCGCCGGGCCCGCCGGTGCCACGTACACCGGCATGGCCGGCATCCTGCGCGCGGCCCGCAGCCGGGGCACCCTCGACGGGCTCGCCCGGCGGCTCCTCGTGCTGCGCGACCGCAGCGGCGCACTCGTGTCCGCAGTGGCGGCCGCCATGGGCTCCGGCACCCCCGGACCGGCCGCGCCGCTACCGGTCCCCACTGTCGAAAGGAACGGCCCGCGAGCGGCCTGAGCCCGGATGAGCGACGCGTATCTCCCGATCGAGGAAGTCGGCCGACTGGTCGAGGCCGCGCAGGAGGCCGGCCTGGCCGATCCTTCCGTACGGCGGCTGCTGCTCGACGGGATCATGCTCAAGTACCAGGGCACGCTGCCGCTGATGGCGGCCCCCGGCCTGCAGGTGCGCTCGGACCTCAACGAGATGAACCGCGTGGAGCGGCTCATCGACGGCTCCGTACCGCTGGAGATCTGGCTGCGCAATGCCGTGGCCCAGACCGCCGAGGCGGGACCGCTCGCCGCCTTCCAGAAGGCCCTGGACGCGGTGGCGCGCGACGCCGCCGGTGAGCCCGACGTGCCGGCCGGGCTGCCCGCCGGGGAGACCAAGGAAGAGATCGTCAACCGCGACGACACGGTGCCCTTCGAGTTCCTGCGCGGTGGCGAGGTCGCCGGTACGTCGGTCGCCCGGATCAAGGTCCTGCCGTACCGGGCCGGCGCCCCGCTCCAGCCGAACGGCTTCCCGCACTCGGGGACGGGCTGGCTCATCGCCCCGGACCTGCTCGTCACCAACCACCACGTGGTGAACGCCCGGACCCGCAGCGCCACCGACCGGGGCATCGTCGACGCCGCGGACCTCCAGCTCCAGGCGCAGAACTCCCGCTCGCGCTTCGACTACGGCGCCGACGACACGGAGACCGAGGAGGTGGCGGCCAGCGGCCTGGTCGCCTGGGACGAGGAGCTCGACTACGCGATCCTGCGGCTCACCGGACAGCCGCCGCGGCCCGCCCTGCGGGTGGCCACCGAGCCGCTGACGGTCACGGTGGAGCAGCCGGTGGCGGTGAACATCATCCAGCACCCCGGCGGCCAGCCCAAGCGCGTCGCCCTGCGCAACAACCTCGTCTACGAGGCGAACGAGAACGACGTGCGCTACTTCACCGACACCCGGGGCGGCTCGTCGGGATCGCCCGTCTTCACCGACGACTGGCGGGTGGTTGCACTCCACCGCGGGACGCGGCGCGTCGAGGACGTCAACTTCCAGGGCAAGACCACCGCGTTCGTCAATGTCGGCACCCAGATGAGCAGCGTCATGCGCCACCTGCGGGAGCACACCCCCGAGGTCCACGCCGAGATCACGGCGGCGCAGTCGGCGCTGGCGGAGCAGGGAGGGGCGGAGGTGGTGTGAGATGCATGGCAGCGGCGGCTCACCGGTGGCGACCGGCCCCGAGCAGGTCTTCGGAGACCTGCGCGAGGTCGCCGAACGGGTACGCAGGGGACTGGACGCGGAGATCCCCGAGTCCGCGCAGGACCTGCCGGCGGACCGGGCCCCGGCCGGGCAGATCGGCGAGTTCGTCCGTCAGGAGCGGGCGAGGGTGCTGACCGCCGGCGTCAGCGGGCTGGAGAAACTTGCGGCCGGCCGGGCGGACGAGGTAGACGACGACGAGTACTTCGGCGTCGAGGCGATCGTCCTCCTCGAAGGCAGGCCCGCCCTGCTGATCCAGGGGCAGGACTTCCCCTCGCAGCAGGGCGACTGGGCGGTGCTCGACGGCCAGCGTGCCGGGAT
This sequence comes from Streptomyces sp. NPDC097981, assembly GCF_040302565.1. Classification (NCBI taxonomy): domain Bacteria; kingdom Bacillati; phylum Actinomycetota; class Actinomycetes; order Kitasatosporales; family Streptomycetaceae; genus Streptomyces; species Streptomyces sp. NPDC097981. The sequence continues at coordinate 22,794 of NZ_JBEORW010000027.1, forward strand.
CCGGAATTCGATCGCGCGGGTGGGCCGGGTGGAGGTCACGGGGCACGCCAGTCTGGACTGGCTGGGCACCGCGTTCCTCGTCGGTCCCGACGTCGTCATGACGAACCGTCATGTGGCGGCCGAGTTCGCCACGGGCTACGGAGCGGGCTGGACGTTCCGGGCGGGCATGGGTGCCCGGCTGGACCTGGCCGAGGAACTGGCCGCCGTTCCCGGCGACAGCTCGCTGGAATTCGCGGTCACCGAGGTGGTGGGGATCCACCCCGACGTCGACATGGCCCTGCTGCGCGTCGACACCGCGGACGGCGGCCGCGCTCCGACGACCCCGCTGGCCGTGGCGGCCGATCCGCCCGCCGACGTCCCCGGCCGGCCGGTGTACGTGATCGGCTACCCGGCGGAGGACGGCCGCCGCAACGAACCGGAGGCCATGCGCCGCATCTTCATGGACGTCTACAACGTGAAGCGCCTCCAGCCCGGTACGACGACGGGGCTGGTTCCCGGCGAGCTCACGGTGAAGCACGACTGCTCCACCCTGGGCGGCAACAGCGGCTCCCCGGTCCTTGACCTGACCGACCACCGCGTCCTCGGCCTGCACTACGGCGGCCGCTACGGCTTCGGGAACTACGCCGTCCCGCTCTGGGAGCTGGTGGACGACCCCCTGCTGCGTCGTGCGCAGGTCAACTGGGTGTGACCCGTCAGCTGGAGCTGACGCGCATCGCGTCGCTGACGAGGCGCACGGCGCGGGAGAGCCGGCCCAGCTGCTGGAGCTCGACGGCGTACATCCGGATCGAGTTCTCGATGACGGCCTCGGCGACGCCCATGGAGGGCAGTTCGGCCCGACTGGTCTCCAGTGCGACCCGGACCGCCCGCATCTCGTGCTGGAGCTGGAGCTGGGCGTGCCGGGCGAGGAGGACCGGGCTGCGGGTCAGCGTCGAGTAGCTGCCGTAGCGGGCCGGGAGCAGATCCCGCAGCCAGCGCATGGCCGTTCGTTCCCAGTCGTGGGTACCGGGGGCCTTGACCTGACAAGGCCAGTCCGGGCTGAGCGTGGTAGAGGCCGTCTGGCGCATTCTCGTCGCTTCCGAATGGTGTCGAACTCTGATCGAGACGTTGGTGGGCGGCCTCGGCCCAGGGGTTGACCGAGGCCGCCACAAGCGCTCTGGTGGATCCCAGTGCCGGGAGCGGATGCCGAGGCGGGACGTGAGGAGGAGCGTCCCGCGCGGGTGTCCGTTCTGGGAGGGCGTGGGGTCGCTCTCCTTGGCGTCTGGTGGATCCGGCGCGCTGCTTAGTAAACATATATACCGTCGAGTAAACAAGAGAATGAAAAATTACATACGCGCCGACGCCATGAAAGTGGACTGTCTCATACCGGTTGTAAATCGGTCTTACAGGAAGAAACCGTGCTGGTCGGCGACCTGCTCGTACCCTTCGAGCCGCGCCTGAGTCCGCTCGGGATCCGCATCGGCCATCGCCTGGAGCAGGGCCGCGGACAGCATGCCCGGCGCCGCGTAGGAGTCGAAAACCAGCCGCGCCCCGGTTCCGGCGGTCAGTACCACGTCCGCCTCGTCCACCATCGGCCCCAGGGTGGTGTCCGTGATCAGCGCGATCTTCAGCCCGGCGTCGCGGGCCGCCCGGAGCGCCGCGAGCGTCTCCTTGGCGTGCCGGGGCATGGCGAAGGCCAGTGCCCAGGTCCCCCCGGCCTCCCGGGACTGGAGCAGGGCGTCGAAGGCGACGCTGCCTCCGCGCGTCACCAGCCGGACATCGGGGTGGATGCGCCGTGCCGCGTACGCGAAGTACTCCGCGAGCGAGACCGAGATCCGCAGGCCCAGGATGGTCAGCGGCACCGAGCGGGCCAGTTCGCGGCCTATGTCGAGCAGCTGGTCGGTGTCGGCGAGCAGCCGCCGTACGCTCTCCAGATTTGCGATCTCGGCGTCCACGGCTGCCTGGAGCTCGTTGCGGCGGAACTGCTCCCGGGTCTCCGGGGAGCCCGCGACCGCGCTCAGCGCCATGGGCTGCAGGGCGTCGCGCAGGGCCGGGTACCCGCTGAACCCGAGGGAGGTGGCGAAACGTGTCACCGACGGCTGGCTGACGCCCACCCGCTCCGCGAGCTCGGTGATCGAGAGGAACGCGGCCTCGGTGAGGTGATCGATCAGGTACTGGGCGATCCGCCGCTGCCCCGGGGACAGCCGGTGGCCGTCGAACAGGGCGCGGACCCGGTCGCCGGGGGCGCGCTCATGGACCGGCGGCGCCTGCCCACTCGACGTGATCGCAGCCGCCTGTGCGCGTGCCTGCTGCCCCGATGACACCGATGGGCCTCCCTCTCATGTCACTCGTCTTCAAACATAGCTCACGCCCTGTGGTCGGCCGACCCGGCCGACGGGTGGCCGCCGCAGCGGGGCGGGCGCGCGCGGCCCCGATCTGTCGCGGCCCCCGGAGCGGGGAAATATGATGTGGTCGGGTCTTTGGCGCAGCGTCCGCAGCGAGAGCCGAGAGCCGAGAGCAGGGACATATGGATGCACCCGGGAGCGGTCCGTGACCCCGCGCCGTGCCCCGAAGGCGGTGAGCGCCGACGACCTGCTGACCACGCTGGGACGGCTCACCGCCCGGGCGCGGGCCGGTGCGGAACTCCAGCAGGCCCGGGTGGAGCTCGCCGAGGCCCTCCAACGCGAGATGCTGCCGGCCGCACTGCCCGAACTGCCCGGGCTGCGCAGCGCGGCCCGTTACGTACCCGCCCGGCACGGCCTCGACATCGGCGGCGACTGGTACGACGGCTTCCGGCTGACCGAGGGTGCGCTCGCCTTCTCCATCGGCGACGTACAGGGCCACGACGTCGAGGCCGCCGCCTTCATGGGGCAGGTCCGCGTGGGCCTGCGCGCGGTGTCCACCGTCGTTGTGGACCCGGGCGAGATGCTGAGCCGGGCCAACGACGTCCTGTTGTCGATGGACTGCGAGCTCTTCGCGACCTGCATCCTGCTCCGCTTCGACCCCGAGACCTGGGAGCTCGAAAGTGCCCGGGCCGGCCACGTGCCGTCCGTCTGGGCCACCGTAGACGGCCGTTACGGGATCACCGAGGACGAGGGCGGCCCGCCGCTGGGCGTGGAGCCCGGTGTGGGATACGCGGTGACCCGGCGCCGGCTGGACCAGGCGGGCTCCATCGTCCTGCTCACCGACGGCGTGGTCGAAGGACCGTCGTTCCCGATCGACGTCGGGCTGGCCCGGGTGGCCCGGGTGGTCAGGGAGGCGGCGGGCGCCGATCCCGCCGAAATCGCAGCCGAGATCATGAAGGTGGCCGATTCCACCGGCCACGCGGACGACGCCGCGGTGCTCGTGCTCAGCCATGACGCGGCAGGACCCCGGCCCTGGTAGCGCGTGTCACGCTCCGCCCGGAGGGGGCGGTTGTTGTCTGATGCTGTGGTGCCCACCGAGGAATGGCGACGACTCACCCGCACCCTGGTTGAGATCCTCGCCGTCACCGTTGCCTACTACGTCGCAGGGCGGATCGGCCTGCTGCTGCGCGTGGTTGTCGAGGGCGCGGTGGTCACGCCCCTGTGGCCGCCCACCGGCATCGCGGTCGCCGCCCTGCTCTGGCTCGGCCTGCGGGTCTGGCCGGGCATCGCCCTCGGGGCGTACCTCTCCATCGCGCACCTCAGCGGCTTCCACGCCCCCGACGCCGGGATCATCGCCGGAAACACCCTCGCACCGGTGTGCGCGTACCTGCTGCTGCGCCGCGTGGGCTTCCGCACGGAGCTGGACCGGCTCCGGGACGGGCTGGCCCTGGTCTTCCTGGGCGGGCTGCTGCCGATGCTGATCAGCGCGACCATCGGCACCGTCGTGCTGGTGTCCAACGGGGACCTGGCGCCGAACCGGTTCTGGCCCGTGTGGTCGGCGTGGTGGGCCGGCGATGCGATGGGGGTGCTCGTGGTGACCCCGCTGCTGCTCGTCCTGCCCAGGGCGGTGGTGCCGAGGGACCCCTACCGCGTCGCCGAGGCGCTGGCACTGATGGTCGCCACCGGGTCCGTGGCGCTCGTGACCACCCGGAACTCCCTGTCGCTGCTCTTCCTCGTCTTCCCGCTGCTGATCTGGTCGGCGGTGCGCTTCCAGCTGGCCGGCAGCGCTCCCTGCGTGCTGATCCTGTCCGTCGTGGCGATCGTGGCGGCGACCGAGCGCGTCGGACCGTTCGCCGACCACAGCCTCTTCGAGATCATGGGCAACCTCCAGGCGCTCAACGGTTCGGCGGCCCTGACCGCGCTGCTGCTGTCCGCGCTGGTCACCGAGCAGAACAACATCCGCCTGAAGATCGAGGAGGTGTGCGAGGACCTGGCCGAGGTCGTCGACCGGCTCGCCCCCCGCAGCCGGAAGGACTGACAGCCGGTCAATTCCGTGAAACGGGAACGAACCTGACATGGCTTCAGGATTCGCGCGTCGGCAGGTGGCAGCGCGTCCGCGACGGCGTACCAGTCGGTCTCCTCCCGAGACCAGGGCCCGGTCCGGCGAGGCGAAGTGCCGGGCGCCGGGGCCCGTCGGATCGTGGCATCGGGTGTCCTCCCGGGCCGGCGTCCCCGCAGGACGGCAGCCCCAGAACGAAGGCGCCCGGCCCGAGGGAGGGACGGGGGCGGGGTTCGGTGGGCGGGCGATGTTCTTCGGTCGTTTCCGGTGTGCCGGCGGCCGAAAGGCGCCGGCAGATGACGAGCTGGCGGCCGGTATCGCGTACTTCCCCGCGAACTGCCTTACGCTTCCCGGCGCGCCGAACGCCACCACCCCCGGCGGCTCGCCGCCCGCGCCCCGCTCACTGAGAGGCGCGGTCGCCCCGGCCCCGGACACCACCGCCGCCCGTCGGCTCCGGGCGAACACCGCCCCCGGGTGGCCGGCCTCGGCCGGCCGGGGCCCGGACCGGGCAGCCCCGGGCGCCGGGGTCCGTGCATCCACCGGGCACGGGCCGTCCGCACGGCGCCGCGCGCGGCGGCCGACGCCACCACCCACGCCGAACCCACCACCGGAGGGCCCGATGAACCCGATACTCGACGCGGTCCGCGAAGGCCGCACCGGGCTGCTGCCCGGTCTGCTCAAGCCGCTGACGGAGCCCGGACGCCGTGAACTGCTCGCCCGGCTCGCCGATCTGCGGCGCGAGATACGCGGCTGGGACTGGAACCGCTGGCAGGAGCGCGACCGCATCCGCTCCGGCCTGCTCGTCGCGGGCGCCGGCTGCCACACCGGCGCGGCCGACGCGGCCTCCTGGATCGGCGCGTCCGATCTGCGCGACGGGCGGCAGCCGCCCACCGGCCTGCTGCTCGACCTGCTCGCCGACCGCGACCCCCACTGGCTCGGCGAACTCGCCCACCACCTCGCGGACCGCACCGCGACCGCCGAGGAGGACTACCCGCTCATCCGGGAGCTGGTCCGGCTCGCCGGCTGCCCCGTCCCCACGACCGACGCGTTCGTGCACGGCTGGGTCCGGTCCATCTTCACGATGGACCGCGCGCGCTCCACCCACAGCCCGTTGTCGGTGGTCCTGCGCCAGGACCCGTACGCGCGGGAGCTGGTGCCCCTGCTCTTCGTGACGGCCGAGTCCCCCGAGGCGCTGCACTGGTGCAGCGATCCGACGGCCCCGAACCACTGGCCGTCCGAGCTGGCCGCGCTCGCGCAGGAGCGGATCGTCGAGCGCCGCGTCCTGGTCGACGGCTGCATCGCGCGCCTGCTGCGCGGCGGCCGGCAGAACCAGCTGAAGTTCTTCCTCGCCATGCTGGAGCGGCTCGACCTCACCCCGGCCGAGGAAGGCGAGCGGACGGCCGACTGGATCGCGATGGCCGCCGGTGCGCCGTCGCCGCTCGCCGGACACGCCCAGCAGGTGCTCGTCAGGCTCGACGAGGCGGGAGAGCTGCCCGCACAGCGGCTCGCGCAAATGTCGCGCGCGGTGCTCCGACGCCCGGAGAAGAAGCTCGTACGGACCCAACTGGCGCTCCTCGGACAGGCCTTGCGGCGGGATCCGGCTGACCGGCACCTGCTGCTGCCCGCCGTCGCCTCCGCCTTCGGGCACGAGGACACGGCCCTCCAAGAGCGTGCCCTCGGGCTCCTCGTCAGGCACCTGCGGCCCGGAGACCGGGAGCTGCGTCGCGAACTCGCCCTCCAGGCCGTGGAATTGAGCCCTGCTCACCGGCGCGCCGCCGCAGACCTGCTCGGCTCCCCGGCCGGCACCTGCGCGGAGCCGGCGTACGAGGAGGTGCTGCCCCCGGCGCCCGTGCACCGACGCCTCGGCGACGCGGCGCCGACGCTCGCCGAGACCGTCGCCCTGGTGGCGGCCTCCGTCGGGTCGGGGGAGCCGGCCGCCGCCGTGTTCGAGTCCGCCCTCGACGGCCTGGTCCGCCACTCCTACCACGACCGCGCCGCCTTGGCCGACGCCCTCCGGCCGGCCCTCGGCGGCCGCTGGTGGCATCCGGAGGGCGGCCGACCGGTCGACCCGGTGCGGCTGTCCGGGCTGGAACTGATGGCGGCGGCCCTCCTCGGCCGGGTCCGCGCGCACGACCTGCGACCGGAGCGCGCCGCGGGCGGCGACGGCTGCCGGCCCGGCTGCGTGCACGCCGCGATGAGCGCCGTGACGGACTCCCGGCTGGCGGAAGCCGCGTACCGCGCCCTCACCGACCCGCTGCCGTTCCTCCTCGCCACCCCCACCTGGGAGACGGGGTCCCTGGAGCCCGGAGAGCTCGTCGCGCGGCTCGCCGCGTACCGGCGGCTCGGCGCGAACCCCGCCCCGGCCGACTTCGCCCAGGCGCTGCTGCGGGTGCGGCGCGACGCCGGCGCGGCACCCGGGGCGGCCGCGCTCGGCACGCGCGAGGGCGCACGGCTGGCGGCCTGGCTCACGGGCGCGGGCGAACCGCCCGCGGTGCGGCGCCGGGTGACGGATCCGTTCCGGGACCCGGCACCTGATCCGGAACCGCACCCGCAGGCCGGCCCCCGCCGCGCGGTCCGGCCGGTCCGCGCGGCGGCCCGCCGGATCGTGCTGGAGACCGGGGAACGGTGCGTGGTCCGGGAGGAGTTCCCGGTGGCCTTCCGCGGGCTGGGCCGGGCCCACACCGAGGCGGGCCGGAGCTGCGCCCCCGCCTGCGCGGGCGGCCTCTTCGAGGGGGCCGTCCTGCCCGAGGACCGCGAGACGCAGGCTGCCTGGCTGCTGCCCGGGGTGACCGCGGGCACCACGGCCCGGGCGCGTGGTGCGGGAGGGTCGCCGCTGCCGCGGCTGGCCGAGCTGGGCGGGCCGGCGGGCCCCGCCCTGCACCTGGCGGTGGCCACGGGCCTCGGCGCACGCCACGCCGAGGACCGCCGCGCAGCGGTGGACGCGCTGCTGCTCCTCGCCGCCCGGGGCGAGCTGGACGCGCCGAGGGCCGGGCGGGATCTGGCCGAACTGATCGCCCTGGGCACGGTGAAGCCCAGCCGGCTGGCCGAGGCGGCGCGCACGGCCGCCGCCACCGGCGCGTACGCCACCACCTGGGCGGTGCTCGCGGAGGCGCTGCCGCCGTTGCTGGCGGGCGCCGTCGCGCGGGGCACGGGCGAGCTGCTGGCCGTGGCCGCGGACTGTGTGGAGCGCTGCGGTGCGTGCGGTCCCGTCCCGGCGGGGCTGGCCGGGGCCGCCGCGCGGACCGGCTCCTCGCAACTGGCCACCCAGGCCCGACGGCTGCGGTCGGCTCTGACGGGGGCTCCGTAACGGCGCCGGCCGCGGGCGGGGCGGGGCGGGGCCGGTGACGGTGACGGGGGCGGGTCAGGGAGCCCGCCCCCCGGCTCACAGCCCGTACCGCCGGGCCGACTCCTCCTCCTGGGCCAGCCGGTGCAGCGCCTTCATCACCGGCTGGGGCAGCACCGCCGCCGCCACGGCGGTCTCGGCCTTCTCGGCCTCGGAGGGGCAGGCATCCACGAAGTCCATGTCGCGGATCGCCGCACGGTGCATCAACTGCGCGTACGGGGCCATCACCTCGCCCCCCCCACGGGTAGCCCGGCCGGATGAGCCAGGCCACCGCCACCACCAGCGACCGGTGGACGGGGGAGAGGGATCCGAGCTCACGGGCGGTCGTCCAGCCCAGCATGTCGAGCAGCCGGTCCACCTCCAGGCGCGCGGTGGCCACCGCCTCGTCCGCGTCGTCCGGTTCGGGCCCGTGCGGCAGGGCCCACAGGGCGGCGCCGAGGCGGATCGTCCGGCCCAGGGAGTCGTCGTCGACGTGGCAGAGCACCTCCCGGGCCCTCGCCACCGGAATCCTGCCGACCTGGAGCAGTGCACGGATCAGCCGCAGCCGGCGTACGTGGCCCTCGTCGTACTCGGCCGTCGTCGCGCTGACCGCCGTCCGGCCGGCAGCAGCCCTTCCCGCAAGCAGTACTTGATGGTCGCGGTGGACACGCCGCTCCGCTCGCTCAGCTCCGCCGGCCGCGTGTCTTGTGCCCTTTCTCGGAGAGTGCCACGATCCAACCGGTCTTCAGATGGGACGTGTGTTCGCCAAGCCGATACCGGGCCGCAGCTCCGGCGCGCCCGGGCCGCCGCACGCCGGCTGACCCGGACTTCCCGGCCGCGGCGCATGCCCGGCGGCGCGGCCGCAGACACGCCCACCCGGCAGCGGACGGGCTCCGCTGCCGGGTGGGGAGAAGGGTGAGGGGCGGCTCAGCCCTTGGGGACCTGGATGACGACGGTGCTGCACACCTTGTCGGCGAAGGTCTGCTTCTTCTCGTCCCACAGCGGCCACAGCCAGCCGAGGTAGCAGGGCAGGCCGTCGAGGACGTGGGCCAGCTTGCGCACGAACGCCATGCCGAAGCCGAGCGGGACGCCGTCGGCCTCGCGGCGCAGGCTGATGCCGAGGACCTTCTTGCCGGTCGTCTGGCCGGTGCTGCCTTCCTTGTAGAGCTGGAAGATGCCCATGCCGATCGCGTACAGCACACCGATCGTGAAGAAGATGCCGGGCTGGGCCGTGGCGGGGTCGCTGCTGCCGGCGAGGTCGATGAACCCCAGCGCGTACATCGGACCCGCGATGATCAGGGCGTCGAGCAGGTACGCACCGACGCGCTGGCCCCAGTGGGCGAACGGCGGCATGCCGGAGCCCGGCATCCCCGGCGGCGGGTAGGCGCCGTACGGCGGAGGGGTCTGCTGGGGATAGCCGTACTGCGGCGGGACGCCCTGGGGAGGCTGCTGCGGGTAGCCGTACTGCGGAGGCACACCCTGGGGGGCCTGCTGCGGGTAGCCGGGCTGACCCTGCGGGGGCTGCTGGCCGTACGGGTTGTTCGGGTCGCCGAAGCTCATGGCGAAAACTCTCCGGTGTCGGAAGCGGGGACGTGGCCGATCGAGCGGAGGAACGTCACCATCTGGCCGGTTTGCCCCCCTGAGCTGCCGCGATCTAGCGCGCATCATCGTGGTCGCTCCATCGACCACTTGTCCAATCCGGCCATGTTGACCCTCTTCCAGGTTCTCCGGGCCCGCCTGACGCCGTGTCGTGGCCGAATCCGGTATCAGCGAATCCCCGACCCTTGTGACTCGGTGGTAACTTCCGCGAGTTGATCAAGCCGGTCGCCCCCGCGCGGCGACGGCGATGCCTCTTGCAAGGAAGTCACATTGCACCGCCATTCCCTTCACCGCCCGTCCGCTCTCGCCACCCGCGCGATGGCTCCGGCGGCCCTGCTGGCCCTGTTCGCCGCCGTCCCGGCCTCGGCGGCCCCGGCCCCCGGATCCGGGCCCGCCGCCGCCCCGGCGCCCCACCTCGACGCGGTGGAGCAGACCCTCCGCCAGGTTTCCCCCGGCCTCGAAGGCCAGGTGTGGGAGCGCACCGGCGGCAACATCCTCGACGCCTCGACGCCCGGCGGTGCCGACTGGCTGCTCCAGACCCCCGGCTGCTGGGGCGACGACACCTGCGCCGCCCGGCCCGGGACCGAGCAGCTGCTCTCGAAGATGACGCAGAACATCTCCCAGGCTACGCAGACCGTCGACATATCGACCCTCGCGCCGTTCCCCGACGGCGCGTTCCAGGACGCCGTCGTCGCGGGCCTCAAGTCCGCGGCCGCGCGCGGGAACAAGCTCAAGGTGCGCGTCCTCGTCGGGGCCGCGCCGGTCTACCACGCGAACGTGCTGCCCTCGAAGTACCGTGACGAGCTCGTCGCCAGGCTCGGCGCGGACGCCCGCAACGTCGACCTCAACATCGCCTCGATGACGACCTCGAAGACGGCGTTCTCGTGGAACCACTCCAAGATCCTCGTGGTCGACGGCCGGTCCGTGATCACCGGCGGCATCAACGACTGGAAGGGCGACTACCTGGAGAGCGCCCACCCGGTCGCCGACGTCGACCTCGCCTTGCGCGGGCCGGCCGCCGCCTCGGCCGGCCGCTACCTGGACGAGCTGTGGACCTGGACCTGTCAGAACAAGGGCAACATCGCCAGCGTCTGGTTCGCGTCTTCCAACGGCGCCGGGTGCACGCCCACGCTGGCCAAGGACACCGCCCCCGCCACGCCCCCGGCGGCCCCGGGCGACGTACCGGCCGTCGCCGTCGGCGGACTCGGCGTCGGGATCAAGCGGAGCGATCCCACGTCGCCCTTCCGGCCCACCCTGCCCAGCGCCCCCGACACCAAGTGCGTGGTCGGTCTGCACGACAACACCAACGCCGACCGCGACTACGACACGGTCAACCCGGAGGAGAGCGCCCTGCGGACGCTGATCTCCAGCGCGAACCGCCACATCGAGATCTCCCAGCAGGACCTCAACGCGACGTGCCCGCCGCTGCCCCGCTACGACATCCGCGTCTACGACGCCCTCGCAGCGCGGATGGCCGCCGGCGTGAAGGTCCGCATCGTCGTCAGCGACCCCGCCAACCGCGGCGCCGTGGGCAGCGGAGGGTACTCGCAGATCAAGTCGCTCTCGGAGATCAGCGACACGCTCCGCGACCGCCTCGCCCTGCTGACCGGCGACCAGGGCACCGCCAAGGCCACGATGTGCTCCCACCTCCAGCTGGCCACGTTCCGCAGCGCGCAGAGCCCGAAGTGGGCGGACGGCCACCCGTACGCACAGCACCACAAGGTGGTCTCCGTGGACGACTCGGCCTTCTACATCGGCTCCAAGAACCTCTATCCGGCCTGGCTCCAGGACTTCGGCTACGTGGTCGAGAGCCCGGCGGCGGCCGGACAGTTGGACGCCGGTCTCCTGACCCCGCAGTGGCAGTACTCCCGCGCCACGGCGACGGTCGACCACGAACGCGGCATCTGCCCGGCCTGACCCGTCCGAGCTGCCTGACCTGCAGGAAAGCAATGTGAAGCCGCCCCCGGCAACAGCCGCCGGGGGCGGCTTCCGCGTGTGACGGCCTCCGCCCGAGCCCGCTGGAGAACCGCTCGAAGACCGGTCGAGCGCGCGATGGCATGTTGCTGCATGGCCGGTTGCGGACACCCGGGCGATTGACGAGGCCGGAGGCGTTGCCCGGGGCGGCCGGGGCGTCTCCAAGGTGCCTGGCCTGTTGGTGCAACGCGACCCGTACTGACACGGACAATCCCCGGGGCCAGTATTTCTTCCAGATGCAGGAACACCCCCCACCGAACCCGGCGGAGAATTCCGCAGGTCGGTCATCCCGGAAGGAAAACCGTGAAGAACGCGCCGCTCCTCATCGCCCGGACCCTCATCGGTATCACCGCGATCGCCAGTGTCGTCGTTCCTGTCGCGAGTTCGGCCGAAGAATTCAACCGCTCCGAGGAGAACCCCGTCATGGTGGCAGTTTCCGACCTGGGCGCCACCACCACCTCTACCAACGCCGACGGGGACGGATTCGGCTGGGGCTGACCGTCACCGCGCCGGCGGCCGAAGGATGCCCTATGTACGCGGCCGTTGTCGTAGTCAACGCGGGTCCTGAAAAGGCAAATCGGCACATCGACGCAGCTGTGCTGACCGACGCGTTCTGGGCACATACCCGAGAGGCCGACGGACTCGAACACGTACGTGTCGTCGACTCGGCCGAGGGCTTCTCGGCAGTTCTGTTCATGAAAGGGAAGAACGAGGGCGAGGTCGCGGAATCCGCACTCGCGCTGTGCTGGCACACGGTGATGGCCACCCCGAGCCTGGCCGGCTGTTCGATCGAATCCTGTGCGGTGCGCCTGTCCGAGCGCTGAACGCACCCCTTTCCCCGTGTTTACGGCACCGCGGCGTCATCGCCCGGAGGAACCAGTGAGCATCCCCCTCGACACGCCGGAATCCACCGGCACCCACACCGATCCCCACACCCACACCCACACGCACGGAGACGTCGACACCGCCCTCGACGTCCTCAGCCCGGAAGCGCTGAGCCTGGACCACGTACCGGTCACCCCGGTCCCCGTCCGGGCCCTGCGCCTGGCCGGATCGCCCCGCACCGGGGGCACCAACGACGACCACTGCCGCACCCTGGCGGCGGTCGGTGACACGCTGCCGCCGATCATCGTGCACCGCCCGACCATGCGCGTCATCGACGGCAACCACCGGGTGCGCGCCGCCGTCCTGGCGGGCCGCGACGAGATCGGGGCCCGGATGTTCGACGGCTCCGCCGCCGACGCGTTCGTCCTGGCGGTACGCCTGAACACCTTGCGCGGCCGGGGCCTGATGCTGTCCCGGGCCGAGTGCACGGCCGCCGCCGCACGGCTGGTCGCCAGCCATCCGCACTGGTCGAACCGCATGATCGCCTCGCTCACCGGCCTGTCGGCCGGGACCATCGGGCGCGTCCGCGGCTCCCTCGCCGCCCCGGCGGGCCGGGCGGCCGGCGTCCGGGTCGGCAAGGACGGACGGGTCCGCCCGGTCGACGGGTCCAGCGGGCGGATGAAGGTGTACGAGCTGCTGATGCGGGATCCGCACGCCTCCATCCGCGAGATCGCCCAGCAGGTCGGCGTCTCCCCGTCCACGGTCCACGACGTGCGCAAGCGTGTCCAGGCCGGCGAGGAACCGGTGCCCCGGCGCCGACGCGTCCAGCCCGAGGAGGAGACGGAGCCGGAGCCGTCGGCCGCCGTACGGGTGCGGCCGGAGCCGGAGCGCGAGGCCCCGGCGAACCCCGCCGCCATCATCGCGGCGCTGACCAAGGACCCCTCGCTCCGCTACAACAACATCGGCCGGCGGCTGATCCGCTGGCTGGACGGGTGCCACCGCGGCGTCGCCGCCTGCCCCGAGATCGCGGAGCGCGTGCCGTCCCACAACATCGACTCGGTCGCGACCCTCGCACGCGAGTACGCGTACGCCTGGTCCGAGTTCGCCGCCGCGCTGGAAGAGCGCCACCGCGCCGCGTGCTGACCCGCCCGTCGGCAGCGCCGTTCACCCCTCCCGCGGGGCGGTCCGCCGTACCCGCCGGGACCCGTCTCGGAAAGGCAATCCATGGCTGACATGACCGAGGTGTTCGCGGAGGTCGAGAAGATCCGCGCGAGCCTCCCCGAGCGAAAATTCCTCCGCGACGAGACCGAGCTCAAGGAGCTCTCCCGCCGCATCGGCTCCAGCCGCGTCCTGCGACGGCTGCCCGCCGTCCAGGCGTTCCTCGACGACCTGGACGTGTTCCGGCCCGGAAGCCGGCTGGAGGCGACCAAGGCCCACATCAACAGCCGGCGGGACCACCACGTGTTCTCGCTGTTCGACGCCTCGTACTTCCCGAGGCTGAGCCTCGACTACCTCACGTACGACACCCTGCCGACGGACCCGTACCTGGCCGAGCGCTACGACAGCAACACCATGCCCGTCAACATCACCGGAAAGACGAGCGGCTTCGGTTCGCGCGTCGTGGTGGCGCTGTTCCCGGAGAACCACCTCGACGGCATACAGCAGCCCGACGACCTCATCTTCTACTTCATCGACAAGTTCGTGGTACGGCACAACCGCATCACCCGGCTGCTGATCGACCAGGTCATGGCCCCCGGCAGCTTCCCGCTGATCCAGGGCGCCCCGGACCGGAAGATCGAGCAGGCCTCCTCGTGGTGGGTACGCCTGCACGAGTACCACCACCGCCAGGGCGACATGCCCATCCCCGAGTTCCTGCCGGCGAAGAAGACGAAGGCGCTGGCCGGACTGGAGGAGCTGCGCGTCGACGTCTCGGGCATGCTGGTCTGCCTCCACGACAAGGAACTGCCGCGCGAAGAGGCCCTGGCGGCGTACGAGTTCATCCTCGCCGAGCGCCTGCTGCGGTACGCGGTGGAGGGCATTCCGCGCCCGAACTACGACGCGGTCGCCTCCCAGCTGCTGTTCAACTACCTGGAGGGCCACGGCGGCATCCGCCTCGACGCCGGCCGCATCCGGCTCACCCCGGACCTCCCCGACGTCCTGCGCGACTTCCTCTCGGCGATCGAGACCATCGAGAGCCGGATCCACCGGGAACCGGTCGAGGCGGTCAAGGCGCGCCTGCTGGAGTTCACGCACAAGTACACGGACTACGACGCGGAAGCCCGCGATTACCGGCACATTCCGTACTTCGCGGAGGTCAAGAGCCGACTCGGCGTCTAGGAGTTCCTCCGGCGCGTGTTCGACCGTGCAGAACAGTCGATCGCTTCCGCCGGGCGATACGGCATTCTCGGGTCATCGCCCCGGGCAAGAGCGGAAAAAACCCTGGAGGAGTTTTCGTGAGAAACGATGGCGAGACGACCGGCAACCACGGGCCAGCCGCCGTGGGTACGGCCGCCGACAAACCGTACGACGTGGTGGGCATCGGGTTCGGGCCCTCCAATCTGGCCCTCGCCGTATGCGCGCGGGAACAGAATATTCCGCTCTCCTGCCTTTTCGTCGAACGCAGGCCGGGAGTCGAATGGCACCCGGGCATGCTGATCGACGGGGCCCGGATGCAGATATCGTTCCTGAAGGACCTGGTGTCCCTGCGGAACCCGTCCAGCCCCTATTCCTTCCTCCAGTACACCAAGGCGAAGGGGCGGCTGGAGCGGTTCGTCAACCTCGGTGAATTCCGGCCCACGCGCATCGAGTACGACGACTACCTGAAGTGGGTCGCGAGGGACTTCACCGATCAGGTCCGCTTCGGCGCCCAGGTGAACCGGGTGACCCCCGAGGCGGCCCCGGGCGGCACCGACCTGACCCTGTTCCGGGTGGAGACCGAGGACGTCGCCAGCGGGCGCCGGACCACGGTCTGGGCGCGCAACGTGGTGCACGCGGGCGGCGGCCGGCCCGGCCGGCAGCCGGCCGATGTCGCCAAGGTGCCGACCGTGGTGCACTCCAGCGAGTTCCTGACCCGGTTCCCCGCCCAGTTCAAGGACCACGACCAGACGCTCCGCTTCCTCGTGGCCGGCGGCGGCCAGAGCGCGGGCGAGATCGCCGAGTACCTGCTGGCCCAGTACGACCGGGCCGAGGTACACCTGATCGTCTCGGGCTACACGCTCCAGCCCACCGACAACAGTCCGTTCGTCAACGAGCAGTTCTACTCCGGCAGCGCGGACGCCTTCTACCGCATGGACCCCGGGCACCGCGCGGTCGTCGCCGGGCAGCTGCGCGACGCCAACTACGGGGTGGTGCGCGAGGATCTGCTGGAGCGGCTCTTCAACACCGACTACCTCGACGAGGTCAAGGGCCGCCGCCGGCTGCACATCCACCCGTTCTCCCGGTTCGCGGCCGTGCACGAGGACGGCGACGGGCTGGTCGCCACCATCGAGGGCCGGCTCGGCAGCCGCCCCGACGAACGCCTGGAGTGCGACGGGGTGGTCCTCGCCACCGGCTACGACCGCACCCTCGACCCGGCGATCTTCGGGGACGTACTGCCCCACCTGGTCATGGGGGAAAGCGGTGAGGACGTCTCGCTCGCCCGGGACTACCGCGCCCGCACGAGCCCGCGGCTGCGGGCCGGACTGTACCTCCAGGGCTTCGGCGAGTCCCAGTTCGGCCTCGGAGACACCCTGCTGTCGCTGCTGCCGTTCCGCGCGAAGGAGATCGTGGACGGAATCGCGGACCGGCTGCCCGCCCTGGACATCGGCGGCTGCCCGGTGCTCTCGGCACGCGCCGCCGAGGCCGCTGCCGCCCGGAGCGGTGCAGCCGGAGCCGGTGCCGCCAAGGCCGGTGCAGCCGGGGCCGGGACGGCCGCGCAGGCCGGGGTCGGCTATCCGCCCCGCTGGTACCTGGAGCACGACCAGGACAAGCTCCAGGCACTGATGGAGCGCTTCCGCTTCGCCACCCTGATCTCCGCCCGCTCCGGCGACGAGCCGTACGCCACCCACCTCCCGCTCGTCCTCGACCCCTCGCGCGGCCCCAAGGGCGTGCTCTTCGGCCACCTCGACCGCGCCAACGAACACGCCGCGCTGCTCGACGGCCGCCGCATGCTGGCCGTCTTCCACGGCCCCAACGCGTACATGGCACCAGGCGTGTTCGCCGGTGACCCGCTGCCGACCTGGAACTCCATGTCCGTGCACGCCCGCGGCCGGGTCCGGGTGATCGAGGACCGCGACGAACTGGTCCGCGGCCTGATCGGCATCGCCGAGCACTCCCAGACCGACAACCGGCTGCGCCCGGAGGACCCGCGCATCGATCGCATCATCGGCGGCATCGTCGGCTTCGAGCTGGAGATCGACGAGCTCGTGGGCCGGTTCAAGCTCTCCCAGGACCGCGACGAGAGCGACCGCCGGCGCGCGGCCGTCGAACTGGCCCGCTCCACCGAGCGGGGAGAGCGCGAGTTCATCGAGTACGCGGTCGGCCTGAGCCTGATCACCGAGGACGATCGGCGCGACCTCACCGGCGGCCCCCTGATCCCGATCGCCATTGGAGGCGTTCATGAGTAACGAGACCCTGACCGCGGCGGAGCTGTACCTGGTGGTCCGCAACCACGAGGAGCAGTACTCGGTGTGGCGCGCCGGCAGGGAGGTGCCGCCGGGCTGGGAGGCCGTCGGCGACCCCGCGCCCAAGGAGGCGTGCCTGAGCCGGATCGAGGAGCTCTGGACGGACATGCGCCCGCTGAGCCTGCGCCGGTTCATGGAGGAACACGATGCCTGACCTGCTCGACGTCAGCACCAACGCCTCCCCGATCTTCACCCTGTTCGACGCCGAGACCGTCGACGGGCTGACCCGGGACCACATCCTGCGGCTCGCGGTCGGCACCCTGGGCACCGTCCGGATCCGGGGTTTCTCCTCGACCGAGGAGTGCGCGGCGATCATGGAGGGCCTGGACCACCGGGAGTTCAGCGCCTACGACGAGAACCTGATCTTCCCGCCAATCGCCAAGATCGGGCCGGCCGCGTACGACTTCTACGGGGCGCACACCCTGACCGAGGAGTACTGGCGGATCGCCGACGAGGCCGTGCGCCTGCGCGGCCGGCTGCACCGGGGCTCCGATCCGCTGGACCTGGCCGTCGACCGCGTCTCCCGTGCCTGGGGCGGCGAGGTGGTGCCCGCCCGGTCGCGGGGCCGCGAGCTGTTCGCGGGCATGATCCGCGAGATCCCGAGCGGCGCGAAACTGCACTTCGACGAGATCGTCCGGGAGTTCCCCGGCATCCTCGACGAGACGCCCGCCAGCTTCCTGACCCTCAACTGGTACCTGTCCATGCCCGAGTCGGGCGGTGAGACGCGGGTGTACCGGCGCCGCTGGCGGCCGGCCGACGAGACCTACCGGGACGGCTACGGCTACGACGAGAAGGTCGTGGAGGGCGAGCCGGTGGCCGTGGTGAGCCCGCGCGCCGGTGACGCGGTCATCTTCGACTCGCGCAACCTGCACGCGGTCAATCGGATCGCAGGCGCCGGCCGCCGGGTCAGCCTCTCGTTCTTCATGGGCGTGACCGGCCGCGGTCCGCTCGAAATCTGGTCCTGACACACCCCATCCATGAGCAGAGTGATCATATGCAGCTCAGTCACGAGCAGATACGGACATACCGGAGTCAGGGTTTCCTGATCCTCGACCAGCTGTTCGGCCAGGAGGAGGTCGACGCCCTGCGCGCCGCCTTCCTGCGGGACAGCGCGATACCGGGCGAGCAGCGCGTCGTGGAGCGCGAGAGCGCCGAGATCCGCGCCGTCTACGCCTCCCACCTGCGCCAGCCCGAGTTCGCCGGCCTGATCCGCACCCCGAGGATCCTCGGTCCGGTGCGCCAGCTCCTCGACGCCGACGCCTACATCTACCAGTTCAAGATAAATGCCAAGGCCCCGTTCTCCGGCTCCGGCTGGTCCTGGCACCAGGACTTCACCGCCTGGCAGATGGCCGACAACCTCGCCGAGCCACGCCTGGTCAACGTCGGCGTCTTCTTCGACGACATCGACGAGTTCAACGGGCCGGTCATCTTCTGCCCGGGCTCCCACCGCGACGGCCTGGTCAAGAAGGGCCGAGGCGAGGGCCCGGCCGTCTCCGAACAGCACGTCGACCCCGAGGACATCGCCCTCACCCCCGGCGAGATGACCGGGCTGGTCGACCGCCACGGGCTGGTCAGCGCCAAGGGGGCCGCGGGGACGGTCGTCCTCTTCGACCCCGAGATCGTGCACGGCTCGGCTCCCAACATGGCGCCCTTCCCGCGCCGTCTGCTGATCGTCACGTACAACGACGTCGCCAACGTGCCCCGGCCGCTGGGCGAGCCACGCCCCGCCCACGTCGTCGGCCGCGACACCGCCCCCCTGGAGATCACCCACCAGGACCTCGCCGCGGAGCTGGAGGTGATGGTGTGAACGCCGTCGCACGAGCCGTCGTGCTCACCGAGTTCGGCCACCCGCTGGAACTGCAGAAGCTGCCCGTCCCGCCGGCGCCCGACGGCGGCCTGATCGTCGCCTGCCGCTACGGCGGGGTGTGCGGCACGGACCTCCACCTCCAGCAGGGCCACCTCGAAGTGCCGACCCCGCTGGTCCTCGGCCATGAGGGGCTCGGCGTCGTCCATGAGATCGGCGCGCGCGCCGCCGCCGACGTCCACGGCACCCCGCTGCACGTCGGGGACCAGGTGATGTGGGCCTCCTCCATCGCCTGCGGCACCTGTGTGCCCTGCCGGATCCACCGCGAACCCACCCTGTGCGAGCAGCGCCGCACGTACGGGGTCAACCGGCCCGTGGACCAGGAACCCGGCCTGTCCGGCTCCTGGGCGGAGTACATCGCGCTGCGCCCCGGCACCACGGTCGTGAAGATGCCCGAAGGTATCGACCCGATGGCCGCCATGGCCTTCGCCTGCGCCGGACCGACCATGGTGCACGCCCTCTTCGAGCGGCGGCCCGTCCGGCTCGGCGAAACCGTGGTGGTCCAGGGCAGCGGACCCGTCGGACTGGCCGCCGCCGCCCTCGCCCAGCTCTCCGGCGCCGGCCGGGTGATCCTGGCGGGCGGCCCCGGACCGCGACTGGCGACCGCCGCCGAGGCCGGGATCGCCGACCACCACGTCAACGTGGTCGAGGCGGCCGACCAGGACGCGGCCCTCGCCGAGGTGCTCGACCTGACCGGCGGCCGCGGCGCCGACCTCGTCATCGAGGCGACGGGGGCGCCGGGCGCGATCGACCAGGGCCTGCGCCTCGCCCGGCGCGGCGGCTCGTACCTGGTGGTCGGCCAGTACACCGACAGCGGCGACACCACCGTCAATCCGCACCAGATCGTCTACCGGCAGCTCGACGTGGTCGGCTCCTGGGCCTTCACCGGCGCCCACCTCGTCGAATACGTCTCCCTACTGCCCGCGCTGACCGCCCGGTTCGACCTGGCCCGGCTGGTGACCCCGTACGCACTGGAGGAGAACGCGCAGGCCCTGGCGGACGTCGCCGCCGGAGCCGTCATGAAGGCCGTGCTCGTCAGCTGAGCCGGCCCGTACCGGACCGCACACCTCCACGCAGCCCACCCCTGTGGCCGCGGTGCCGCGGCCCGGAACGAGAGAAGAACACCATGGCGACCCAGCCGAGTCGGCCCCACCCCTCGTACGAGGCCCTGGCCGAGCTGCCGGAGCACATCGACCTGCCCGGCCTGCGCGAGGCCGGCGGCAGCGGGCGGGCGGCCACCGTCGGCTGCCGGCTCGACCCGGGGCTCGGCGGGCAGCTGGCCCGCCTCGCCACCGGGGCCGGCGGCAGCCTCGCCACCGTCTTCACCGCCTGCGTGGCGGGCCTGCTCACCGCACTGCGGGCGGGCACCGACCTGCCGCTCGGCGGCGCGGCGCCGAGCAGCCCCGGCGAGGTGCGGGTCCTGCGCGTGGCCGTCTCCGCCGCGGCCGGACTGCGACCGCTGGCGGCCGCGGTCCACCGCGCGGAACAGGCCGCAGCGGCGGCCCAGGACGGCGTCCCCCACGACGTGGTGGCGGACGCCGTCAACGCGTTGCGCGGCACCCCCGGCCGCCCGCTCTTCCGGATCGGCGCGGCCGTGGACGAAACCCCCGCGCGCCCGGACGAACTGTGGTTCACCCTCCGCACCGAACCGGCCCTGCGCATCGAGCTGACCCACCCCGTGTCCGCGCTCGCCCACACCCTGGCCCAGAGCCTCTGCGACCGCCTGGCCCGGTTCCTCACCCGTGCGGTACGCGAGCCCGACACCCCCCTCGGCGAGATCGGCATCCTGCTGCCCGGCGAGGCGGCCGGCCTGATCTCCGAAGGCCCCCACGGGCCCGTACGCACCGACTCGCCCGCGCGGTGGTTCGAGGAGGGGGTGGCGGTGTGGGGAGAGGAGACCGCCGTCATCGACGGCCCCGCACACCTCTCGTACGCGGAGCTGAACGCGCGGGCGGACCGGGTGGCCCGGGCGCTGGCCGCCCGGGGAGTCCGCGCGGAGTCGGTGGTGGCGGTGCTGCTGCCCCGCTCGGAGCTGGCGGTGACCTCCTTCGTCGGGGTGCTGAAGGCGGGCGGGGTCTACCTGCCGATCGATCCCGAACTTCCCTGGGAACGCGTACGGTTGATGCTGCAGGATGCCGCGCCCGCCGCAGTCCTGACGGATGCGGCGGGCGCGGAGCGGCTGGCGGGCACGCGAACACCGCTGCTCGTGCTGGACCCGGAGCTGTCCGCCTGCGCGCAGGGCCCGGTGGTTCCGGTGGCGGAGACGACCGGCGCCTCAGGCGCCTATCTGCTGTACACCTCCGGTTCGACCGGCCGCCCCAAGGGCGTCCTGATGACCGTCGCCGCCGTCATGAACCTCCTCGCCTGGCACCTCGACGAGCTGCCGAGCCGGCCCGGCCGCGTCACCGTCCAGTTCACCTCCGTCAGCTTCGACATCTCCATCCAGGAGATGCTCTCCACCCTCCTCTCGGGTGCGGCGCTGGCGATCGTTCCCGAGGACGTCCGGCGCAGTCCGCAGGAGTTCGCCCCCTGGCTCGAAGAGCACGGCGTGACGGACCTGTTCGCGCCGAACATCGTCATCGAGCTGATGTGCCGGGCCGCCCTGGAGCAGGGCCGGACCCTGCCCGCCCTCGCACACATCGCCCAGGCCGGCGAGGCACTCGTCCTCAGCGACGCCATCCGCGAGTTCTGCCGGATCCGGCCCGGCCGCCGCCTCCACAACCACTACGGACCCACCGAGACCCACGCCGTCACCTCGTACGTCCTGCCCGCCCCGGTGGCGCAGTGGCCCGCCGCGGCGCCGGTCGGCCACCCCGTCTGGAACACGTCCGTGTACGTGCTCGACGAGGCGCTGCGGCTCGTACCGGACGGCGTGGCCGGGGAGTTGTACGCGGCCGGCCCCTGCCTGGCGCGCGGCTATGCGGGGCGGCCGGACCTGACCGCGGACCGGTTCCTGCCCGATCCGTACGGCCCGCCCGGCTCCCGCATGTACAAGACGGGGGACCTGGTGCGGCGCCGGCCCGACGGCGCCGTCGAGTACCTCGGCCGCACCGACCACCAGGTCAAGATCCGCGGCATGCGCGTCGAACTCGGCGAGATCGAGACCGCCCTGCGCCGTACCCCCGGAGTCCGCGACACCGTCCTGGTCACCGCGGGCGAGGCGGGCCTGCGCCGCATCGACGCCTACCTGGTCCCGGCCCCGGGCGCCGATCCCGCCACGCTCGGCGCCGCCGTCCGTGCGGAGCTGCGCCGTACGCTGCCGCCCGCCATGGTCCCCGCCTCCTTCACCGTGGTGCCCCGCTTCCCGCTCAACTCCAACGGCAAGGTGGACCGCCGCGCACTGCCCGCGCCCGTCTTCGCGGGCGCCGACCCGGCCGACCCCGCCGGCCTGCCCCGCACCGAGGACGAGGAGCGGCTGGCCCGGATCTTCGCCGAGGTGCTCGCACTGCCCTCGGTGGGCATCCACGACAGCTTCTACGACATCGGCGGGAACTCACTGCTCGGCGGCGACCTCACGGCCCGCGTCCGCAAGGCCTTCCGGGTCGAGCTCAGCCTCGGCGACGTTCTCGGCAACCCCACGGTCGCGGAACTGGCGGCCCTGCTCCGCCAGGTGGAACCGGCCCGGCCGCCGCTCACCGCCCGCGCCGGCCGCGGACCGGCCCCGGCCTCCTTCGCCCAGCAGAGCCTGTGGGTCCTCGACCAGCTCGAAGGACCGGGGCCCGGCTACAACGAGCCCGTCGCCCTGCGCCTGACCGGCCGGGTCGACGTACCGGCGCTGCGCCGGGCCCTGGCCGATGTGGCGGACCGCCACCACGTCCTGCGCACCGTACTGGTCATGGAGGACGGGCAGATCGTCCAGCGGGTCCGGGAGGGAGAAGCGGCCGCCCCGCGCCTGGACCAGGTGCGGATCGCCCCCGAGGACCTCGACGCCGCAGTCCGCGCCGAGGCCCGCATCCCCTTCGACCTGGCCGCCGACCTCCCCATCCGGGCCACCCTCTTCGACCTGGACCACGACGAGCACCTGCTCCTCGTCGTCACCCACCACGTCGCCTGCGACGGTGTCTCCCTGCACCCGCTGCTGCGCGACCTCACCACCGCGTACGAGGCCCGCACCGGCGGCGCCGCCCCGCACTGGCGGCCGCTCCCGGTGCAGTACGCCGACTACGCCGCCTGGCAGCGCGAACTGTTCGGCCGTGCCGACCGCGATCCGTCCGGCTTGCTGCGCAAGCAGTACCGGTACTGGGAGGAGCGGCTCGCGGGGCTGCCCGACGCGATCCCGCTGCCGCTGGACCGGCCGAGGCCGCCGGTTCGCTCGGGCGAGGGGGCGGCGGTGCCGTTCGCGGTCGGCCCCGCCGCGCACCGCGCGCTGCGGGCCCTGGCGCAGAGCCGGCGGACGACCACGTTCACGGTGGTGCACGCGGCGCTTGCACAGTTGCTGGCCGAGCGGGGGGCGGGGGAGGACGTCGTGGTGGCCGCCGTGGTCTCCGACCGGGGCGACCCGGCCCTGGACGAACTGGTCGGCTTCTTCGTCAGCACCCTGGTGCTGCGCGTCGACGCCTCCGGGGATCCCGGATTCGAGGGGCTGCTGGACCGGGTGCGGGAGGCTGACCTGGCCGCGTTCGCCCACCAGGACCTGCCGTTCGAGTACGTCGTCGACCTGGTCAACCCGCCCCGCTCGCTGGCGCACCACCCGCTGGCCCAGGTGATGCTGGCCTTCCAGGTCGAGGAGGCGCAGCCGCCGCAGCCGGCCGGGCTGACCGCCCGCTTCGAGCCGGTGGAGCTGGGCGTCGCCAAGTTCGACCTGTGCTTCAAGGTCGTCGAACGGTTCACGCCCGACGGCGAGGCCGCCGGGATCGAGGGAGTCCTGGAGTACGCCACCGACGTCTTCGACCCCGCCACCGCCCGCGGCCTGACCGACGGCCTGACGGCGACCCTGGAGCGGGCGGCGTTCTAGCCGCAGGCCGCGGACATGCGGATGGGGCCCCGGCGCAATGCCGGGGCCCCGTTTCCTGC
The DNA here is from genome assembly GCF_040302565.1 of Streptomyces sp. NPDC097981. Taxonomy (NCBI): domain Bacteria; kingdom Bacillati; phylum Actinomycetota; class Actinomycetes; order Kitasatosporales; family Streptomycetaceae; genus Streptomyces; species Streptomyces sp. NPDC097981. The sequence continues at coordinate 46,432 of NZ_JBEORW010000027.1, forward strand.
AGGTGGCGGCGGTCAGGCCGGGGCCGGCCGGGCCGCGAGTGCCCGCATCACCGTCTCCAGGACCTCGCGGGCCGCGCTGACCGGGAAGAAGTGCCCGCCCTCGAACATGTGCACGGAGAACCGTCCGCGCGTCCAGGGCTCCCACGCCGCGCAGTGCCCGGCGGGCGCCGTCTCGTCCTGGAGCCCGCCGAGTGCCGTCACCGGTACGTCGATCCGCTCGTCCTCCGACAGTTCCCTCCCGCAGGAATGGAACAGCCGCATGTCCGCGCGGAGCGTCGGCAGGAACGTCTTCAGGAAGCCCGGATCGGCCATCAGCGCCTCCGGGGTGCCCTGCCAGGCGGCCAGGTTCGCGATCAGCTCCTCGTCGGACTCGGGTGAGGTGCGTCCGCCCACCAGGTGCGGCGGCAGCGCACCGGCGACGAACAGCGCACGCTGGGCGCCGGTGGAGCCGGCGAGGCGCCGGGTGACCTCGCGGGCCACCAGCGCACCGGTGCTGTGCCCGAACAGGGCGAACGGCCGCTCGCCCGCATGCCCGAGGATCTGCTCGGCGATCCGGTCGGCGAGCACCCCGACCTCGGTGAACGGCGCCTCGTTGAAGCGCTCCTCCCGGCCCGGCGTGAGGACGGCCTCGATCCGCAGCCCGGCCGGGGCGGCCGCGGCCCACGGCTGGTAGCGGCCGGGCCCGGCGCCCGCTGCCGGGATCAGGTACAGCAGCACCTCCCCGCCGTCCGGGCCGATCCGCTTGAACCAGCGGTCCGGCGGCTCCCGGCCGATCCGGTCGGCGATGGGCTCGGCCTGGGTGCGCAGCAGGGTCACGAACCGGTCGTCGAGGGCGGGTGCGGGTCCCGCGTACCGGAGGGTGCCGGCGGTATCCACCCACAACCGCACCTGGCGGCGGCGGGCTTCGCCCATCAACTGGTCGGCGAGGAAAGACATGGGTCTCCTTCGGCGGGACGGTGACGGAGGGAGGGTGAGGAGGTCAGTCGGCCTGTTCGGGCAGCGTCCGCATCCGGGCCACCGGCGCCAGCAGCAGCGGCAGCACACTGGCCACGCCCCCGATCACCGCCAGCCACAGCGCCGGACGCAGCCCCATCCAGGTGCCGAGCCCGCCCGCGACCAACGCGCCGGCGGTCCGCACCCCGTTGATCAGCGCCAGGTACGCGCCCTGCACCCGGGAGCGGAACCGGTCCGGCGTCAGGGCTTGCTGGATCGAGGACCCGGCGATGTCGCACAACATCAGGCCCATGCCGGACAGCAGCTCGGCGGCGACGACCAGCCCGAAGGCCACCCACTGGTTCGACGAGGCGAAAGGTACGAGCACCAGCGCGCCGGGGAACAGCACCGACCCGGCGATGAAGGTCAGCCCCAGGCCGATCCGGCGGGTGAACCAGCCGGTGACGAACGACCCGGCGAGCGCGCCGATCGCGCCCAGGCCCAGGGCCAGGCCGATCATCCCCGGGGTGAGCTTCAGCTCCCGCGCGATGAACAGCAGGAAGAGGGTGAAGTAGATCGTGTAGAAGAGGTTGAGGGCGCCTCCGCCGAGGAACTTGGCGCGGAGCACTGGGGTCCGGGCCACGAACCGCAGCCCCTCCCGGATGTGCGAGGGCTCCTTCTCCTTCGCGGGCTCCGGCTCCCGCGGCGACAGCGAGCGCAGCAGCAAGCCCGACGCGAGGAACGAGAACACGTCGGCGAACAGCGCCACCGGTGCGGACACCGCCTGCACCAGCATGCCGCCGAGCCCCGGTCCGGCGACCCAGGAGAAGGAGAAGCTGCCCCGCGTCAGCGAGGTGCCCTGGACGTAGTCCGCGCGGTCCACCAGGGCGGCGAACATGCTGTTGCTGGCGACGTTGAACAGCATCGCCAGGGTGCCCGTCACGAAGGCCACCGTCCACAGGTGCCCCAGCGTCAGCGCGTCCAGCGCGTACGCGACCGGCACGGTGATCAGGGCGGCCGCCCGGCCGAGGTCGCACAGCACCATGACCCGCTTCAGCTTGCCGTGCCGGTCCACGAATCCGCCGGCGTGCAGCGAGAACAGCAGGTTGGGCAGGGAGGCGAGGGCTCCGAGGAAGCCCATCTGCGCGGCGGACGCGTTCAGCGCGAGCACCGCGGTCAGCGGCAGGGCGATCGTGCTGACCTGGTCGCCCAGGAACGAGATCGTCTGCGCCGTCCAGAACCTGCGGAAGGCGACCTGGTGCAACAGGGCTGGTATGCGGTCCGATAATTGAGTGGCCATCTGGTAACCGTTTCAGTCGCTGAGTTCAGGCAACGAACCCCGTCCGGGAGACCCGGCACGGCCGGGTCCCGGACAATCTACAGCGCACGGTCCGCCACAACCCCCGCGTTCGACTGCACCGGTTGCGCCATCGAACACTGGATATTCTCTCGTCGGAGGCAGAGCAAACACCGTCGCTGAATTCAGGGGGATACCGTGCTGACCGATTTGCCTGCGCTCACCGACCCACTGCTCTATTCCCACGGCGATCCGCACGCGGTGTGGCGCAGGCTGCGTCGGGAGAGCCCGGTGTCATGGCACGAATACGGCGACCACGGCGGCTACTGGGCGGTCACCACGCACGCCGCCGGACTCGAAGTCCTCACCGACTGGGAGCGGTTCACCTCGACCAAGGGGATCTTCCTGCGGCCGAACTTCAAGGATCCTTACCCCGGCGCCGGCACGATGATGGCCCTGAGCGACCCGCCCCGGCACGACCTGCTGCGCAAGGCGATCATGGGCCTCTTCACCGTCCGGGCGATCGCGACGATGGAGGAGCGCACCCGCGGCGTCGTACGCGGCGCCCTGCGCGGAGTGGTGGAAACCGGCCACTGCGATTTCGTCAGGGACATCGCGGCCCGCATACCTCTGGCCGTCTCCGCTGAACTGCTCAGCATATCCATGGACGATGTGGAAATGCTGGCCAAGGTGACGACGGAAGCCGCCGAGAATTCCACGGACATCGACGGGATAGAGGCGCAGCTCGCCCATTTCGAAATCCTCAAGCACTATTCCGAGATCATCGAGGAGAAGCGGCGCAATCCGGGCCGGGACCTGGTGTCGGCTCTCGTCGCGGCACAGGCGGAAGGCCTCGACATCACCGACGAGGAGGTCATCCTCACCTGCGACAACGTCATCGTCGCGGCGAACGAGACCACCCGCCAGGCCGTCGGCGCCGGGATGCTGGCCCTGCTGGAGAGCCCTGCGCAGTGGGCGGCCCTGCGAGCCGGCGAGCTCAGACTGAAGACCGCCGCCGAGGAGTTCCTGCGCTGGACCGCCCCGGTGACCCACATCCTGCGCACCGCCCAGCGCGACACCGTGCTCGAAGGGGTTCCCATCGCCGAGGGCGACGCGGTCACCGTCTGGCTGCCCTCCCTCAACCGGGACGAGAAGGTCTTCGACCAGCCCGACCGGTTCCTGCTCGACCGGACCTCCAACCACCACGTCGCCTTCGGCGGCGGCGGCCACTTCTGCATCGGCGCGAACCTGGCCCGGCTGACCATCCGGGTCATGCTCGACGAACTGGCCCGGCTGCCCGCGGAGATCGAGGTCAGCGGGCCGCCGCAGCACATCGCCTCGCACATCCTCGGCGGCCTGACCTCGCTGCCGCTCGCCTTCCGCCCGCACTGACCGCAGAGCCACAAGAGGAGATGGGCCACCATGACAGCAGCGCGTGAACTCCTGGACGGGCTGACCGCGGACGGAGTACAGCTCTGGGTACAGGACGGCCGGCTGCGCTTCCGGCCCGCCGATTCCCTCACCCCCGAGCGGCTGGCACAACTGCGCACGCACAAGGAGGAGATCCTCCGGCTGCTGTCGCGCCCCGCCACCGACGGGTCCGGCGCCGTCCCCGCCGGCCCCGGGGAAGCCGGGCCGGCCGAGCCGCTGACCGCCGAGCCGCGTTCCGGTCTGCTGCCGCTCTCGTACGGACAGGAGAGCCTGTGGTTCCTGGACCGGCTCGGTCTGAACTCCAGCTACAACGTGGGCGTCGTCGTCCGCATCGAAGGCGCCCTCGACGTCCCCGCACTGCACCGCGCGCTCGACGAGACCGTCCGGCGCCACGAGGTGCTGCGCACCCGGTTCGGGGCCACCGAGGGCACGGTCGCCCAGCTGCCGGCCGCCGGTGAGCGGGTCACGCTGGAACGCGTCGACCTGAGGGCCGTACCCGAGGCCGACCGCGCCGAGCGCTCCCAGCGGGAACTCGACCGGCACTTCGACATCCACTTCGACCTGGAGCACGACCCGCTGTTCGTCGTCCAGCTCCAGCAGCTCGGCCCCGCCACCCATGTGCTCGCCGTCAACGCCCAGCACATCATCGTCGACGGGCCCTCCCTCGGGCTCGTCTTCGACGAACTGAAGGAACTGTACGGCGCCTTCCACGAGGGCCGGCCCAGCCCGCTGCCGGAGCCGCCCGCCCAGTACGCCGACTACGCGCTCTGGCAGCGCCGCCATTTCGGCACCGGCGAACTCGCCTCGCAGGTCGCGTACTGGCGCGACCGGCTCGACGGCGCCCCCGAAGGTCTCGACATGCCGCTGGACCGCCCCCGCGGCGAGCAGGCCGACTTCGCCGGGAGCTCGGTCAGCTTCACCCTCCCCACCGAACTCGTCGAGGCCCTGCGCCGGGTCGCCGCGACCTGCTCGGCCACCCCGTTCATGGTGCTGCTCGCCGGGTTCCACATCCTGATGAGCCGCTGGTGCCGCCAGGACGACGTCTGCGTCGGCATCCCCGTCGACGGGCGGGCCCACCCCGACGCCGCCCGCATGGTCGGCTACTTCGCCAACACCGTCGTCATCCGCGCCGACCTCGCCGGCAATCCCACCTTCGACGGCCTGCTCGAACAGCTGCGCGGCAGCGTGGTCGGCGCCTACGACCACCGCCACCTGCCCTTCGACCGGCTGGTCGCGGCGCTGCGGCCCAGCCGGAGCCAGTCCCGCCAGCCGCTCTTCGACGTGATGTTCTCCTACCAGGGGCAGCAGGAGTTCGAACTTCCCGGCCTCGACCTCACCGTCCTCGAACAGCCCAGCACCACCGCCAAGTTCGACCTCTCCCTCTTCGTCTCGGACACCCCCGAGGGCCTGTACGGCAGCTTCGAGTACGCCACCGGGCTCTTCGACGCCCGGACCGTGGAGCGGCTGTCCCGGCTGTACGTCAGCCTGCTCGAAGGCATCGCGGCCGCACCCGGCACCCGCATCCTCGACCTGCCCGTCCTGACTCCCGCAGAGACCCGCGCCCTCACCGCCGAGGCGCCCGCCGCGGGAGCGGCCGCCACGATCCGCACGAGGTCGCTGGCGGGATGGTTCGAGGAGGGGGTGCGGGCGTGGGGAGAGGAAACCGCCGTCATCGACGGCCCCGCACACCTCTCGTACGCGGAGCTGAACGCGCGGGCGGACCGGGTGGCCCGGTCACTGGCCGCCCGGGGCGCGGGCGCAGAGTCGGTCGTCGCCGTGCTGCTGCCGCGTTCCGAGCTCGCCGTCACCTCCTTCGTCGGAGTGCTGAAGGCGGGCGGGGTGTACCTGCCGGTGGACCCGGACCTCCCGCTGGAACGCATCCTGTTGATGCTGGAGGACGCCGCGCCCGCAGTCGTCGTCACCGATGCGGCGGGCGCGGAGCGCCTGGCGGGCACGCGCACACCGCTGCTCGTGCTGGACCCGGCACTCTCCGCCTGTGAGCCGGGCGCGGCGTACCCCCCGGTGGAGGTGACCGGCGCCTCGGGCGTGTACCTCCTGTACACCTCCGGCTCGACCGGCCGCCCCAAGGGCGTCCTGATGCCCACCGCCCCGCTGCTCAACATGATGGAGTGGCACTTCGCCGACCTCCCCACCGGACCCGGCCGGACCACCGCCCAGTTCACCGCGCTCAGCTTCGACGTCTCCGTCCAGGAGATGCTCTTCACCCTGCTGGCCGGTGCGGCGCTGGCGATCGTTCCCGAGGACGTCCGGCGCAGTCCGCAGGAGTTCGCCCCCTGGCTCGAAGAGCACGGCGTGACGGACCTGTTCGCGCCGAACATCGTCATCGAGCTGATGTGCCGGGCCGCCCTGGAGCAGGGCCGGACCCTGCCCGCCCTCGCGCACATCGCCCAGGCCGGCGAGGCACTCGTCCTCAGCGACGCCATCCGCGAGTTCTGCCGGATCCGGCCCGGCCGCCGCCTCCACAACCACTACGGCGGGACCGAGATCCAGGTCGTCACCGCCCACCCCGTCGACCCCGACCCCGGCACCTGGCCCGCGGTGGCCCCCGTCGGCCACCCCGTCTGGAACACCTGCGTCTACGTGCTCGACGAGGCGCTCGGCCTGGTGCCCGACGGGGTCGCCGGGGAGTTGTACGCGGCCGGTCCCTGCCTGGCGCGCGGCTATGCGGGGCGGCCGGACCTGACCGCGGACCGGTTCCTGCCCGATCCGTACGGCCCGCCCGGCTCCCGCATGTACAAGACGGGGGACCTGGTGCGGCGCCGACCCGACGGCGCCGTCGAGTACCTCGGCCGCACCGACCACCAGGTCAAGATCCGCGGCATGCGCGTCGAACTCGGCGAGATCGAGACCGCCCTGCGCCGCACCCCCGGAGTCCGCGAGTCCGTCGTCACCGCGCGCACCGACGCCCAGGGCTTCAAGCAGCTCATCGCCTACGTCGTCCCCGCCGACCCGGCCGCGGCGCCGGGCCCCGCCGAACTGCGCGCCCGCCTGCTGGACCGGCTGCCCGGCCACGCCGTCCCCTCCGTCTTCCTGACCCTCGACGCCCTGCCCCTGACCCGGCACGGCAAGACCGACCGGAGCGCCCTGCCCGCCCCCGACACGACCGCGGTGGACAGCGGCACCGCGTACGTACGGCCCCGCACCGGCGTCGAACACCTGGTGGCGGAGATCTGGCAGGAGGTGCTGGGCATCGAACGCGTCGGAGCCCTCGACGACTTCTTCGCCCTCGGCGGCCACTCCCTGCTGGTCTCCCAGGTGCTCGCCCGGCTGGGCCGCGCCTGCGGCGCCGAGGTCTCCGTACGCGACTTCTACAACCAGCCGACCGTCGCCCAGCTCGCCGCACTGATCGCCACCGCCGCCGGCGGCGCCCGCACCATCGGCCGCCGCCTCGAAGGCGAGCCGGCCCGGGCCTCCTTCGCCCAGGAGCGGATGGTCTTCCTGCACCTGCTCCAGCCGGTGGGCGGGCTCTACAACGTGGCCGTCCCGCTCGACCTGCACGGTCCGCTGGACACCGGCGTGCTGCGCGCCGCGCTCGACGAGATCGTCCGCCGCCACGAGACCCTGCGCACCGGCTTCGAGCTGGGCGGCGGCTCGGTGGTCCCGGTGGTGGACGAGGCGGCCCGCTGCCCCTTCGCCCTCGTCGACGCCTCGGACACCGCCGACCCGGCAGCGGAGGCCGCCGCCCTGGTCCGCCGCGACGCCGAGACCGCCTTCGACATCGAGACCGGGCCGCTGCTCCGGGCCACCCTGGTCCGGTCCGCGCCGGACCACCACGTACTCGCCCTGACCGTCCACCACATAGCCTTCGACGGCTGGTCCGTGGACGTCATGATCGGTGAACTCGGTGCGCTCTACGAGGCCTTCCTGCGCGGGCGGCCCTCGCCGCTGCCCGAGCTGCCGCTCCAGTACGCCGACTACGCGGCCTGGCAGCGCGAGGAACTCCAGGGCGTCGCCCTGCGCGACCACCTCCACTACTGGAAGCAGTACCTCGCCGGCACCCCGCACGCCCTCGAACTCCCCACCGACCGCACCCGCCCGCCCGTCCCCGACTTCGCGGGCGACGCCGTCGCCTTCACCGTCGACGCCGGGCTGACCGCCCGGCTGCGGGCCCTGTCCGAGCGCAGCCGGGCCACCGTCTTCATGACCGCCATGGCCGCCTACAGCGCCCTCCTGCACCGGCTCAGCGGCCAGGACGACCTGTGCGTCGGCTACTTCTCCGGCAACCGGTCCAGCGTCGAGACCGAGCGGCTCATCGGCCTCTTCGTGAACACCCTCCCGGTCCGTTCCCGCACCACCGCCGGACAGACCTTCACCGCGCACCTCGCCCAGGTGCGGGAGTCGGTGCTCGGCGCCCATGCCCACCGGGACCTCCCCTTCGAGCTGCTCGTCGACGAGGTGCAGCCCGACCGCGACGTCTCCCGGCACCCCGTCTTCCAGGTCGCCTTCGGCTACTACCCGGCGGCCGCCGGAGCCGCCGGCGACAGCCCCGGCGACTCCGGCCCGCACATCACCCCGGCCGCCCACCAGCCCGACACCTGGATGTCGAAGTTCGACCTCAGCCTCTACCTGCGGGAGACCGGCGGCGGTCCGGCCGGCGGCCCGGCCGACACCCTGGCCGGCGAACTGGAGTTCTCCACCGCCCTGTTCGACCGGGCCACCGTCGAACGCTTCGCCGCCTGCTACGTACGGCTGCTCCACGCCGTCACCGAGGACCCGGACACCGCCGTGGACGCGCTGGCGCTGCTCGACGGCGCAGAGCGCGCACGGGTGCTGGAGGAGTGGGCCGGCCCGGTCGCCCGGGTGCCCGAGCAGACGCTGCCCGAGCTGTTCGAGGCCCGGGTCGCCGTCACGCCCGACGTGCCCGCCGTGTACTGCGGCGCGGCCTGCCTCACGTACGCCGAGCTGGACGCGCAGGCCAACCGGCTCGCCCGCATCCTGACCGGACTCCGCGCCGGGCCCGGGGACTTCGTGGCCATCGCCCTCCCGCGCACCGAGCTGATGACGGTCGCCGTCCTCGCCGTGCTGAAGTCGGGCGCCGCGTACGTCCCCGTCGACCCCGGATACCCGGCCGACCGGATCGCGCTCATGCTGGAGGACTCCGCACCCGCCCTCGTGCTGACCTGCGAGCAGGTACGCGACCAGATATCCGACGGCGCCGCCCCCGCCCTTCTGGTCCTGGACGATCCCGAGACCGCGGCCGCCGTCGCCGCCCGGCCCGCACACGCCCTCACCGACACCGAGCGCACCGCCCCGCTCCACCCGCTGCTCCCCGCCTACGCCATCTACACCTCCGGCTCCACCGGCCGCCCCAAGGGCGTGGTCGTGGCCCACCGCAGTGTCGCCAACCTGGCGGCCTGGGCGGGGGAGGCCTTCGGCGGCGGCGCCCTGGACCGGGTACTGGCCGCCACCTCGCTCAACTTCGACGTCTCCGTCTTCGAGATGTTCGGCCCGCTGCTCTGCGGCGGCTCCGTGGAGATCCTGCCGTCGCTGCTCGCCCTCGCCGACCCGGCCGCAGGCCCGTACCGCGCCACCCTGCTCAGCGGGGTCCCCTCGGCGCTGGCCCAGCTCGTCGCCACCGGCGCCGTACGGGCCGAGGCGGACACCCTGGTCCTGGCGGGCGAACCGCTCGCCGCGAAGGCGGCCAACGACATCGGCCGCGCGGTCGGCGCCGGGCTGCTGGGCAACCTGTACGGCCCGACCGAGGCCACCGTGTACGCCACGGCCTGGTACTCCCGCGAGGGAGCCGACGGGACCCCGCCGATCGGACGCCCGATCCGCAACACCCGCGCGTACGTGCTCGACGGCGCGCAGCGGCCGGTCCCGGTCGGCGTCGTCGGCGAGCTGTACCTCGGCGGAGAGGGCCTCGCGCAGGGGTACCTGGGCCGCCCCGGGCTGACCGCCGACCGCTTCCTGCCCGACCCCTTCGGGCCGGCCGGTGCCCGCATGTACCGCACCGGCGACCTGGTCCGGTGGACCGCGGACGGCGAGCTGGTCTGCCTGGGCCGTGCCGACCAGCAGGTCAAGATACGCGGCCACCGCATCGAGCCCGGCGAGATCGAGGCACACCTCGCGGAGCACCCCGATGTGGAGCAGGCGGTGGTCGGCGTCGAGCAGCGCGGCGGCGACCGCAGGCTCGTCGCCCACCTGGTCTGCACCCGGCCGGTACCGGCCGGGGAACTGCGCGAGCACCTGTCGCGGCGGCTGCCCGGCTACATGGTGCCGGCCGCGTTCGTCCTCCTCGACGAGCTGCCGCTGAACGTCAACGGCAAGGTCGACCGGGCCGCCCTGCCCGCAGCGCAGGACGCCGATGCCCGGGACGGCACGGACCACGTGCCGCCGACCACCCCGCTGGAGAAGGAGCTCGCCGAGATCTGGGCGGACGCCCTCGGCATCGAACGGGTGGGCCTGCTCGACAACTTCTTCTCCCTCGGTGGGCACTCGCTGCTCGTCACCCACCTCAGCGCCCGCATCAAGCAGCGGCTGGGCGTGGAGATCGAACTGATCGTCTTCTACACCACGCAGAACCTGGGCGAACTGGCCCGGCACCTGTCCGGCCTGACGGACTCGACGCACTCGACCGACTCGACGCACCTCACGCAACCGGCCGCCTCGCTGTGACGCACGCGGGCCGAAAGGGGAATTCAGTGACCACCACAGGAAACGAGGCCGCGGACACAAGGGCCGCAGCCCCCGCCGACGTGCCGTTCCACGTGGGGCCGGCGGCCGGCCGAGCCCTCGCCGAAGCCGCCCGGCGCCACGGCGTGGACGTGCCGTCCGTACTGCTCGCCGCGGTCCTCGCCACCCGGTTCCGGCACACCCGCCGGGAGAACGCCGAGATCCGCACCGCGGCCGGCCAGGAGCGGGTGATCCCGGTGACGGCCACCGGAGACCTCACCTTCGCCGAACTGCTGCGCGCGGTCGACAAGGGCCTCGCGGAGGGCCCCTCGGCCCGACCGGCCGACGCCGACTCAGACTCCGACACCGCGACCGCCGCCGGGGCGGCGCGGCAGACGACAGCCGAACGGATCCTGTTCCACTGGTCGGCGGCGGCCGCCCCGGCGGACGCGGCCGGGACGGCGGTGCGGACCGGGCCGGAACACGGCATACGCGTGCAGTGCCTCGTCGATGCCGACGGGACCGGGCTCCGCGGCAGTGTGGGGCTCGCCGGACTGCCGTCCGGGGCCGGTGCCGCGGGCTGGACCGACGCCCTGCTCACCCTGCTCACGGACGCCGTGACCCGCCCGGAGGCCCGGCTGGACGAGCTGGCCCTCCTCTCCGAGGACCGCCAGGCCGAGGCCGCGGCCGCGGCCAACGCGCACTTCGAGCGCTACCCGGACCTGCGGCCGATCCACGCCGCCTTCGAGGACGCGGCCCGCCGCGACCCGGACGCCGTCGCCGTCGAGGCGGGCGGCCGGGCCACGACGTACGGCGAACTCGACGGCCGGGCCAATCTGCTCGCCGCCACCCTCGCCGAGACCGGCGTCGGCCCCGAGAGCCTGGTCGGCGTGTGCGTCGAGCGCTCCGCGGACCTGCTGGTCGCGCTCCTCGCGGTCCTCAAGCGCGGCGCCGCCTTCGTCCCGCTCGACCCGGCCCTGCCCGCCCCGCGGGTCGCGGTCATCACCGGCGACGCCCGTGTCGCCGCCGTCCTCGCGGGGGAGTCCCAGCGCGAGCGGCTGGCCGCGGCCGTGGCCGGGCCGCTCATCCCGGTACCCGCCGAGGGCTCGGCGCCGCACCCGCCGTACGTCGAGGTGTCCCTCGACCACGCCGCGTACGCGTACTACACCTCGGGCTCGACCGGCACCCCCAAGGGCGTGGTCATCGACCACCGCTGCGCCGCGGGCCGCCTGGAGTGGCTGGGCCGGCGCTACGGCCTGCGGCCCGGCGACCGGGTGATCCACAAGACGCCGCTCATCTTCGACGTGGCGATCTGGGAGCTGTTCGGGCCGCTCGCCGCGGGCGCGACCGTCCTGATGGCCGACCCGGGCGCGGAATCCGACGTCGTGCACCTGAGCCGGCTGCTGTCGACGGAGCGGACCGTGTTCGCCCACTTCGTGCCCTCCATGCTCAACGCCTATCTCGACCTGGCCCCGGACACCGCCGCCCCCGATCTGCGCTGGGTCCAGCTGTCCGGCGAGGCCGCCGGCAGCCATCTGCTGGAACGCTTCACCGAACGGTTCGACGCCGAACTGCACAACCTCTACGGCCAGACGGAGACCTCCGAGGTCGCGGGCTGGGAGGGCCGCTCGTACGCAGGGCACGGCGGGCTCCCCATCGGCCGGCAGATCGGCATCTACCGGCTGTTCGTACTCGACGAGGCCCTGCGCCCGGTGCCGCCCGGCGTCCCCGGCGAGCTCTGCGTCTCCGGCACCGGAGGGCTCGCCCGCGGCTACCTCGGCCGCCCCGCGCCGACCGCCGAGCGGTTCGTACCGCACCCGTACCCGGTGGCGCCCGGCGAGCGGCTGTACCGCACCGGCGACCTGGTCTCGGCCGGTGCCGACGGCTCGATCCACTACCTGGGCCGGGTCGACAACCAGGTCAAGATCCGCGGCTGCCGCGTGGAGACCGGCGAGGTCGAGGCCGTCCTCGCGGGCCACCCCGGGATCCGCGCCTGCGCCGTCTCCGTCTTCCGGGACGACGACGGCGCGGGCCAGCTCGCCGCGTACGTGGTCGCGGCCGCGTACGCGGACGCGCCGGACGTCGAGGCCCTGGCCGCCTTCGCCGAACAGCGGCTGCCCGGCTACATGCTGCCCGCCGTGTACGTCCCGGTCGAAGAGCTGCCGTACACCCCTTCGGGCAAGCTGGACCGGCTCCGGCTGCCCGCCCCCACCCTCGCCGACCGGCAGGCCCGCAGCGGCGGCGACGCCCCGCGGGCGGGGCTGGAGGAGGAGGTCGCGCTGCTCTGGCAGGCGGTGCTCGGCGTCGGCAAGACCGGCCGGACCGACAACTTCTTCTCCGTCGGCGGCAATTCGCTGAAGTCCCTCCAACTGCTCAACCGGATCAACGCCGCATTCCACGTCCAGGTGTCGGTCCGGGACTTCTTCGGTCTGCCGACCGTGGAGGGCCTGGCCGCCGCCGTGGAGAAGGCGCTCACCGAGCTGGTCGCCGGAATGACCGACGAGGAGGCGGCTACACTCCTGAGCCGGCTGTGATCGAGACGGCGGCGGGACGCCGGCCCGGACCGGGCCGGGCGGCGGAAGGGCTCTGCGGTGGGTGCGATGGGTACGTCGGGTGACGGCGCGGCGGGAGCCGCGGGCTTAGGACTGCGGATCGAGGGCGCGACGGAGAACAATCTCCGGGACATCGACGTCACTCTGTCCGACGGGATCACGGCCGTGGTGGGAGCCTCCGGCTCCGGCAAGTCCTCGCTCGTCTTCGACACCCTCTACCGGGAGGCCAGGCACCGGTTCCTGGCCACCCTGGCGGCGGCCCCGGCCGGCGCCGCCGCCAGGGCCGCCCGGGTCCGTGCCGTCCACGGCCTGCGGCCCGCCGTCGCGGTCGGACAGAACGTCCTCAACCGCAACCCGCTGTCCACCGTCGCCACCGCCGCCGGCATCCACCCCTTCCTGAGGGTGCTCTTCGCCCGCTTCGCCACGCTGCGCTGCCCGCACTGCTCCGCGACGACCGAGACCATGCCCGCCGAGGAACAGCTCTCGGTGCTCCGGGCCGCGGCCGACGCGGCGGGCGCCGCCGAGGTCGCCGCCCCGCTGGTGCGCGGGGCCGAGGGCAGCCACGTTCGGCTGCTGGCGCATCTGGCCGGACGGTTCGGGCGGGAGCGGCTCACCGTGGACGGGCTGCCCTGGACCGGGGATCCCCTGGATCCGGCGCTGCCCCACACGATCGAGGTCGGCGTCGGCACTCTGGCCGCCGGGGAACCGGCCCGGACCGCCCGGGCCCTGCTCGACGAGGCGGCCGCGCTCGGCGCGGTCCAGCTGCGCATCACCACCCCGGACGGCGCCAGCCGGATCCTGTCCCGGGCGGCCCTGTGCACCGGCTGCGGGGCGGCCCTGCCCGCCGTCCGCCCCCAGGACTTCCGCAGCGGCACCGCGCAGAACGGCGCACCGGGCAACGGCACTGTCAGCACCGGCATGCCCCGGACCGGCGGCCACGAACTGGCCGGCCACACCTTCGACGCCTTCCTCGGCCTCGACGTGACCGGCGCCCGCGCCGTCCTGACCGGCGCCGCGCTGCCCGCCCACGCCGACGCACCCGTCCGCCACGTCCTGCGCCGCCTCCAGGCCCTGGACTCGCTGGGCCTCGGCTACCTGGCCCTGGACCGGCCCTCCCCGACCCTCTCGCGCGGCGAGGCCCAACGACTGCGCATCGCCGTCCTGCTGGCCAACGACGTGGAGGACCTGCTGCACATCCTGGACGAGCCCACCATCGGCCTCGGCGCCGCCCAGGTGCGCGCGCTCATGGACGAACTCGCCGAGCTGGCCGGCCCGGTGGTACTCGTCGAGCACGACCGCACCGCCGTGGCCGGCGCCGACCGCGTGATCGAGATCGGCCCCGGGGCCGGACCGGACGGCGGGCGCGTCGTGTACGAGGGAACCCCGGGCGGCCTCTGGGAGGGCGACACCGTCTCGGGCCGCTGGTTTTCCGGCCGGGAGGGGCTCACCGCCCCCGCCGGGGCCGCCGTCGCCGCTGACACCGAATGGCTCACCGTGCGCGGCGCCCGCCACCACAACCTCACCGGCTTCGACTGCTCCTTCCCCGTCGGCGCCCTGACCGTCGTCACCGGCCCCTCCGGGGCCGGCAAGAGCACCCTGGTCCGCGACGTCCTCGTCGCCTCCCTGGAAGCGAAGGAGCCCCGCGGCTGCACCGCGGTCGAGGGCCGTACGCTCACCCCGCTCACCGTCGACCAGGCGCCCATCGGGATCAACCCCCGCTCCAACCCGGCCACCTACACCGGCCTCGCCGACCGGATCCGGGCCGTCCTCGCCGCCGCGACCGGAGCCGAAGCGAGCGTCTTCTCCTTCAACCGCACCGAGGGCGCCTGCCCCGAGTGCGCCGGCATGGGATCGGTGGAGGTCAAGCTCCGCTTCCTGCCCTCGGAATGGGTGCAGTGCGAGGCCTGCGGCGGCCGCCGCTACGCCACCGCGGCGCTCGCCCTGCGCGCCGAACTCGCCGACGGCCGCGACTACTCCGTCGCCGAGGTGTTCGAACTGAGCGTGCGGGAGGCAGTACCGCTCTTCGGCCACGACGCCAAGGCCCGCCGCATCCTGACGGCCCTCACCGACGTCGGCCTCGGCTACCTGACCCTCGGCCAGCCCTCGCCGACCCTCTCCGGCGGGGAGGCCCAGCGCGTCAAACTCGCCCGCCAGCTCGCCGCGAGCCGCCCCGCCCAGCTCGTCTACCTCGACGAGCCCAGCACCGGCCTGCACCCCGCCGACGTGCCCCGGCTCGCCGCCCTGCTGCGCACCCTCACCGACCGGGGCTGCACGGTCGTCGTCGTCGAACACCACCAGGACATCGCTGCGATGGCCGACTGGACCCTGCGCATCGGCCCCGGCAGCGGCCCCCACGGCGGCCGGCTGCTGCACGCCGGACCGCCCGGTCCGCGCCCCGAGGAGCGGGTCCGCCCCCCGGCCGGGCCGCGCGCCCCGCGCCCCGCCCGCACCGCCGTCGAGATCACCGGTGCCCGCGCGAACAACCTGCGCGACGTCTCGGTCTCCCTGCCCAAGAACACCCTCACCGCCGTCGTCGGGGTGTCCGGCTCCGGGAAGTCCTCGCTCGTACGCGACGTGCTCGAAGCCGAGGCCACCCGGCGGCTGCTGGAGTCCCTCTCCCTGTACGAGCGCCAGTCGGTGCGCGAAGGCCCCCGGGCCGGGGCCGCGTCGGTCACCGGCCTCGGCCCCACCCTGGCCATCGGCGCCGACCGGCGCGCCCCCGGCCTGCGCAGCACCGTCGGCTCCGCCACCGACCTCAGCCCCCACCTCGGCGTCCTGCTCGCCTACGCGGGGGCCCGGACCTGCCCCGACTGCGGCGGCGCGCAACGGCGCACGGGCCACCGGCCGGGCAGCCCCTGGGCCTGCACGGACTGCGGCCGCCCCGGACCCCCCGCCGACCCCGCCGACTTCTCCCCGATCCGCTACGAGGCGGCCTGCCTGCGCTGCCACGGCATGGGCACCGTCGCCGTACCCGTCGTGGAGCGCCTCATCACCCGGCCCGACCGGCCGCTCTGCGACGGCGCGATGTACTCGCCCGGCTTCTATCCCCGCGCCTACCACTCCAAGCCCGCGAACGGCGGGTACTGGATGCTGCAGGCCCTCGGCGAACGCCACGGCTTCGACCCCGAGACCACCCCCTGGCAGGAGATGGCCAAGGAGGCCCAGGACGCCTTCCTGTTCGGCCAGGAGGAAGTGACCCTCTCCGACCGGGCCCGCGTCACGCCCGGGGCCACCGTCCTGTGGCGGGGCGTGTTCCGGATCATGGACGGCTGGGACGTCGGCGGCCTCTACACCGAGAGGGTGCTCTGCCCGCCCTGCGGCGGCGGCCGCCTGCGCCCCGAGTTCCTCGACCAGAAGGTCGCCGGGCTGGGCCGGTACGAGCTGCACCGCGAGCCCGCCGCCGCCGTCCATGCCGCCCTGGCCGCGCTGCGCCTGCCCGAGGGCGCGCCCGGCTGGGCCGCCTGGTCGCACGGCGTGGCGCTGCGCCGCCTGGAATTCCTCGGTCGCGTCGGCCTCGGCCACCTCCACCTGGACCGGATGGCCAACACCCTGTCCGCCGGAGAGCTCCAGCGGGTCCGGCTCACCGCCCTGCTCGGCGCCGAACTGACCGGCATGACCGTCCTGCTGGACGAGCCGTCCCGGGGCCTGCACCCGCGCGAGGCCGACGTCCTGGGCGACGTACTTGAGGAGCTCACCGGACGCGGCAACACCGTCGTGGTGGTCGACCACGACAGCCGCATCGTCTCCCGGGCCGGCCACCAGATCGTCATGGGCCCGGGGGCGGGCCGCCGCGGCGGCACCGTGGTCGCCGCCGGAACCACCGCCGAGGTCAGGCGCGAACCACCTGCCCGCGCACTGCTGGAACGCCCCCTGCCCGGCCGGGCCGCCGGCCCCCGGGCCGAGCCCACCGGCCGGATGACTGTACGGGGGCCCGCCGAGAACAACCTCGACGGCCGGGACGTGGTCATCCCGCTCGGCGTCCTGACCGGGATCTGCGGGGTCTCCGGCTCGGGCAAGTCCACCCTCGCGATCGACATCGTGGCCCGCGCGCTCGCCCCGAAGAAGCTCACCACCTCGGCGGCGGCCACCCCCGTCGCCCCCGGCGCCCACGCCCGCATCGAGGGCGCCCCCCGCCAGGTCAGGCACGCCGACCAGAGCAGCACCGGGATCACCTCGCCCGGTGCCTTCCTCAAGCTGCTCGCCCCGCTGCGCGAGGCGTACGCGGACACCGCCGCGGCCCGGGAGCGCGAACTGACGGCCGAGGACCTCCAGCCGCGCTGCGACGCCTGCAAGGGCAAGGGCACCGTCACCGAGGACATGGGCTTCATGCCTGCCGTCCACCGGCCCTGCGACGCCTGCGAGGCCACCGGCTACCGCGCCGAGGCCCGCGAACTCGTGGTGCGCGGCCACAGCCTGCCCGCCCTGGAACGGCTGACCGCCGAGGAGGTCCTGGAACTGTGGGGGGACCTCGACCCGGTGGCCCCCGTGCTGCGCTCGGCCGCCGCCCTCGGCCTCGGGCACCTCAGCCTCGGCCAGGGTGTCGCCACCCTCTCCGGCGGCGAGCGCCAACGCCTCAAACTGGTACGGGAGCTCGCCAGGCCGGCCGCCCGCCCCACCCTCTACATCCTCGACGAGCCGTCCGCGGGCCTGCACGACGCGGACGTCGACCAGCTCGTCGAAGCGCTGGACGGCCTGGTGCGCCGGGGCCACAGCGTGCTCGTCGTCGACCACGACGTCCGACTGCTGGCCTGCTGCGACCGGCTCCTCGAACTGGGCCCCGGCGGCGGCCCCGACGGCGGCCGGGTGGTCGCCGAGGGCACCCCCGAGGAGCTGGCCGCCGGCGACACCGCCACCGCCCCCTACCTGCGCGAGGTACTGACGTGAGCAAGGCCGTGCCCCCGATCGCGACCGCCGTGGAGGGGACCGGGCTGGCCGCCTCCGCCGCCTTGCTGCTGTTGTGCGACCGGTCGCCCGCCCTGCGCGCCCGCGTCCTGACCGAACTGCTCGGGGTCCCCGCCGACGACCCCGAACTGGCCGACCTGCTGGCCCGGCGCACCACCGACCCCGAGATCCGTGAACTGCTGACGGCCGAGCCCGCCGACTTCCAGCAACTGTGCATGCTGCTGTGCCGGCTCGGGAACCTGGGACTGGACCGGGACCACCCCCGCGTGGCCGAACTGGCCGAGCGGGTCTTCGCCGAGCAGCGCCCGGACGGAGCCTTCCCGCTCGACCGGTTCCGCACCGACGAGCGCTACTCCATGATCCCGCTCCAGGCGTCGGTGCCGCTGCGGGCCGTCGCCGCTGTCGGCGCCGCCACCGACCCGCGGGCCGAGCGCGCGTACGGCTGGCTGCTCGACCGGCGCCTCGCGGACGGCTCCTGGCCCACCGGCCTCGTCGCCGGGCAGCCCGGCGGGGTCCCCGGCTACCGCAGGCTGCCCGGCTCGCCCGGCTGCCGCGCCAACACGCAGGCGGCACTGGCCGCCTTGGTCCTGCATCCCGGCAGGGCCGGCAGCGAACCGGCCCGGCGCGCGGTGGACCTGCTGCTGCGCCGCGAGACCCGGGACGAATGGGCGCTCGGCACCGAGACCGCACGGCTCCAGGGGCGCGAGCGCGCCGCCGGCTTCATCTCCCTGTACGCCCGCTTCGACCTGGCCTTCGTCCTCGACCTGGCCTCCCGGACCGGCATCTCGCCGCGCGACGCCCGCGTCGCCGATCTGGTCGCCTTCCTGGAGGGGCTGCGCGGCCCCGGCGGGCTGTGGGAGCACCCCGCCCATCCGGAACTCGGCCGCTGGCTCACCCTCGGCCTGCTGGCGAGCCTGCGCCGTCTCCACGCCACGGCCGCGGACCCGGCGGCCGGGGGCTGGACGGGCGAGGGACCACGGCTCGCCTTCCGCCCCGCCGAGGCTCCGGTCAAACGGCACTGAGCCCGGCAGGCCGCGCCTTCGGGCCACCCCTGTTCGACTGAAAAGCTTGGCCAGTCGAATTCACCCGGCATCGGATAACTTCCTTTTCATCCTCAAGAAGTCGTCCTCGTTCCCGGGTGGGGTGTGAACAGGTGAGTCAGCTCAGTGCCGGACAAGCCCAGCTCCTCGAAAGGCTCCGCAGTCGGAAAGCGGAGAAGGCGCCCGTCTCGGAAATAGCCCGCACAGCACCGGGCACCCGGGTTCCACTGCTGCCCGCACAGGCGCGGATCTGGTATTTCACCAAGCGCTTTCCGCAGAGCGCCGAATACAACCTGTACAACACGGTGGAACTCGACCGCGCCCCGGAGCGCGACCGGCTCACCGCCGCCGTCCGGACCCTGATGGAGCGCCACGACGCCCTGCGGCTGCGGATCGTCGAGGAGGACGGCGTCCCGGTCCAGGAGGACCCCGGCCCCGCCGAGCCCCCCGTCACCTGGCACGACCTGCGGGACCTCGACCCGGACGCCGCCGGCCGGCGTGCCGCCGAAATCGCCCGGGAGAGCGCCGCGATCCCGCTGCCGACCGACCGGGCGCCGCTGTTCCGGGTGCTGGCCGTGCTGCTCCCCGGCGGCCGCGCGAGCCTCGTCCTCGGCTTCCACCACGTGATCATCGACCACTGGTCGGTCACCCAGGTGATGGACGAACTCGCCCGCCTCCTGTCCGGACGACCGCTGCCGCCCGCACACGGCGTCGGCTACCTCGACTACGCCGCCGAACGGGCCCGGTCCGCCGCCGACGGCCGGGACGAGCGCGAACTGGCCTACTGGAAGACGCGGCTGGCCGGCGAACTGCCCGTGCTGGACCTGCCCAGGGACCGGCCCCGGCCGGCGGCCGAGACCCGTACCGGAGCCTTCGTCGAATTCGCCGCAGACCCGGAACTGGCCGGGCGGGTACGGGCCTTCGCCGCCCGCGAGGGCGCCTCGCTCTTCGTCGTCCTGCTCGCCGCCTACAGCGTCCTCCTCTCCCGGCTCGCCGCCCAGGACGACGTGCTCGTCGGCTCCCCGCTCGCCGGCCGCGACGACGAGACCGCCGAGAAGATCGTCGGCTGCTTCGTCAAACCGGTCGCCCTGCGCACCGACCTCTCCGGCACCCCCGGGTTCCGCGACCTCGTCCGGCAGGTGCAGCAGACCGTGCTGGACGCGCAGGACCACCAGACGGTGCCCTTCGAGCGGATCGTCGCCGAACTCGGCATCACGCGGACCCCGGGCGTCAACCCCGTCTTCCAGACCATCTTCGGCGTCCAGGACGGCGTCCGGATGGACCAGGGAGCCGAGGCCGCCGCCCTGACCGTCGTGGACACCGGCTCGGCCCGCACCGACCTGTCCGTCTCCGTCGACGACGAGGGCGCGGGCGGGGGATTCCACGGCCTGTTCGAGTACGCCACCGACCTCTTCGACGCCGCGAGCGTCGAAGGCTTCGCCCGGCTGTACCTGGAACTCCTCGCCACCCTGCTCGCAGACCCCGGGACCCCCGTACGCCGGCTGCCCCTGTTCTCCGAGGAGCGGCGCCGCGAGATCCTGCACGGCCTCAACGCCTACGAGACCCCCCGCTTCCCGTACGCCACCCTCGCCGAGCCCTTCGAGGAACAGGCGGCCCGCACCCCCGACGCCACCGCTCTCGTCGGCGAGGAGGGCGAACTGACCTACGCCGGGCTGAACGAGCGCGCCAACCGGCTCGCCCACCACCTGGCGGCCCGCGGAGTGCGCCCCGGCGACAAGGTCGCCGTCTGCATGGACCGCGGCTTCACCATGGTCACCGCGCTGTACGCCGTGGCCAAGGCGGGAGCCGCATACATCCCCATGGACCCCGAACTCCCCGACGGCCGGATGGCCTTCATGCTGGAGGACACCCGCCCGCAGCTCGTCCTCGCCGACGACAAGGGCGCGGCCCAGCTGCCCCCGGGACCCTGGGAGGTGCTGCGGCTGACCGGCCCCGACCGCCCCTGGGAGGCCTGCCCGGCCGTCAACCCCGCCGTGCGCACCCGCGGCGACGCGCTCGCCTTCCTGCTCTACACCTCCGGCTCCACGGGCCGGCCCAAGGCGGTCGCCTACCCCGTCGACGGCGCCCTGGCCAACATCTTCTGGCTCCAGCGGACCTACCCCTTCGGGCCGGGCGACGCCAACATCCTGAAGACCTCATACGGCTTCGACGTCTCCACCTGGGAGCTGTTCTGGCCGCTCTACTACGGTGCCCGGCTCGTCGTGGCCCGGCCCGGCGGCCAGCGCGACCCCGGCCACCTGCTGGAGCTCACCGAGAAGTACGAGGTCACCACCCTGTTCTTCGTCCCGACGATGATGGAGGTGTTCCTCGACGCCGCCCCGCCCGGCAGCTGCCGCTCGCTGCGCCGGGTCATCATCGGCGGCGAGGAGGTCAAACCCCGGCTCCGGGACGCCTTCCACGCCCGCTTCGACGCCGACCTCGTCAACTGCTGCGGACCCACCGAGGCGGGCACCGTCGTCGAGGGCGTCATCCCGCGCGAGAGCGGGGCGCCCGTCGTACCGCTCGGCCGGCCCTGCGCCAACTTCCGGATCTACGTCCTCGGGCCCGACCAGGAGGTCCTCCCGGTCGGCATGCCCGGCGAGATGTACATCGGCGGCGAGACCGGCCTGGCCCACGGCTACCACGACCGGCCGGCGCTGACCGCCGACCGTTTCCTGCCCGACCCCTTCGGGCCGGTCGGGGCCCGCATGTACCGTACCGGCGACCTGTGCCGCTACCGCCCGGACGGGGTCATCGAACACCTGGGCCGGATCGACCGGCAGGTGAAGATCCGCGGTCTGCGCATCGAACTGCCGGAGATCGAGGCGGTCCTGCGCGACCATCCCGGCGTCCGGGCCTGCGTCGCCCTCGCCCCGCGCACCTTCGACGGCCGCATAGCCGTCTTCGTGGTACCCGAACCGGGCACCGACCCGGCCGCGCAGGAACTGGAACGGCACGCCCGGCACCTGCTGCCCGCCCACATGGTGCCTGCCGCCGTGGTCCGCGTGGACCGGATCCCCTACAACGTCAACGGCAAGGTCGACGAGGCGGCGCTGCTGGAACGGCTGGGCACGGTGGCGGCCGGCGGCTCGGCGGAGCTCGTCGCGCCCGAGGGCGAGACGGAGACCCGGCTCGCCGCGATCTTCCGTACCGTCCTCGGGATCGAGGCGCTGAGCGTCACCGACGGCTTCTTCGCCCTGGGCGGCCACTCCCTGCTGGTCTTCAAGCTGATCGCCGCCTGTGCCGAGGAGCTGGGCGTACGGCCCACCGTCGGCGACGTGTTCGCCGCCCCCTCGGTGCGCGAGCTGGCCGCCCGGCTGGGATCCGCGCACAGCGGCACGGACGAGACCGTGGTGCCGCTCGTACGCCCTCAGGGCCGCCCGATCGTCCTGTTCGTGCACGGCGCCGGCGGCTCGGCACTGCCCTTCCGGGCGGTCGGCGAGGCGCTCGGCGGCAGCTGCGACGTGTACGGGGTCCAGGCCGTGGACGGGCCCGGCCCCGCGCCGGAGTCCATCGAGGAGATGGCACAGCGGTACGTGGCGGCGGTCGACGCGGTCCGCGGCACCCGCCCGCTGCTGCTGGCCGGCTGGTCCGTCGGCGGCTGCGTCGCCCTGGAGATGACCCGCCGGTGGCAGCGCAGCGGCGTGGACGTCCTGGGCACCGTCCTGCTCGACACCTGGCTGCCGCCCGCCGCCCTCGCGGACGAGGACGAGCAGGCCCGGGCCCGTGCGGCCTTCGCCGGCATGGACCTGCTGGCGGGAGAGCGGCCCGCGGACGGGCCGGAACCCGGGTACCCCCGGGACGGCCTCGCCGGACTGCCCGAGGAGGCCGCCCGGATCCGGGCCCTGCTGGAGCGCCACCGCTCCGCCTTCCTGCGGTACGAGCCGCAGCCCTGCGCCGGCCCGGTCCACCTGCTGCGCGCGGCCGATCCGTACCCCGACCCGCACATCGACCTGCCCGCGCCCCTGCGCGCCGAGGACCACGGATGGCGGGCCAGGATTTCCGCCCTGACCACCGGGGCCGTTCCCGGGGACCATTTCACGCTCGTCTCGCCGGAGAACGCGCAGGAGCTCGCGAAAGCCATTCGCGCCGTCGTCGACGCGTCGCTCTCGTTCGATGAAATCTAGCGCACAAGAAATCAAGGATTCTGGAGTAGCCGTGACAGCAATGGAATTGACCACCGAAGCGCGGACCGCTCTCGACGAGCTCGTGGACCAGGAGATAGCGGCCGCCGGACTCGGCCGCGTGGACAACCGGTTCTTCAGCTTTGCCCGCGGATACGAAACCGACGACTTCCAGGGGGCCCTCGCCGTCGCCCACCAGTGGCGGGCGATGACCAAGGCGTTCATGTACACCACGCTGTCCAGCCTCGGCGTGATCGCCCACCGGCTCGCCCGCCAGGAGACCCCGTCCCGCGACGTGCTGGCCGCCTTCCAGACCATCTTCCGGGTCATCGGCGACGACCTCGACAACCTCGCGCCGGTCTTCGCCGCGGTCGCTCCGAAGGGCCCCGACGGCGCCCACTACGTGTGGTGGGAGGACGCCGTCATCGCGCCCGTCTCCGAGCACGTCGGCGAGGCCGGCCGGGAGGCCGCCCGGCAGCTCCCCGAGGGAGTGGTGCGGCTGATCGAGAACATGGAGCGGTTCGCGGACTCCCCGCTCGGCGCCGCCGTCCAGCTGCGGGTGGTCGAGACGATCGCCCTCGACATCGCCGTCGGCTTCCGCCGGGTCTACGGCAAGCTGGAGGCGGACGGCCGCCGCCTGTTCCCCGAGCCCGGCGACCTGGCCTGGATCGACTCGCACATCAAGGCCGAAACCATGCACGCGGCGCAGGTCAGCGACGACGAGACCGGCATGACCACGCTGCTGACCACCGAGGAGGAGGCCCGCCTCTTCGCCGGGATGGTCCGTGAGTACTCCGCGAGCTGGGCAGGCGCCCTGAACGCCTTCGCCGACTCGCTCGGCCTGCCCGCCGCAGCCCCCGCCGTACAGGCGGCCTGAGCATGGGATCCCACCGCATCGCCGCCATCCGGCTGGACGAGGAGCGCCTGGCCGCTGACCTCGCCGTCTCCGAGGGCTTCGCGTACAACGACTCGTACGCGGACTTCATCAGCACCGGCCTGCTGCGCAGCACCATGCTGTGGAACGGCACCGGCACCCTGGACGAGTCCGCTCTGGGCGACTACGAGGGCGCCGCCCGGCCCACCCCGCACGGGGCGGCCCTGCCGTACATCAGCGAGCTGATCGGCACGCTGTTCCGCACCGAGCACCTGAAGTTCGCCCGGTTCATGCGGCTCGCGCCGGGCAGCGTCTACGTACCGCACCGCGATTTCCTCGAACTCAAGAACGACATGCTGCGGATCCACCTGCCGGTGCAGACCGACGACAACGTCTACGCCTCCGAGGAGAACACCGTCTTCCGGATGCGCCGCGGGGAGTTGTGGCGGCTGGACGCCACCCGCACCCACTCCGTCGGATCCTTCTCCGACGCCGACCGGGTCCACATCATCTGCGATTTCACGGCCGAGAGCCTGGACCAGGTGCTCTCCGTGGACGTCACCCCGGAGGCCGACATCCCGGCCGGCAATGTCGCCGTCCGCCCGCCGCTCGGCGCGGACGGCCGGCGGGCCCTGCTCGGACTGGCCGGAGTGCTGGACCCCCGCAACTACCAGGACATCCGGACCCTGCTGATCAAACAGCACTTTCTCACCGACGTGTCCGGCGACGAGGTCTTCACCCTGCTCAAGGAGATCGCCTCGGCCGGCGGCCACGAGGAACTGCTCACCCGCGCGACCAAGCACGAGGAGTACTGCATGGTCCGACGGTGAGACCGGAGCGCGATCCGCCCGGACACCAGGGACCACCAACCGAAGGGGGGCCGCATACCGTGCGGTGGAACGGAATCTACGTGAATGCCTGCGCGGCCGTGCTCGGCCGCCGCGAGGACGTCCGCACCGCGGTCGCGGAAGGGCGGTACGACGAGGCGGAGGCCGTCTCCGACGGCTTCCTCTCCATCAGCGTGGCCGAGGACGGGCCCGCGGTCGAACTCGCCGTCCGGGCAGCCGATCTGACGATGGACCGGGCTACGGTGGCACCGGAGGAGATCGACCTGGTCGTCCACTCCAGCTGCAACCACCAGGGCCTCGACCACTTCGCCCCGGCGTCCTACGTCCAGGGCCGCACCATCGGCGGCCGGGCCGCGGCCGTGGAGGTCAAGCAGTACTCCAACGGCGGCCTCGCCGCCCTGGAGATCGCGGCGGCGTATCTGACCGCCCGGTCGGACCGGGCGGCCGCGCTCCTGACCACCAGCGACGTGTTCGCCCTGCCGGGCTTCGACCGCTACCGCTCCGACAAGGGTGTGGTTTTCGGCGACGGCGGCACGGGGCTGGTTCTCTCCCGGCAGGGCGGCGTGGCGCGGCTGCTGTCCACCGCCGTCATCAGCGACGGCACGTACGGGGCGGTCTACCTCGGCAACACGCCGTTCGCGGAGCTGGCCGGCACGTCCCAGGACGGGCCGGTCGACCTGCGGGGACGGCGGGACGACTACCTGCTGGAGAACGGCGAACTCCTGCTGAAGATCGTCCAGTCGCTCACCGAGCGGCAGCAGGAGAGCGTCACCGTCGCCCTCGCGGACGCCGGGCTCACCGCACGGGACATCGACCGCTGGGTGCTCACCAACGTCGGCCGCACCCTCGACGACGTCGACTTCCGGGCGATGTTCGGCATCGAGGACGCCAACACCACCTGGGAATGGGGCCGCAGGGTCGGCCACATCGGCGCCGCCGACCAGATCGCCGGACTCACCCACCTGCTGGAGAACGGCGAGATCCGGCCCGGCGACCGGGTCGCCCTGTGCGGCATCGGGATGGGCTTCACGTACGCCTGCGCCGTCGTCGAGATCCTCGGACAGCCCGCATGGACGGCCGGGGCGTCATGACCGCCGCCGTGGACGGCGAGGAACTGCTGCGGCGCATCACCGCCCTGCGGACCGCACCGGAGTCGGCCGACCCGTACCTGGCCGGCCGACTCGACCGGCTCGAAGACCCGTTGCTGCTCTCCGAGGCGGGCCGGCTGCTGGACGGCGTCACCGCCGCCCGGCTGTCACCCGCCCCGGCCCGGCGCGCCGCCCCGCTGCGGATCGCCGTCGCCGCCACCTTCACCGCCGACAACGTCGAACCCCTGCTGCGGGCCGTCCTGCTCGCCGCCGGCCTCGACACCGAGATCCACGCCTGCCCCTACAACCGACTCGGCCCGGAACTCACCGACCCGCACTCCGAGCTGGCCGCCTTCCGGCCCGACGCCACCCTATGCCTGGTCGACGCGGCCGCACTGCTCCCCGGGGACTGGGACCCGACACGCCTCGACGCGCTCGCGGACACCGTATGCGAGCGGGCCGGGACCCTCGCCCGGGCGGCGGCGGCATTCGCCGGGCGCACCGGCTCCGACGTGCTGCTCCACACCGTTCCCCTGCCCCGCGCCGACCGGGCGAGCGTGATCGGCCACCGGGGCGCGGCCGCGCTGGGCCGGATCTGGCGCGAGGCCAACACCGTCCTGCTCGCGGCGGGCGAGACCCTGGACGGGGTGTACACCCTGGACCTGGAGTCCGTACTCGCGGACGTGCCCGGCCCGGTCCGCGACGAACGGCAGTACCGCTTCGGCCGGATGGCGTGGACCCCGCGGGCGGAACTGGCGTACGCCCGGGAGGCCGCGGCCTTCTGCCGGGCGGCTGCCGGTCTCGGCCGCAAGGTCCTCGTCCTGGACCTGGACGACACCCTCTGGGGCGGCGTCCTCGGCGACGACGGACCGGCAGGCATCGAGCTCGGCACCCTCTACCCGGGCGACTGTTACACCGAACTCCAGCGCCGGGCCCTGGCGTTGCGGCGACAGGGAGTGCTGCTGGCCGTCTGCTCCAAGAACGAACGGTCCCTGGTGGACGAGGTGCTCGCCGGGCACCCGGACATGGTGCTGCGGCCCGATGACTTCGTCGCCGTGCTCGCCGACTGGGAGCGCAAGGACGTGCGCATCGCGGCCCTCGCCGATGAACTGGGGCTGTCGCCTGACGCGTTCGTCCTCGCCGACGACAGCGCCTTCGAATGCGGGATGGTACGGAAGGGGCTGCCGCAGGTCGGCGTGGTCCACCTGGCCGGCGACCCGGCCGGCCACGCCCTCAAGGTCCTCGACCCGGCGTACTTCACCCAGCTCGGGGCCACCGCCACCGACGCCGCGCGGACCTCGCTCTACCGGGACCGGCGCGAGCGGCGCCGGCTGGAGAGCACCCACGCCTCGGCCGAGGACTATCTCCGGGATCTCGGCATCCGGGTCGCGGTCGCACCGGCCGATGCCTTCACCCTGCCCCGGGTGATCCAACTGGAGCTTCGGACCAACCAGTTCAACCTCACCGGCCGGACCCACGGCGAAGCGGCGACCCGGCGGCTGGCGGCCTCCGCCGCGCACTTGGTGCTCGCGGTGGAGGTGGCCGACCGGTTCGGCACCGAGGGCGTCGTGGGCGGTGTGTGGATCGACCGGGGCGCCGAGCGCTGGGTGATCCGCAATCTCGTACTCAGCTGCCGGGTGCTGTCCCGGGGCGTGGAGCAGTCCGTCCTCCAGTACGTGGCGGACCGGGCCCGCGCGGCCGGCGCAGCGCTGCTGGAGGCCCGGTTCACGCCGACGGGCCGCAACGCGCCGGCCGCCGCCCTGTACCCGTCCGCCGGGTTCGGCCGTGCGGACGGCCCACCCGGGGACGACGGGACGCTCCGCTACGTGACGCGCCTCGACGCGCTCCCGGCCCTCGCCCCCGACTGGATCACCCTCGACGCCAAGGAGGCACCGCACCATGTCTGAGCAGCCAGGACCCGTCACCGAGCCGGCGCCCGCGCCCGAGCTGATGGAAACGCTGCGGCCGCTGGTCGCCCGGGTCGCCCGGCACCCCGCCGAGGAGCTGTCGGCCGACACCCGCTTCGAGACGATCGGCCGCTGGGGGAGCCTCGCCGCCATGCGTCTGCTCGCCACCGTCGAGCAGACGTACGGCGTCCAGCTCGACCTGCGCGCGTACATGCGGTTCGCCACCGTGGGGGAGCTGGCCCGGGAGATCGGCCGCCTGAGCACCGGGCCGGCGCCGACGTCGGCACAGGCACCCGCCCCCACGGGGTGAGCGCCCGGTGATACTCGGCCTTGACCACATCGGCCTGGCCACGGCGGACCCCGGCCGGGCCGGCGCCCAGCTCGCCGCCCTCGGCCTCGCCCGCACCACGAGCGGTACGGCCGACGCCTACGGGGTGGCCTGCGAGTTCTGGAACATCCCCGGCGCCCCGGCCGGACCGGCCGTCGAACTGGTCTCCCCGGCCCGCCCCGGCTCGGCCGTGGAGGGCCGGCTCCAGGACCCGGGCCCCGGCCTCTACCACCTCGCCTTCACCGTCGACAGCCTGGAGGACGAAGCCGCCCGGCTGCGCGGCGAGGGTTTCCTCGCCCTCGACGCCCGCCCGTGCCGCGGCGCCCGCCCCGGGATGCGCGTCGTCTTCCTGTACCTGCCCGAGCCGGCCGAGCTGCTCGTGGAGCTCGTGCACTACGCCCCGGCCGGCTGAACCGCCTTCATCCTCCGTTCGCCCACGCCCCTCAAGCTCACCTCGACAGCCCGCCCCTCATCCCCGCCACCACCGTGTGGCCCCTCACCCGGGAGCGAACATGACCTCTGTCCCGACGCCCTCCGCCCGGCCGCGCGAGCAGCGCCGCCGCCGCTACCTGATGTGCCGCCCCTCCCACTTCGAGGTGGTGTACGCGATCAACCCGTGGATGGACCCGGAGAAGCCGGTCGACGCCGCCCTCGCCGTCCTGCAGTGGGAGCGGCTGCGCGAGCTGTACCGCGAGCTCGGGCACACCGTCGACCTGATCGACCCCGTGCCGGGCCTGCCCGACATGGTGTACGCCGCCAACGGCGCCACCGTCGTCGACGGCCGCGTCCTCGGAGCCCGGTTCCGCAACACCGAGCGCGTCCCCGAGGGGCCCGCGTACCTGGACTGGTTCCGCGCGCACGGCTTCACCGAGCTGCACGATCCGCAGTACGTCAACGAGGGCGAGGGCGACTTCCTCGTCACCGGCAGTTTCGTCCTGGCCGGCTACGGCTTCCGCAGCGACCAGCGCAGCCACCAGGAGGCGGAGGCGTTCTTCGGCCGGCCCGTCATCAGCCTGGAACTGGTCGACCCGCGCTACTACCACCTCGACACGGCACTCGCCGTCCTCGACGGCGACGAGATCATGTACCACCCGGAGGCCTTCGCCCCCGGCAGCCGCGCCCTCCTGGAGACGCTCTTCCCCGACGCGCTGTTCGTCTCCGCCGAGGATGCCGCCGCGTTCGGGCTGAACGCCGTCAGCGACGGCCTCAACGTGGTGCTCCCCGAGGCCGCCGAAGGGCTCGCCGCCCGGCTGCGCGAGCGCGGCTTCCACCCCATCGGCATGGACCTGTCCGAACTCCTCAAGGGCGGCGGCAGCGTCAAGTGCTGCACCCTCGAAATCAGGCCCTGAACGGCTGCTTCCCTCCCCTTTTGCCCGCGCACCCGGACGACGAGAAGGACGACCCCTGATGGATGTCATGACCGCGATACTCACCCGGCGCAGCGAGCAGGTCCTCGGCGGGGCCTCGCCCGGCGACGACGAATTCACCTACCTCGTCCAGGGCGCGAGCGCCGCCCCCGACCACGGCCGGCTGCGGCCCTGGCGCTGGGTCCTGCTCCGCGGCGACGACCGCGACGCCCTCGGCCGGGCCCTGGCCGACGAGGACGGCGCCGACGAGAACACCGCCCGGCAGCTGACCGCCAAACTGCGCCGGGCGCCGCTGTCCGCCGCGCTGGTGTTCTCACCGCATGCCGGCCACCGGGTCCCGGAGTGGGAGCAACTGGCCGCCGCCAGCTGCATGGCGCACTCCCTGATGCTCCTGCTGCACGCCCGCGGCTACGGCAGCATCTGGCGCACCGGCCGGCTCGCCCGGTCCGGCGCGGCTTGCGCGGCGCTGGGCCTGCGGGACGGCGAGCGGCTCCTCGGCTCCCTTGACATCGGCACCCCGGACCCGGCGAACGTCCGTGCACGGCGCCCGCTGGAGGACGTGAGCGAGCACATCACGCTCTTCTCGCAGGTGGCCCCGTACACGGGAGCCAAGGTCCCGGCCGGCAGCCACGCGGCCTGAGCGGCGGAGCGAGGACATGACCGTCGCGGTGTTCACGGCCCCGGCGCCGCTGCTGATCGGGGACGGGCTGCCGAGCGGCGGCCTCGCCCCTCCGGAGGCCGGGGCGCCGCCGCAGATCTGGCTGGTGCGCACGGCGGACCACCGGGTCGCCCCGGGGTCCGTCGGGATGCTCCAGCCCGACGAGGCCGCGCGGCGCGCCCGGTTCGTGTACCCGGGCGACCGCCACCGGTACACGGCGGCACACCTCGCGCTGCGCCGGCTGCTCGGCGCCTGCCTCGGGCGGGACCCCGCGGCGGTGGTGATCACCCGGGAGCCCTGCACCGTGTGCGGAGGTCCGACCGGGCGGCCCGCGGTGGCCGCCGCGGACCTGCACTTCTCGCTCTCGCACAGCGGCGACCTGGCGCTGTGCGCCGTCGGCCGGACCCCGGTGGGCGTGGACATCGAGGCGGCGTCGCCGGTCGGCGAGGACGGCGACCTGCGGGACCTGCTGCACCCGCGCGAACGGCAGGAACTGCTCGCGCTCGCACCGCTGGAGCGGCGCGACGCCTTCCTGCGCTGCTGGACCAGGAAGGAGGCGTATCTGAAGGGCACCGGGGCGGGCCTGGCGCACGGCATCGACCGGCACTACGTCGGGACCGGGCCCGCACCGGCGGTCCCCGAAAGCGGATGGACGGTGCTCGACGTCGAGGTCGACGCCGGATATCGGGCGGCCGTGGCATTTTCGGCCAGGGCATCCCGAACGCCTGCCCACCGGTAGTACTGTCGGCCGGATTCGGCGTCTCGCGGTGATCGCCTCCCCGCGGTCGAGGTTTCCGCACCCCCGAGATCGTGCGAGACGCGCACGGGCCACCCCCTGTGGAAGGAGCAGGCGTTGCTGGAAGCACTCGGCCTGGGACCGGCAGTCGAGGCCGTATACCGGCTGCTGCTGGCGCAACCCGATTGGGGAGTTCAGCAGATCGGCGTGCACCTCGGCCTTCCCGAGTCCGCGGTGCGGGACGCCCTCGACGAGCTGGCCGATCTCCATCTCCTGCAGCCGAGCAGGGCAGAAGGCGAATTCCTGACGGTCAGTCCGGAGGTCGGCCTCGGGGTGCTGCTGAACCGGAACGAACTGGAGCTCAGCGCGAAGCAGCGCCGGCTCGAAGCGGCCCGTGCCTCCGTGGCAGCCATCGTCAGCCAGTTCAGCAGTCACCGGCACGCGCCCGAGGTCGTACAGCAGCTGTTCGGACTGGAGACGGTCCGCCGGCGGCTGGAACAACTTGCCGAGACCGCCCGCACGGAATGCCTGTCGTTCTTCCCCGGCGGCGCCCAGAAGCCCGACGTGATGGAGTCCAGCAAGCCGCTCGACCAGATGGCGCTGGAGCGGGGGGTCGTCCTGCGCACCCTCTATCAGGACAGCTTCCGCAAGGATCCGGACACGTTCGAATACGTCCGCTGGCTGTCCACGCTGGGCGGCGAGACCCGTACCGTGCCGACGTTACCCATGCTGATGGTCATCGTGGACCGCGAGGTCGCGCTGGTGCCCATCGATCCGGAGGACGGCCGGCAAGGTGCCCTGGAGATCCGCAGCCGGGGCGTCGTCGAGGCCCTGCACGTGCTCTTCACCCGGTTCTGGGACTCCGGACTGCCCTGGCACGAACAGGACAACCCCGACAGCACCGGTCTCTCGCGCCGTGAACGCGAGCTGCTGTACCTGCTGGCCAGCGGCCACACCGACGAGGCCATCGGCAAGAAGCTCGGCCTGTCCCTGCGTACCGTGCGCAGGACCGCGTCGGGCCTGATCGGACGCCTGGGCGCGCGCAGCCGTTTCGAGGCCGGCGTCCTGGCGGCCCGCGCGGGCTGGCTCTCCTGATCCCCGTGCACCGGCCGGCCGCCCGGTCCCCGCGTGCCGCAGCCCCGGCGGGGCTGCGGCAGCGTACGGCGGATCCGGGATCAGTGGAACAGCATGGAGGCGTCGCCGGCGGCCGTCGTGACCGAGCCGGGGCACAGGAAGCTGCCCGAGACCTTGGTCGCGGTGAAGGCCTGGTTGACGTACTTTCGGGTGGTTCCGTCGCGGTTCCACGCGATGTTCGTCGCCTTGAAGCGGCAGGAGATGAAGCTCTGCCGGCCCGTGATGTCGATGACGTCCGCCTTGGCAACACCGGCGGCGTCGTCGAAGGTGAACGCGGGGTTGTTGTTGAGGGTGGCCGTGATGCCGCCGTTGCAAGCGAGGTTGCCGCCCGGTGTGTTGATGGTGGTCCGGTCGACGCTCAGGGCGCTCGGGGGGTCGGCGCTGGTGTGCGCGTTGGTCCACGTACAGGTGTTGCCGGCGACGACGATGACGCCGTCGAGGCGCTGGTCGGCGGTGGGGCCCAGGGCCGTCGCCGACGTCGCTCCGCCGATGGTCAACGCTGCTGTGAGGGCGGTCACGCCCGGCCATTTCGAGATCTTCATCCTGTCGCTCCTCTTCGCCACGTCCTCGTGGGGTGTGAAGCGGGGCCTTGGGGGGCCTCGCGGGCGTGCGCCCGGCCGTCGGGGGCGGTTTCCGTCACGGCCGGGGAGAGGGCTTGCGCGATACGCCAGGGAAGGTCCCACAGGGACCTTGAAATGTCAGGCCCATGTCAATGAATTGGCTGGATGGCTCTGTCGCGGGGCGCGGCGCCACGCACCCGGCGGGCCGTCCGAAAGACGCCGTACCGTAGGGAATTCCTGTGAACGGCGTGGAACGGATCGAGTCCCGTTGCTGTCTAGCCCTGTGCGCACGCACGGGCGGCGCCGCCGGACCGCAGGTCCGTGCCGACACAGCGTAGAGAGCTCCCCTGATCCGTGAGTCTGACCAGCAGCACGCTACTGATCGTCGTCGTACTCGCCACGGTGCTGGCCTTCGCGGCCGCGGTATGGCTCTGGCCACGCCTCGGACGCGGGGGCGGACTGCCGGTGCTCGGCCGGATCGGCGTGGTGCTCACGCTCCAGGTGCTGGTGCTCGCCTCCGTCGGCCTCACGGCCAACCGGACCTTCCTGCTCTACGGTTCCTGGGCGGACCTGGCCGGACAGGAAGGGCGCATGCCGTCCATGGGCCACGACGCGCCGGGCGGCTCCGCCGTGCGGCTCCTGGGCCGGCAGCCGACGGACGTGGGGGGCGGGCGGACACCGCACGTGGGCGGTGAGATCGAGAAGATCACGGTGCGGGGCGAGCGGTCCAAGGCCGCCGTCAACGCCTATGTGTACCTGCCGCCGGAGTACTTCCAGAAGGGGAACGAGAACCGGAAGTTCCCCGCGACCGTGGTGCTCACCGGGTTCCCCGGGATGGCCGAGAACCTGCTCAAACCGCTGCCGTACCCGAAGACGGCGTGGACGCTCGCCAAGCAGAAGAAGATGCCGCCGATGGTCCTGGTGATGATGCAGCCCTCGGTGGTGCCGACCCGCAACACCCAGTGCATCGACGTGCCGGGCGGCCCGCTCAGCGAGACCTTCTTCGCCAAGGACCTGCCCAAGGCGATCTCAGGTGCCTACCGCGTCGGCACCTCGCCCTCGAACTGGGCCATCATGGGGGATTCCACCGGGGGGTACTGTGCTCTGAAGGTCGCGTTGCAGCACCCGGAGAACTACGCGGCCGGAGTGGGCCTTTCGGCGGACTACAAGCCGGAACTGGACGGCGACTCCGGCGATCTCTTCCACGGGAACGCCGCAGAGGAGAAACGATCCGACCTGCTGTGGAGCCTGGACAACCTGCCGCAGGGCAAGTCCTCTTTCCTGGTGACCACCTCGATGCAGGGCGAGGGAAACTACAAGCCGACGCAGAAGTTCGTCGAGAAGGTGAAGGCGCCGGCGCGCGTCTCGTCGATCACCCTCGACCACGGCGGGCACAACTTCAAGACGTGGTGCCGCGAGATCCCGCCCGCCTTGCAGTGGGTCGGTGCCCGCATCGGTGCCGAGTGACCTCCGGCAGCAGACAAGGACAGGGCATGACCACTCAGGACGCAGCAACCCCCACCACACCCCTCCCGCGCCCGTTCGACGAGCCGTTCGGCCGCGACCCCCACGCCGTCTACGCACGCCTGCGCGCCGCGGGGCCGGTGCACCGCGTCGCACTGCCCGACGGCTCCCCGGTGTGGCTGGTCACCCGCGCCTCGGACGTCCGGGCCGGGCTCGCCGACGCCCGGTTCTCCGTCAACAAGCGCCACTCGACCACCGGGTTCAGCGGCTTCTCCCTGCCTGCGGCCCTCGACGCCAACCTCCTCAACGTCGACCCGGAGGACCACCTGCGGCTGCGCCGCCTCGTCTCGAAGGGGTTCACCGCCCGGCACGTCGAGCTGCTGCGGGCCGGCGTCCGGACGTGCGTCGACGAGCTGGTCACCCGGCTCGCGGACGAGATCGCCCGCTCCGGCGAGGCGGATCTGGTCGCCGGGTTCGCCAGGCCGCTGCCGCTGCGGACCATCGGGGCACTGCTGCACGTACCCGCACCCGACCAGGAGCGGTTCTCCGGCTGGATCGCCGCCATGCTCGCCCCGCGCTCGAAGGAGGAGCTCGTGGCGGCCGTCGGCCACGTGCACCGCTTCCTCGTCGAGCTGGTGGGGCAGCGGCGGGCCCGCCCCGGGGACGACATGCTGTCGAGCCTGATCGCGGCCCGCGACGAGGAGGACCGGCTGACCGAGGACGAGCTGGTCTCGCTCGCCTTCCTGATCCTGATGGCCGGCAGCGAGACCGTCCAGCACGTCATCGGCAGCGGGATCCTCACCCTGCTCACCCACCCGGACCAGCTCGCCGCCCTGCGCGCCGACCCCGGGCTGCTCCCCGAGGCCGCCGAGGAGCTGCTGCGGTACGCCGGACCCGGCCAGACTGCGATCCGCCGCTTCCCGACCGAACCGGTGGAGATCGGCGGCGTCCGCATCCCGGTGGGCGACACGGTCCTGTTCTGCCTGGCCTCCGCCCACCGCGACCCGGCCCGCTACCCGGACCCCGACCGCTTCGACATCGGCCGGGAGGACAAGGCCCACCTCGCACTCGGCCACGGGCTGCACTACTGCCTCGGTGCCCCGCTGGCCCGCCTCCAGATCACGCTCGCGCTGGCCGCGCTCCTCGACCGGCTGCCGGGCCTGCGTCCGGCCCGCCCCGTGGAGCAGCTCACCTGGACGAGCACGTTCCGATTCCATGCCCTGCGCGCCCTGCCGGTCACAGCGGATCTCTAGAGCCTGATGGCGGACAGGGCCGCGCCGTCCGGATGCGGCCCGGGCCGTCCGGGCGGAGGCTGGGCCCATGCACCATGCGCCGATCCTCGTGCACCCGATCGCCCCGGCCGGCGGCCGCAGGGTCTCCCTGCGCGCCGCCGGGCAGGACTCCATCCTGGGCCTGGCCTTCAACGACGCCGACGTGATCGAGTTCCTGCGCCGGGCCGGCGTACCCGATCCCGACGAGATGGTCCTCGGCGGCTCGGAGCTCGTCGAATGGCAGGGCGACGAGCCGCACGCCTACGAGGCGGAACCCTCCGACACCGACATCCCGTGACGCCGCACGCCCGAACCCCCGCGTCACGGGCGGCCGGGGGGCACCATGGAAGGCGGTGGCT
Source organism: Streptomyces sp. NPDC097981 (assembly GCF_040302565.1). Taxonomy (NCBI): domain Bacteria; kingdom Bacillati; phylum Actinomycetota; class Actinomycetes; order Kitasatosporales; family Streptomycetaceae; genus Streptomyces; species Streptomyces sp. NPDC097981. Next base: position 81,941 of record NZ_JBEORW010000027.1, read on the forward strand.
GACCCAAGCCGTCCGTTCGGGAGAGAAGCCGTCCGTTCGGGAGAGAAGGGGAGAACGGCATGCTGAAGGCCTTCGACGACCTGTCCACGCCGCTCGTGGCCGATGCCTGCGTCCGTACCGGAGTGCCGCTGCGCGTCGCACCGCCCGGCATCCGCGCGGTGCTGCCCGGCCACCGGGTCGCGGGACGTGCGCTCGCGGTGCGCCACTACGGCAGCGTCGACGTGTTCCTGGAGGCGTACGGATCCGCCGAGCCGGGCGACATCCTGGTCATCGACAACGGCGGGCGGACGGACGAGGCCTGTGTGGGCGACCTGGCCGCACTGGAGGCCGAGACGGCGGGCGTGGTCGGCCTCGTGGTGTGGGGGCTGCACCGCGACACGCCCGAGCTGGCCGAGATCGGCCTCCCCGTCTTCAGCTACGGCAGTCACCCGGCCGGGCCGGAACGGCTGGACGAACGCGAGCCCGAGGCGCTGGTCACCGCCCGGTTCGGGGCGCAGCTGGTGGGTGGCTGGGACTTCGTCTTCGGTGACGCCGACGGCGTGCTGTTCGTCGCCGCCGACCGGGTCGAGGAGGTGCTGGACACCGCGCTGCGGATCCGGGAGACCGAGCGCGAGCAGGCCCGCCGGATCCGCTCGGGCGAGACCCTGCGCAGCCAGACGGCCTTCGCCGACTACCTGGTCCTGCGCGAGGCCGACCCGTCGTACACCTTCCGCCGGCACCTGCGCCGGATCGGCGGCGCCATCGAGGAGTGACGGCGCCGCCGCAGCGTCCGCGAGGACGGACCGGTCACCCGGACGCGCAGCGGGTCACCGCTTCGCGTCCGGGCACGTGGTGTCCCCGGCGGGCACGGTCCCGTCCAGCAGGTAGCCCTCGACGTGGGCGTCGACGCACGCGTTGCCGTTCTGGAACTGGCCGTGGTCGCCGCCCTCCACGGTGACCAGGCGCGACCCGGCCAGCCCCCGGTGTGCGCGTACGGCGGCCTCGTAGTACGTCGCCGGGTCCTTCCGGGAGTTGAGCATCAGCACCGGCGGCAGTCCCTCGCCGGTGACCTTGATGCGCGGCGCCTTGGACCGCGGCCAGTTCGCGCAGACCGAGGCGTACGTCAACTCCCTTGCCCCGGCCAGCGGGTGGGTGCGCGTGGCCTCGGCGCTCTGGGCCACCCAGTACCGGCTGTCGCGGTTCCACGGGGTGTCGCCGCAGGTGACCGCGAAGAAGTCGGCGACGAAGTCCGCGCCCATGAGGTGCTTCAGCTGCCCGGCGACGGCCTTCCTCGTCTGTGCCGGCGCCTGGTCCGGATGCTCCAGGAACCCGAGGAGCGAGGCGAGGCCCGCGAACTTGTCGGCGTTGTACAGGGCGTCCGTGGTCGCCGCGTCGAGGTGGTTGGGGGTGATGACCGTCCCCTCCACGTCCAGCGGCCGGTCGTGCAGGGCCGCGCGCAGCCGCTCGTACGAGGCCTGCGCCTCCTCGGGGGTGCGCCCCTGGTGGTACGTGGCGTCGTTCTTCGCCAGCCACGGCAGGAAGTCCTGTTCGAACCGGCGCTGGAAGCTCATCGGCTGCCCCGTCAGGAAGGACTGCCAGTCCCCGGTGAAGTCGATGTTGCTGTCGAGGACGGCCCGCTCCACGCGGCGCGGGAACTCGGTGGCGTAGTACGCCCCGAGGAAGCTGGCGTACGACGGCCCGTAGTACGAGACCTTCTCCACCCCGAGCAGCTCCCGGTACAGGTCCATGTCGTGCACGGCCTGATCGGTGGTGATGTAAGGGAGCAGCCCGCCCGAGTTGCGCTTGCAGTCCTGTACGAAGTCGCGGGCGCGGTCGAAGGTCTGCCGGACGGCGGCCGCCGACCGGTCGCGCAGGTCACCGCCGCCGAATATGGCGTCGACCTTCTCCTGGTCCGAGCAGACCACCCGCGTGCTCGCGCCCACGCCCCGCTGGTCGAATCCCACGATGTCGTACGCGTCCGCCAGCTTCGGGCTGTACGAGGCGAGCCGGGCCGGCCGGGGCAGCCCCGAGGCCCCCGGCCCGCCTGCGGCCATCATGAGCACGCCCCGGCGCCCCGCCGGGTCGGCCGCGCGGTGACGCGAGACGGCGATCGTCAGGCTCGGCCCGGAGTCCGGGTGGTACCAGTCCCGCGGCACGGACATCGAGGCGCACTCCAGTGAACCGCCCGTGCAGGGCTGCCAGTCGAGCTGCTGCTGGCGGTACCGTGCGGGCACCGGCGGGGCCTCGGCGCCCGGGACCGCGCCGCCGGCGGCCGCGGCGCTCGCCGGGCCGACGGGCAGGGCCGCTGCGGCGAACAGCCCGCAGGCGGCGGCCGCGAGCCATCGTGCGGGCTTTTTGAACACGTGCATGTCTGAACTCCCCCTGGGGTCCGGCAGGTCTCCCTGATCGTCCCGTGCCGGCCCCCCTGCCCTCGATCCCACTGCCATCCGCATCGGGGGTGGCAGTAGTGCCACCCCCTCGACGGCTGGACCGCTACTTCTGTATCGGGTGGCCGGGGGAGAGGGCGTCCGCGATCCGGTAGGCGATCGTCTGCGCCGTGTTGCCCTGGGCGCCTTCAGGCCCGAGCGTCGTGGAGACGGCGATGGCGAGGTGGTCGGAGGGAAGGTAGGCCTGTATCGAGGCGTAGCCGGAGAACGACGGGTTCTGCAGGATCCAGCCGTTCTGGACGATCAGGCCGAGCCCGAAATGGACCTCCGGTGTCATCGGGCGGCAGACGGCGGCCGGGCACTGTGCGGTGGGTTTGCCCAGGCCCACGGTGCCGGGGTCGAGCGAGACCCGGTAGCCGGCGGGGGAGAGCAGTTCACCCGAGCCGATGGCCACGGCCGAACGGGCCAGGTCGCAGACGTTCGTGTTCTCGACCGCGCCGGGAGCGGTGGTCCAGGAGGGGTTCCAGAAGGTGGACTCCTCGTACGTGGAGCGTTCGGAGGTGAAGGCGTGCAGGACGGGGATGCCGATCTCGGGGGTGTAGGAGTTGCGGGTTTCGCTCAGCCCCAGCGGGCTCATGATCCGCTGCTGGAGGAGCCGGTCGAGCCGGATGCCGGTGATCTTCTCCAGGGCGGCCCCGAGGAGGACGAAATTGGCGTGCGAGTAGCTCCAGTTCGTGCCGGGCTCGTACCGGAGCGGGTGGGCGAGCGGGTAGCCGACGAGCTCCTTCGGGGTCCACTGGCGGAACGGGGCGGCCTCCAGAGCCGCGAGGAACTTCGGGTCGGTGACGTAGTCGTGCAGCCCCGAAGTGCTGGCGGCGAGCATCCGCAGTGTGATCTCGTCGCCGTGCGGCAGATCAGGCAGCCAGCGGGAGACGGGGTCGTCGAGTCCCACCCTGTGCTCGTCGACGAGTTGGAGCAGGACGTCGCCCATGTACGCGATGGCGACCGATCCGGACCGGAAGTGCATGTCGGCCGTGGCGGGAACACCGGTCATCGACTCGCCGAGCGCGCCCGTGACGACCTCCTGCCCGTCGCGGGTTACCCGCAGGACGACGGCCTTGACCCCGAGGTCCTTCTGCGCCTGCCGGGCGATGTCCAGAACCTGCCGGGCCTCGCCGCGGGCGGGGCCGGGGGAGCTGACGCAGGGTTCCGGCGGCGGCTCCCGACCGGTCCCGGGCGCCGGCGCGGCGGCGGCGCCCGTCGCCTGGAGGGTGGCGGCGATCAGAGTGGCCGTGCACAGCAGCGCCGTCCGTATGCGGCTCATCTTCTCACTATGCTCCGGTTCGTCCCTCGGGGCAGGTCGGTCGGCGCCCCGCACGGTCCGCCGGCCGCCCGGGCGGCTTTGCCTCCGGACGGGGAGTCCGTAGCAGAACCGATACTTCAGGCCTCTGTGACGCGTATCGCACGCAGCGCTACATTGCCCACGTCCCGCGGTCGCGGGGAGATGGGGGCCGTACGGCGGGGGAGGGCATCGGCGATGGGCTCTGGAGTCTTCGCGAAGCTGGGCAGTGCGATCACGGCCAAGACGGCCGCGGTCGCGGCGGCAGGCGCCCTGGTGGTGTCCGGCGCCGTGGGCGCGGGCGTGTGGGCGGTCAGCGGCGGCCCGCAGCTGGCGGTCGTCCAGCGCAGCGCCTCGGTGTCGGTCGCGGCGCACGGCGAGCAGGCCGCGATCGCGCCGTGCCTGCCGCACGAGAGGGCGCTCGGCGGCGGTTACGCGATTACCGGCGGCGGCTTCGCCACGAGCAGCCTCTTCGTGGGCGACGCGTGGCTGGCGGCCGCGTACAACCCGGACGACGCGCCCGCCACACTCACCTCATACGCCCTGTGCGTCAACGCGGAGCCGGAGTTCTCGACCGGCAACTGGAACACACGGGCGTACGCGTTCCACGACCGGTTCAACAAGATGACCACCGCCAGCGATGGCAGGACCATCCACGACCTCACCACCGACGGGCCGTTCGCGGCCGTGCCCGCCGCGGACCCGGGCGCCGCCACCCGGTGCTACGAGGGTTTCACCACGGTCGGCATCGAATTCCGGGCCGAACGCACCCTGTCGGGCCGCGCCGTCGCGCCGGTCCCGCTCGACGTCCTGACGCCCAAGGTGGCGGCCGACGACCCCAAGTCCCTGCCCTTCGCCTCGCTCAACCCGGGCACCCGGCTGAGCGCCGGCGTGTTCCCGATCCGCAGGTCCGAATTCATCGAGCACCAGACCCGGATCGAGGACCCGCAGCCCCCCGAGGCGAACTACGCGATCGCGATCCGGCCGGTCTGCGTCCGGCTCAAAGGCGTCTCCGTGGCCACCACGAAGGTTGCGGTGACCGCCGGGGGCAGCGCGGACGCGGCCGTGTCCTGTCCGAAGGGCAAACTCGTTTTCGGTGGTGGATTCCGGTTCCCCGCCGAAAACGAGACGAGCAACGAGCAGGCCCCGACGCGCTTCTTCGGCGACGGCTGGCTGTACGCACCGGCCGACGCGCCGGCGGCCGGTGAGCCCTCGGGCCGCAAGGTGACGGCATGGCACGTCACCGGCAGGAACCAGCAGAAGGCCGGCGCCGACTACTACAACTCGGTCTGGATCGAGCACAGCGACCGCGAGACGAGCACCGGCAACGGCTACTTCGACACGCACGGCCGCGGCCCGGACGACCAGGCGTTGCGCGCCCTGGCGGTGCCCGACAGCCAGGAGCTGGTCGCCAGCGCGGTCTGCGCCAGGATCGACGCCAAGCCCACCGAGCCCGCCAAGGCCCCCTCACCGCCCGCAGTGACCCGCCCGGAACTCCCGCACGCACTCGACCCGCTGCCGGGCGGGACGGGCGGTCCGGGCTCCGCCTCGCCCTCGGCCTCCGCCCCCGGCGCTTCGCCCACGCCGAGCCCGACCGCATCGCCCGGTACCTCGGCCACGCCCGGCAGCCCCAACAGCCCCGGGACCCCGGCCACCGGCAATCCGAGTCCGCCGGGCAACCCGTCCCCGAGCGGTCCGCCGACCCGGCAGCAGCCGCAAGCCCCGGCGGTGAGCATCCAGCAGCCCGCCGCCGGCGGCCAACTGCGGCGCGGCTGCGAGGAGTCGTTCGCCGGGACGGCCCGGACCCGCCCGGGCAACCAGCCCCTCACCGACCCGCAGTACACGAGCTGGCGGATCAACGGGCCCGGCGGGCCGGTGACGCTGGGTGCGGGCGCGTCCGGGCGCTTCACCGTCCCCCTGCTGCCCGACGGGACGTACAAGCTCGTGTTCAGCGCCACCGACCCGGCCGGCGGACTCACCGGCAGCGCCGAGGTCTCCGTCAGGATCGTCGGCTGTCTGCGCTGAACCGTTCGGGGGAACGGCGTCACGAGGGTGGCCGGGGATCCGGCCGGAGAGGATCATGAGGGGGCGCCGGCCCGCCGGGCCCCGCCTCGCCACCGAGCCCAGGAGGTACGTGTGTCTGCCGCGTCGAGCACCGCGTCGTCGAGCACTGCGTCGTCGAGCTATGCGTCCGGGGCCTGCGAAGTGCCGCTGCTGGGCGACACGATCGGCGAGAACCTGGACCGCACCGTCCGCCGGTTCCCCGGCCGGGACGCCCTCGTCGACCTCGCCGCCGGGCGTCGGTGGACGTACGCGGAGCTCGCGGCCGACGTCGACGCCCTCGCGCTCGGCCTGCTGGACCTGGGCATCGCCAAGGGGGACCGGGTCGGCATCTGGGCCCCCAACCGCGCCGAGTGGACGCTGGTCCAGTTCGCCACCGCCAAGATCGGGGCGGTCCTGGTCACCGTCAACCCGGCCTACCGCTCACACGAGTTGGAGTACGTCCTGCGGCAGTCGGGGATCCGGCTGCTCGTTGCCGCGGAACGCTTCAAGACCTCCGACTACGCCGGGATGATCGAGGAAGTGGGGCCGCGCTGCCCGGAGCTGGAGTTCACGGTCCTGCTGGACCGGCCGGAGTGGACGTCCCTGCTGGAGCGGGGCCGCCGGGGCGACCCGGACGACCTCGTACGGGCTGGGGCCGGGCTGAGCGCGGACGACCCCGTGAACATCCAGTACACCTCGGGAACCACGGGCTTCCCCAAGGGGGCGACCCTGTCGCACCACAACATCCTCAACAACGGCTTCTTCGTCGGCGAGTTGTGCCACTACACCGAGCAGGACCGGGTCTGCATCCCCGTGCCGTTCTACCACTGCTTCGGCATGGTCATGGGAAACCTCGCGTGCACCAGCCACGGCGCGGCGATGGTCATCCCGGCGCCTTCGTTCGACCCGGAGGCCACCCTCGCCGCCGTCGAGGCGGAGGCGTGCACCTCCCTGTACGGGGTCCCCACGATGTTCATCGCCGAGCTGGCCGCGCCCGGCTTCGACACGTACGACCTGTCCAGCCTGCGCACCGGGATCATGGCGGGCTCGCCCTGCCCGGTCGAGGTGATGAAGGAGGTCATCGGCCGGATGGGCATGAGCGAGGTGTCCATCTGCTACGGGATGACGGAGACCTCGCCGGTGTCGACGCAGACCCGCGCCGACGACTCCGTCGAGCGCCGGGTGTCCACCGTGGGCCGCGTCGGACCGCACCTGGAGGTCAAGGTGGTCGACCCGCAGTCCGGGCGGACCCTGCCGCGCGGCGAGCCGGGGGAGCTCTGCACCCGCGGCTACTCGGTGATGCTCGGCTACTGGGGCGAGCCCGAGCGGACCGCCGAGGTGGTCGACGCCGCGCGCTGGATGCACACCGGAGACCTGGCGGTCATGGACGAGGACGGCTACCTGAGCATCACCGGCCGCATCAAGGACATGGTGATCCGGGGCGGGGAGAACGTGTACCCGCGCGAGATCGAGGAGTTCCTGCACGCCCATCCGGACGTCCTGGACGTCCAGGTCATCGGCGTTCCCGACCCCAAGTACGGGGAGGAGCTGATGGCGTGGGTGCGGATGCGCGAGGGAGCGCAGCCGCTGACCGCGGCCGCCGTCCGCGCGTACTGCGACGGACGGCTCGCCCATTTCAAGATCCCGCGGTACGTACACGTGGTGGACGAGTTCCCGATGACCGTGACCGGGAAGATCCGCAAGGTCGAGATGCGCGAGGCGGCGGCCCGGCTGCTGGAGACCTCCTCCTAGCGGCCGGGCCGGGCCGGCCGGTTCAGTTACGGGGAGACAGCTCGGCCATGGCGCTCCAGCCCTGGCCGGGCACCTCGACGTGGATGATCTCCGGAGTGCTGGCGATGGCACCGGCGAGGGTCTCCATACCGGCCTTGAAGTGGTCGGACGCGACGTGCGCGGCGCCCGCTTCGGCGTCGGTGAAACCTTCCAGGAGCGTGTACTTGTTGGGGTCGTCGACGCTGCGCGTCCAGTCGTAGAAGAGGTTGCCCGGCTCGTTGCGGGTGGCCCGGGTGAAGTCGTCGACGATCGTGAGCCAGTTGTCGCTGTGCTCCGGACGGATGTCGAACCTGACGGCGATGAAGATCATGCAGACCAGCCTGGCAGGCGGTCACGCGCCGCGCATCCCCATCGCACCGTATTTCCGGCAGAGCCGGAAAACCGGCGTGCCGGGCGTCAGGCCCAGTCCGCCGCGGCCTGCGCGAGCGCGGTACGGACCTCCTGCGGGCGCCGCCGGAACTCCTCGGTCGGCAGCGACACCGACAGGGCGTGCACCGCGTCGCCCTCGTGGTCGCGGCCGCGCGGCAGGGCCACGGCCAGGCAGGTGTACGAGGGATCGGCCTCCCCGACGGACACGGCGAAACCCTGCCCCCGGACCCGGGCCAGCTCCGCCTCCAGCAGCTCGGCACTGGTGATGGTGGCCCCGGTCAGGCGGGCCATCCCGTGCTCGGCCAGGTACCGCCGGCGCAGTGGGCGCGGCAGTTCGGCGAGCAGCGCCTTGCCGTGCGCGGTGGCGTGCGCCCGGGTCTCCCGCCCGGGGGTGAAGGGGTTCGCCGCGTCCGTGACCGGGGCGGTGGTGTCGACCACGGTGATCAGCCCGCCCCGGTACGCGGTGTAGTACGCCTCGGCGCCGGTGGTCCGGCGCAGCCGGGTCAGCAGATCGGCCATGCGCGGTGCGGGCTCCAGATGCCGCAGGAGGCTCCGGTGCAGCCCGGGGATCCGCGGTCCCAGCACGTACCCCTGCGCGGTGCGGATCAGGTACCCGCGTTCGGTGAGCGGGGCGAGGAGGTGGTAGGCGGTGGACAGCGAACACTCCATCCGGCGTGCCAGCGCCTTGGCGCCGACCGGCCCTGCCGCATCGGCGACGGCGTCGAGGATCGCCAGCGCGCGGTCGACGGACTGCGGACCGGTGGGCGGCATGGCGGGTTCCCCCGAGGTGGTGACGGAAACGGACCCCCGAGCCTACGCCGCCGCCGACGGTGGCTGCGAAGACGGCGACGGAGGCCGCTGCGAAGACGGCGTTCATCGAACGTTGACCCGACGCAGAGCGGGGGCGCGCACAGTCGTCCGTATGGACAGCGAACACCACACCCCCGCGCCGCCGTACGACGGTGCGGCTGCCGCGGACCTCACCGGCATCCGGCTCGCCCACCGCGCGATCCTGGCCGACATCGAGCGCCTCGCCCGGCTGCTCGCGGCCCTCGCCGGGGCGGCGGAACCGGCCGGGCGCGCGCGGGCGGAGGCGGTCGCCGGGTACGTGCACCGCTACAACGCCGTCGTACGCGGCCACCACCGCGGCGAGGACGAGATCCTGTGGCCGGTGATCCTGGACGCCGTGCCCGACGCGGCCGGTGCGGTGCCCGCCATCGTCCGCTTCGTCGAGGACCACGAGGCGCTCGACGCGCTCCAAGCCGACTGCGACGCGGCCGCGGACCGCTTCGCCGCCGAACCCGGCCGCCACGCCGGCCGGTTGGCCGGGCTCCTCGCCGACCAGCGGGATCTGCTGGCCGAGCACATCGAAGCCGAGGAGAAGCACCTCTTCCCCCTCATCGCCGGCCAGGTGCCCGGCGCCGCCTACGCCGCCGCGGAGGCGCGCATCCGCAAAGCCGGCCGGTCCGCGGACCCGGCGTGGGCGAGCGCCTGGCTGCTGAGCCACGCCACCGAGGGCGAGCGCCGCCGGCTGCTGCCCGGCGGCGCTGCGGACCCGGCGGCCCTGGACCCGCTGCTGCGGGCGTACGCCGCCGAGGCGGCGGCGGTGTTCGCAGGCTGACCGGGTTTCAGGCACCCGCCCACTGCCGGGCGAGGGCGGCGAAGGCGCGGGAGGCGGCGCTCTCGTACGCGCTCTCGCGGCGCAGCAGGACCACGGTCCGCGCGGGGAGGGCGGGGGCGAGGGGGACGGGGTGCAGGCCGGTGTGGCCGTGGGTGAGGGCATCGGGGAGCACCGTGGCGAGCCCGGTGCGCCGGACGATCTCGGTGAGGGCGCTGATGGAGTCCGCCTCCACCGCGATCGGCGGCTCGACCCGGTACTGATGCAAGTACGCGTCGATGTGCGCCCGGGTCGCGAAGCCGCTGCCGAGCAACGCGAGGGGGAGCGGGGCGAGTTCGGACACCGGCAGGGGCTCGGTACGGCCCGAGTGCGGATGGGCGGGTCCGACCACCAGGCCGAGGGTCTCGGTGAACAGGCCGGTGGCGGCGATGCCGGGCAGGTGGGAGCCGTGGAAGGCGATCCCCAGGTCGACGTCGTCGGCCAGCAGCGCCGACTCCAGCCCGCCCTGCGTCATCTCCTTGACGTTCAGGCGGATTCCGGGGTGCCGGGCATGGATTTCCGCGGCGAGCGGGCCCAGCAGATACGCGGTGAAGGTCGGCGTCATGGCGAGGCGCAGGCTGCCGCGCGAGAGGTCGGCCACGTCCACGACGGCCCGTTCGGCCGCCGCCAGGTCCTGGAGTGCGCGGCGCGCGTACGGGACGAAGGCCGTGCCCGCGTCGGTCAGGCGCACGGCGCGCCCCGTGCGGTCCAGCAGCTGCGCGTCCACGGTCCGCTCCAGCTGCCTGATCTGCTGGGAGAGCGTGGGCTGCGAGATGTGCAGCTCCTCGGCGGCGCGGGTGAAACTGCCGTGTTCGGCCACGGCCAGCAGATAGCGGAGATGGCGCAGTTCCAGGGGCATGGCATCACTATAGATCGCAGCAATAGCGATCATGTTCATTGCGTCTTGGACACTATAGGTGCAGGTCATGCAGGGTGGTTCTCGTCAGCCCGACCAGGGCGGGCCCCACCGAAGGGAGTGACCGTGCAAGACCTCGCCGAGGGCGTCGCGTACTTTCAGCAGGACGTCTTCCCGGCCAAGGCGGAGCTGTTCGCCCGGCTGGCGACCACCCACCGGCCGCACACGCTGTTCATCGGCTGCTCCGATGCCCGCGTCGTCCCAGAGCTGATCACCCAGCAGGAGCCGGGCGAGCTGTTCGTCATCCGGACCGCCGGCAACCTCGTTCCGGCCCACCCGCTGGGAGTCGACGGCGCCGACGGCGTCGCGGCCGGCATCGAGTACGCGCTCGCCGTCCTCGGCGTCCGCGACATCGTGGTGTGCGGGCACTCCGCCTGCGGCGCCATGACCGCACTCGCCGCCGGCCAGGACCTCGCGGACCTGCCCGCAGTCGCCCGGTGGCTGCGCCACGCGGCCCCCGCCGGGGCGCCGCAGGACGAGGTCGGCGTCCTGATCCGCAACAACGTCGCCGTGCAGCTCGCGCACCTCGCCACGCACCCCGCGGTGGCCCGCGCCCTGGCCGCCGGCGCCGTCACCCTGCACGGCTGGGTCTACGACATCCCCACCGGCACGGTCGAACGGATCGATCCCGCCACCGGCCGGCCCACCGCCCGCGCGGCCTGACCCGGCCCGGCCTCCGTCCCGCACCGGCCCCGCACCACCCACCGCATCCCACCCCAAAATCCCACCCCGAAAAAGGAGCCCCTCGTGATCCACGCGCAGTTCGACCCCTCCGCCCGTCAGGCCCTGGCCGTCGCCGCAGTCGACGCCAAGACCCGCAAGGACCTCACCTGGCAGCAGATCGCCGACACGGCCGGCCTGTCGGTCGCCTTCGTCACCGCCGCCGTGCTGGGCCAGCACCCCCTGCCGGCCGCCTCCGCCGAGGCCGTCGCCGAGCTGCTGGGCCTCGACGCCGACGCCGCGCTGCTCCTCCAGACGATCCCGACCCGGGGCTCGATCCCCGGCGGCATCCCGGCCGACCCGACCATCTACCGCTTCCACGAGATGCTCCAGGTCTACGGCACCACCCTGAAGGCCCTGGTCCACGAGCAGTGCGGTGACGGCATCATCAGCGCGATCAACTTCAAGCTGGACGTCCGGAAGGTCGCGGACCCCGAGGGCGGGGAGCGCGCCGTCATCACCCTCGACGGCAAGTACCTCCCCACCAGGCCGTTCTAGGAGCAGGCGCCGAGGAGGGCCTCGGCGACGGCGGTGCGCGCGTACAGCACCGAGCGGCCCGCCCGGTGGGCGCTGACCAGGCCCGCGTCGCGCAGTGCGGTCAGGTTCTGCGACACCCCGGCCGCCGAGAGCCCCGTACGCCGCGCCAGCTCGGTGGTGGAGGCCGGCGCCTCCAGCTCCGACAGCAGCAGCGTCCGCGACCGGCCGAGCACGGCGGCGACGGCCTGCGCCTTCGCGGTCGGCGGCCGGGACGCCCACAGCGTCCCGACTCCCCGCGCCGGATAGGCGAGCTGCGGCGGATCGGGCGGCGTCATCCGGGTCAGCAGGCCCGGCCCGAGGAAGGCCGAGGGAACCAGCAGCAACCCCGTCCCCGCCGCCTCCCGGGACAGCGGCCGGGTCCGGCGCAGCAGCCGCAGCGCATTGTCGTCCCAGCTCACCGCGGTGTGCAGCTCGTTGATGACGTGCCCGGCGCCCTGCTCGGCGGCCTGCCGGGCCCGGTGGAAGACATCGGCGTCCAGCACGGACCGGATCCGCGCCCAGTACGGGGCGAGCGCGAGTTTCCAGTACGCCTCGATCTCCTCCGCCAGGCGCGGCAGCCGGGCCTGCGGATCCGTGTGGAGGCTCCGTGCACGAGGGCCGAGCGCACCCTGGTGGTAGCGCAGGTGGTCGAGATTGCGGCGGACCGTGCCGGCGGGAGCGGCCACGACCCCGGCCAGCTCCGCCGCCAGGACCGGAGCCGGTCCGGCAGGCGCGGGATTGAGGAAGTGGGGCACGTATCCCGACGGCGGGACCAGCTCGGCGAGCCAGCCCCGGTCCAGCCCGGCGGCCGCCAGCCGCGGCCGTACCTGCTCCGCCCAGGGCCGGTACACCGGGGACGCGGCGTCGTCGTTCAGCAGCCTCCGGAAGCTGGTCACCACCTCCCACAGCGGCGAGACGGCCCACCGCATCTGCGCCAGATCGCCGGCCGAGAACGCCAACTCCGCCAGGAGGACCACCCCTTGGATTCACACATGCCCGAATCAATGGCCCCGACCCTACCGGGCGTAGATCATTCCGGCATGACCCCTCAGATGATCAACGCGGCCGCATCGGGCACCTGGAAGCTCGGCGACCTCGAAGTGAACCGCCTCGGCTTCGGCGCGATGCGCCTGACCCAGGACGGCCCGGCGTTCGCCGCCGGCGCCGCCCCCGCCGACCGCGGCCGGGCGATCGGCGTACTGCGCCGCGCCGTCGAGCTCGGCGTGAACCACATCGACACGGCCGCTTTCTACTTCTCCCCGCTGCGCTCCGCCAACGAGCTGATCAACACGGCTCTGGCCCCCTACCCAGACGACCTCGTCATCACCACCAAGGTCGGTCCGGGCCGCTCCCCGGCGGGGGAGTTCCTGCCCCACGCCACCCCCGCGCAACTGCGGGGCCAGGTCGAGGAGAACCTGCGCCAGCTCGGCCGCGACCACCTCGACGTGGTGAACCTGCGCATCGTAGGGACCGATTCGCTAGCCGAACGCTTCGGCGCCCTGGCCGACCTGCGCCAAGCGGGACTCATCCGCCACCTCGGCCTCTCCAACGTGCGCCCCGAGCACCTCGCCGAGGCGCAGGCCATCGCGCCGGTGGTCTGCGTCCAGAACCAGTACGGGCTCGGCGCGCTGCCCGAGCAGGAGGCCTTCCTGCGCAGCTGCGGCGAGCAGGGCGTGGCGTTCGTGCCGTTCTACGCGATCGCGGGTGCGGGACGCCAGGACGGCGCGAGCGGCGCCGAACGCGCGGAGGTGCTCTCCGTGGCCCGCGCCCACGGGGTGGGCCCCGCCGAGATCAAGCTGGCCTGGACCCTGCACCGCGGACCGCACGTACTGGCCATCCCGGGCACGGGCAACCCGGACCACCTCGCCGCCAATGTGGCCGCAGGCTCCCTGCGGCTCTCCGCGGAGGAACTCGCGCTCCTGGACGGCCTCGGCCCCGACGGGGCGTGAGCGCACGCCGCCGGACGGACACGTGTACCGGATCGCCGGTTGCCGTGCGGCCGCCCAGGGGAGGCGGCCCGCTGCCGGCCCCGCCTGGGGCGGCGGCGGGCCGGCCGGGTGCGCCGTCAGCGGCGGGCCAGCGGTCCCTTCCCGGCAACGGTGTTGCCGGTGACCGTGCCGTCGGCGCCGGCCAGGGTCACCGCGTGGCGGACGCCGTCGGGCCCGAGGACCACGGCCAGCCATGCGCTGCCACCGCCCTGCTGGGCCACGACCCGCAGCGATTCGAGCTTGCCGCCGTCCACGGCGGCCGTCGCCTTCTCCAGGGCCTGGGCCGCCGGCAGCGCGGGCAGCGGTGCCGGGGCGGCCTTGCGGGCCACGTCCGCCCGGCCTCCCGGACCCCGGCCTCCCGGACCGAAGCCCCCCGGTCCCCGGCCGGGGAGGCCGCGGTCGCCATCGACGGCCTCGGGCTCGCCGCCCTTGTGGAACTTCCGGCCCGTCAGGCCCTCCGGCAGCTTCTCCCCGCGGCCGTGTCCGGGCCGATCGGCGGCGAAGCCGGGCCGCACGTGCTCCCGGTGGCCGTGCTCGGCCGCCACCGCCACCGCCGCCGCCCCGCCGATCGCGACGACCAGCCCGAGGGCCACCCATCGCGTACGTCCCTCACGGACCAGCCGGACCAGCCGGACCACCCGGCCGCGGCGTCCCGCCGCCTTGCCGGTCGCGTCGGCCGTGGCCTCGCCCGGGGCCGCGGACGGCTCGGGGGGCTGGGGACTGGACTGAGTCATCTGGCTGCTCCTCGCGTTCTGCGGGCACTCTGCCCGCCTCGGCAGATCCTGCCCGGCCGATGCTGAAGCCTTGCTGAAGCCGGCTGAAGACCTCTTCAGCAAGCCGCCGACGCGACCTGAGAACCTTGTCCCCATGCGTGTACTGGTGGTCGAGGACGAACGGCGGCTCGCCGCTGCCCTGCAGCGGGGCCTGCAGGCCGAGGGCTTCTCCGTGGACGTCGCCCACGACGGCGCGCACGGCCTGTGGCTGGCCTGCGAGCACGACTACGACGCCATCGTGCTCGACATCATGCTGCCCGGACTCAACGGCTACCGGGTCTGCGCCCGGCTGCGCGCGAGCGGCTGCGAGTCGGGGATCTTGATGCTCACCGCCAAGGACGGGGAGTACGACGAGGCGGAGGCCCTCGACACCGGCGCGGACGACTTCCTCTCCAAGCCCTTCTCCTACGTGGTCCTGGTCGCCCGGCTGCGCGCCCTCATCCGGCGCACCGGCCGCCGCAGCCCCCAGATCATGGAGTTCGGCGACCTGGTGATCGACCCGGCCCGGCAGCGGTGCACGCGCGCCGGGACCGAGGCCCGCCTGACCTCGCGCGAGTTCGCCGTCCTCGTGTACCTGGCCCGGCGCGCCGGGGAGGTCGTACCCAAGCGGGAGATACTGGAACACGTCTGGGATGCCGCCTACGACGGCGATCTCAACGTGGTCGAGGTCCATGTCAGCGCCCTGCGCCGGAAGATCGACGCGCCCTTCGGCCGGGCCGCGGTGGAGACTGTCCGCGGTGCGGGCTACCGGCTGGCGGCCGACGGTGGCTGAACCGGAGACCGGGGCCGCCCGTCGGCCCGCCGTCCGTGCTCCCCTGCGCGCCCTCGGCCGGATCCGCGACACCTCGCGGCGCCTGCGCCCCCGCTCCGTCCGTGCCCGGGCCACGCTCGGCGCCTCCACCGTGGTGGCCCTGGCGCTCGGCGCCGCCTCCTTCGCGCTGCTCGGGATGCTGGACGGCGACCTGATGCGCACCGCCCAGGCCGACGCCGAACGGCAGGCCCTCTCCACCGCCGGGCTGGTGGCCGCGGGCCGGCTCGACACCGTACTGACCCCCGGGCGCGGCACCGACTTCCTCCAGGTCGTCGACGCCGAGGGCCGCGTCCTGGCGGCCAGCCCCAACCTCGTCGGCCGCCCCGCCCTCTCCCCGGCCCGTCCGGGCAAACCGGGCACGGTCCGCGGCACCTGGAAGGACGGCCCGGTGCGCGGCGACCGCCGCCATCGCGTCGTCCAGGTCACCACCGTCACCGGGGAGGGGCTGGTCACCGTCTACGCGGGGACATCCCTGCGGCAGGCCGACACCGCCGACGACGTCATCACGGGCGCGCTCGCCGTCGCGGTGCCGCTGCTCGTGCTCACCGTGGCCCTGGTCACCTGGCGGGTGACCGGCTGGGCGCTGCGCCCCGTCGAGGCGATCCGCGCCGAGGTCGCCGAGATCGGCGACGGCGACCTGCACCGCCGGGTGCCGGTGCCGCGCAGCCAGGACGAGATCGCCCGGCTCGCCGTCACCATGAACACCACCCTGGACCGGCTGGAAGCCGCCGGAATCCGCCAGCGCCGGTTCATCGCCGATGCCTCGCACGAGCTCCGCAGCCCGATCACGGTGCTCCGCACCCAGCTTGAGGTCGCCCAGGCCCACCCCGATCCGGCGCTGTGGGGCGAGCTGGTCAGCGGGGCGCTGGAGGACACCGTACGACTCCAGGACCTCGCCGCCGACCTGCTCCTGCTGGCCCGCCTGGACACCGGGGAACCGCCGCCGGACGCCGCGGTCGACCTCGCCGACGTCGCCCGCGACGCGGCCCGGTCACGCAGGCGGGACCGGATCCCCGTCGACATGGAGATCGCACCCGAGGCCGTCGTGCGCGGCAGCACGCTGTGGCTCACCCGGCTCGTCACCAATCTGCTGGACAACGCCCAGCGCCACGCCGACCGGCGGGTCCGGCTCGTTCTGCGCGTCGACGGGACCCGGCGCGCCGCCGTACTGGAGGTCCGCGACGACGGGCCGGGCATCCCGGCCGCGGACCGCGAGCGCATCTTCGAGCGGTTCACCCGCCTCGACGACGCCCGCAGCCGCGACGAGGGGGGCACGGGCCTGGGCCTGGCCATAGCCCGCGACATCGCCACCCGCCTGGGCGGCACCCTCACGGTCGAGGACGCCCCGGCCGGCGCCCTGCTGGTGGCCCGGCTGCCCCTGGACCCCGCCTGAACCGGGGAGCCGGCCCGAGGGGCCGATGTTCGGTCAACTCACCTGGAACGGGGCGGACATGAAGTTCTGATTGTTCCCCGTTCTGCTTTTTTCGCGCCTGTCCAACTCTGTTCACTCCATGCTTGCTTCGGCTCTTGAAGGGGGGAGGCGGCAACGCCAGGAGCCGGATTCCGGACAGACATCAACCAGGGCGCAAGCAGTCAGAGGACTTCGCGATGAAGAACAACCGGATGATCGTCACCGTTGTGGCGCTCGTAGCGATCTTCGCATTCAGTGTGGTGATGGTGGTGGCGGGACAGCCCGTCGCGGCCATCACCGCGCTGATACCGTCGGCCGCGCTGGGCGTGCAGCAGATCGTGCAGGCGAGCGTCGGGGTGTCCGAGAGCCGCCGCGAGCGGGCCGCCGCGCCGGTGTCCGACCGGGACGAGGAGCCGCGCGGATGAACCTCCACTCGGCACCCCAGGAACTGCCCCGGGACCGGCGCGGCAGGCCGGGCCGCCAGCTGGGCCCCATCGCCGAGGGCACCGGACCGGCGCACCGCGCCTGGCTGGAGCCGTTACGCGACGCCGTCCACGGCAGGGGGGTGACGCTGGGCGAACTCCAGGCCCGTACCGGTCGGCCCAAAGGGCACATCTCCGAGCTGCTGCGGGCCGTCGGACGCTATCCCCGCTGGGTCTTCGTCCGTACGGTGCTCCTCGCGCTGGACCGGCCCGGCCTGCCGTACGACGCGATGCGGCTGCGCTGGGTGCTCGCGGCCCGGGACGCCGGCAAGCGCACCTCGTGGATCAAGGACTGCCTCCACGAAGGCGGCTCCCGCCGCCGCGCCGCATCAGCCTCGGTCCCCCTGGACTACCTGGCCTTCCGGCAGATGCACCGCCCGCACTACGCCTGCTACGCCTCGGTGTTCCTGCGCCGGCCCCGCCTCGTCGAGAAGGCGGTCGACGACGTCTTCACGCTCCTGCTGATGCTGTGGCACGACGCGCTCGCCAGCGAGAACCCCGAGCGGTTCGCGTGGCCGCTGCTGCGCCAGACCGTGCTCGAACGCGCCCCGAAGGAGAACGGCCGCCCCTCGCTCGTCGAGGCCGCCTTCGACACGGTGGCCCTGGACCTCGCCCCGGACCCGATGAGCCAGGTCGAGGAGTCCATGGCCCTGTTCCGGGCCGTCGGGGAGCTCGCACCCCTGCAGAGGGACGTCGTCGTCCTGCTGTACCTGTGCGGGCTGGAGGACGCCCGCGTGGCACGCGAACTGGGCGTCTCCCTCGCCTCCGTACGGTCCACCGCACGGCACGCCAAGCGCAACCTGCACGCCGCCCTGTACCCGGACAGCACCATCGAGGAGGGACGCTGCGATGACCTCGGCCATTGACCAGCTGCTGGCCCGCGCCCGAATCCACCACACCTTGCGAGCGCCCGCCGACGTCGCCGACATCGCGGACACCGGCGGCGCACCGCACCGCCGGGCGGGGGCAGGGGCACCCGACCCGGCGACGGGCGAACCGCAGAAGGACATGCGCGGAGCCGCGCACGACCTCCAGGCCCTGTGCGAGACGGCCGTCGCGGGCACCGCCGTCGCCGCGCTGGGCGAGTTCCTGACGCACAAGCTGCCCCAGCCCTCCGGCGCGCGGGTCCTGGGCTGCATCCTGCTGCTCACCGGGGCCGAGGACTCGGCCCGCTTCTGGTGGCAGTACGCCGCCGGCGCCGGAGACCCGGTCGCGTCGTACTGCCTGTACCTCCACCACCTCGCCCTGGGGGAGAACCACGAAGCCGTCTGGTGGCGGCGTCAGACGGCGCCGCAACGGGACGCGGCGGACGCACCGGACGGTGCGGACTCGGCCACGGTGGTCTTCGACGGCGCGGCGCGGGACCTCGCCGCCGATGCGAGCCTGCCCACCACGCTGCGCGTCCTGCGGGCGCTGCGGCCCGGCGGACGCGGGCCGCAGCGCGGCTCCACCACCGTCGACGCCGTCATGGAGTACGTCTCGGCTGCCGTCAGCTACGTCGACGACGACCTCGAACTGCCGCTGCCCGACTCGGACTTCAGCGACCGGATCCGGGCCCTGACGGCTGCCGCCACCCGGCCGGCGAGGCGGCCGGGCCACCGCGCCGGGCCGCGCCTGCCGGCCCGGCTCCGGGTTACTTGATCAGGTAGGAGCAGCCCTTCGCGTTCTTACCGCCCTCGTTGTCGGCGACCTTCTTGCCGTCGACCTTGATGGTGCACGCGGCCTGCTGGAGCGAGCCGTCGGCGGCCTTGACCGAGCCGGGGACGACGCTCACCAGGTAGCCCACCTTCTGCTCCGCGGCGGTGAGTTCGACCGTCTCCGTCTTCGCCCACGGCAGCGTCTGCGGCTCGAAACCGCTGCTGTCGACGTGGTACATGACCGGCGTCTGACCCTGGCCCTCGACCTCCAGGGTCACCTCGTGGGTCGCCCCGCCCTTCGCCCCGCCCTTCGCGGTGGCCGTGGGCGTGGCGGCGGCCGACGGGCTCTGCGCGGCCGACGGCTTGCCGCCGTCGGCGCTCGGCGCGGCCTTCGCCTTCCCGTCGGCCTTCCCGCTGTCGCTTCCGCACCCCGTCAGCAGCGCCGCCGCCGCGACGAGCAGGGCCACTCCGGTAACCGTCCTGCGCATGTTCCCCGTTCCTTGCCTCCCGTGCTCCGGCTGACGGGACGTCGACATCCGGCCATCTCATCACACCCATGCGGAGGTCGGTGATTTGACGGACCGTAATCCCTCGCTGCACCATTCCACTAAGGAATTAGTGGAACGAGGCAGGCATGATCGAGTTTCAGGTGGACCGGCACAGCGGTGTCGCCACGTATCTGCAGCTCGTCAACCAGGTCAAACAGGCGCTCAGGCTGGGCGTACTGGAACCGGGGGACCGGCTGCCGACCGCCAGGGCCGTGGTGGAGGCCACCGCGATCAACCCCAACACCGTGCTGAAGGCCTACCGCGAACTGGAGCGCGAGGGACTCGTCGAACCCCGCCCGGGACAGGGCACGTTCGTCACCCGCTCGCTCTCCCGCCCCGAGGCCGCAGCCGATTCGCCGCTGCGCGCCGACCTCGTCGCCTGGGTGACGAGGGCGCACCGCGCGGGGCTGGGCCGCGAGGACGTCCTGGCGCTCGTCGAGGCGGCGCTGGCCGAGGCGGCGACGCGGACGGGGCCCGCGCAGGCCGGCACGGAACGAACGCAACGAGAGGACACCACGTGAACGACCCGACCGCCGAACCGGCGATCCGGGCTTCAGCGGCAGGGCGGCAGTTCCGGGGGAACTGGGCCCTGCACGACTGCGAGTTCGACCTTCCGCCGGGCCGGATCGCCGCGCTCGTCGGCCCCAACGGAGCCGGCAAGAGCACGCTGTTCCACCTCCTGACCGGTCTGCTGCGGCCCTCCTGCGGGGAGATCCGGGTCTTCGGTGCCGCCCCCGGCAGCCGGGCCGCGCGCACCCGGACGGCCTTCGTCAGCCAGGACAAGCCGCTCTACCCGCAGTTCACCGTCGCGGACATGCTGGCCGTGGGCCGCCGGCTCAGCCCCCACCACTGGGACCAGGCGAAGGCCGAGCGCATCGTGGGGGACGGCGAGATCCCCCTCAGCGCCCGGATCGGCACCCTCTCCGGAGGCAAACGCACCCGTGTCGCGCTGGCCCTGGCCTTCGGCAAACAGGCCGACCTGCTCCTCCTGGACGAGCCGCTCGCCGACCTCGACCCGCTGGTCCGCCACGAGGTGACGGGCCTGCTCATGGCCGAGGCCGCCGACTGCGGGATCACCGTCGTGATCTCCTCGCACGTCCTGCCCGAGCTGGAGAACGTCTGCGACCACGTCCTGCTCCTGCAGGGCGGACGGATCCGGCTCGCCGGCGACACCCAGGACCTGCGGGAGGCGTACACCCGGCTCACCGGCCGCGCCGACCCCGACACCCCGGACGGCCTGCCGCGCGGCGCCGACCGCGGCGCCGTCGTCCACGCCACCACCACGGGCCGCCAGCTGACCGCGCTCGTCCGCAACGCGCCCGGCTCCTCCCGCCCGGCGGGCGCCGACGAGCGCTGGATCACCAGGGCGCCCTCCCTCGAAGAGCTCCTGCTCGCCCACCTGCGCTCCGGACCCCGCAGCGCCCCGACCGCCACCACGGCCGGCCACGAAACGGAGGCCGCGGCATGAATGGCACCCTGTGGCTGGCCTGGCGCCAGCAGCGCCCGCTCATCCTGAGCGCAGCCCTGCTCGTCACCGTCTGCACGATCTGGGTCGCCCTGCGGCGGGCGGACCTGATCGAAGCCATCAGCGGCTACGACCTCTCGGAGTGCAAGGGCTGGAACGGCACCTGCCCGCCCGAGGCCTACGCGGCCATGTCCGACGGCAACGCGGGGATCCGGACCCTGGGCGCCCTCGGCCTGGTCCTTCCGGCGGCCATCGGCATGTTCTGGGGAGCCCCGCTCATCGGCCGCGAGCTGGAGAGCGGCACGATCAAGGTCGTCCTCACACAGAACACCGGCGTCCGCAGCTGGTTCGCCGCCCGGTTCGGCCTCGCCGCGCTCTGCGCCGTCGCCGTCTCCACCGCCGTCGCCGGCCTCATCGCCTGGTGGTGGGCACCGATCTCCAACATGAACGACGGCGTGTACTGGCACGACCCGTACATCCTCAACGCGTCCGGCCCCTCGGCCGTCGCCGGCGCCCTGTTCGCCCTGGCCGCGGGCACCGCGCTCGGTCTGCTGGTGCGCCGTACCCTTCCCGCGATGGGCGTGACCCTCGCCGTGGTCCTCGGTACGGCCGCCGTACTGACCTTCTTCCGCCGGGACTTCGTCACCCCCGTCGACCGGATCACCCCCGGGATGACGCCCAAGCGGCTCATCGGCAGCGCCTGGTCCGCGGGATACCGCTACCTCACCCCCGACGGGGGCCAGCACCCGCTGGAGAACTGCCTGTTCTCGGGCGACGAGCTGCGCCGCTGCATGGACGAGCACGGGTTCGTGGGCCGGGTCCACAAGGTCTACCCCAGCTCCGACTTCTGGACCTTCCAGGGGATCGACACCACGGTCTATCTCCTGCTCACCCTGGTCCTCGTCACCCTGACGGCCTGCCTGCTGCGCAGCCGCCGCCTCGGCTGAGCCGAAGCCGCCCGGCAGCCCTGCCCCTTCCACCGCTCCTTCCGGAGGAACCCCCCATGGCAACCAAGAAGAACCTCGTCGCCAACCGCACCAGCCTCACCCACAAGGTCCGCTACGCGGCGCGCAACCCCGCCCGCATCGGGCCGTACGTCCGCCGGGCCGCCCGCGACAGCTGGCTGCGGCTCAAGCACCCCGACCACGTCGGCTACTACCGGGCGGTCATGGCCTCCGACACCGCCCGCAACCCCGAGGCCGCCGTCGGCAGCCAGACCCACGACCGATGGCTGGCCCTTGGCAAGATGCAGTTCGACTACCTCGTGGAGCACGGCCTCGCCCCGCACCACACGATGCTGGACATCGGCTGCGGCAACCTGCGCGCCGGCTGGCGGTTCATCGAGCACCTCGACGCCGGCCACTACTACGGCATGGACATCTCGCCGGACATCCTCATATCGGCGAAGCAGACGCTGACCCGCCAGGGGCTCCAGGGCAAGCTGCCGCACCTCACCCTCTCCCAGGACCTCACCCTGGACTTCCTCCCTGACGCGTACTTCGACGTCGTGCACGCCCACAGCGTGTTCTCCCACTCGCCGATCGAGATCATCGAGGAGTGCTTCGCCCACGTCGGCCGCGTCCTGGCCCCGGGCGGTTTCTTCGACTTCACCTTCGACCGCACCGAGGGAACGGAGCACCAGGTCCTGCGGGAGGACTTCTACTACCGCACCGCGACCCTCGTCGACCTGGCGGCCCGCCACGGCCTGACGGCACGGTTCATGGACGACTGGGAGCGGTTCGGCCACGGCCAGTCCAAGATCCGGATCACCGCCTGACCGCTCTGCGTCCCCCCTCGGGCCCCTCGGCCGTCCGGACGGACGGCAGCCCCCGCGACTGCCGTCCGCCGCAGGCGTCAGCGCGAGCCGTGCTCCGGGAGGTCCTTCTCGGCCGGGGCCGCGGTCAGGGCCGGAACCAGGGCGAAGCTGCGCTTGGCGGTGGGGGCCACCGGCCCCTTCTTCCCGCAGAACGCGCCTTCGAGCGTGCCGCCCAGGGCCGTGTTCGCGGCGCCCTTGTTGGAGGTGTTCGCCACTGCGGCAAGGCTGCGCTTTCCGTCGCGGGTCGCGAAGGCGTACGTGTAGAAGCCCTGCACCGTGCCCGTGTGCCCGTACACCGACGTGCCGCACGACAGGTCGTAGCGGCGCAGGCCCAGACCGTAGAAACGGGTGTTCGTGGTGTCGGTCGGGGTCACGTTGAGCATGGCGCCCAGCATGGCGGGTGCCAGCAGCTTGCCGCCGAGCAGCGCGGACACGAAGGTGTTCAGATCGGCCGTGTTCGAGATCATCGCACCGGCGGACTGCGCCCAGGAGACCGTCTGCTCGGTGGAGTCGACCAGCGGCGCCCCGGCCTCGTCCGGAGTGAGGTAGCCGTGGAGGTGCGCACCCTTGATCTGCGTGGAGGGGTGCACGTACGAGGTGTTCTTGAGCTTCAAGGGCTTGATGATGCGGCGCTCGTACTCCGTGGCCACGCCGTGCCCGGTGGCCTTCTCGATGAGCATGCCGACGACCACGAAGTTGGTGTTGGAGTAGTTGTACGAGACGCCCGGCTCGGTCGTGCGCGGCTCGCGCAGCGAGAGGGCGACCAGCTCCTGGTAGGTGAAGACCTTGTTCCGGACGGCCTCGAAGCCGGGCACGGTCTTGTCGAACATGGCGTTCGTGTAGTCCGCCAACCCGCTGCGGTGGGTGAGCAGGTGACGCACCGTGATCCGGCTGTCGGGCAGCAGGCCGGGCAGGTACTGGTTGACCGGGGCGTCCAGGCTCAGCTTCCCCTCGCTCACCAGCTGGAGCAGGACGACGCTGGAGAACGTCTTGGTGACGCTACCGATCCGGAAGCGGCCGTTCAGGTCCATGGCCGCGCCCGTGGTCCGGTCCTGCACGCCCACCGCACTGGTCAGCGGCGCGCCGGAACCGGTGATGCGGACCATGGCGCCGGGCGCCCCGGCCGCGGTGGTGTTCTTCAACGCCTGCGTCACGGCATCGAGATCGGGCACCGGCGCGGGTGCGGGCGCGGCGGGCTGCGCCGACGGGCCGGCGAAGGGGCTCGGGGCTGCGTGGGCGGCGGTCGCCGGCACCACACCGGCCACCGCTGCGAGCAGGGCGGCGCTGAGAGTCAGGCGTCGGTCGAGAGGCAGGCGCACGTTGTTCCTCAACTACGGAGTGACAAGAAGGGTTTCGCGGTCGCGGACTCGCCGCCACAGGCGATCAAGTCCGCGGCCTGCGATCGTACGTGCTTGGTAGGACGGGGTCCGATCCCGTACCGCCTCAGAAGGCGCAGGAGGGGACGTTTTCCAGCCACGCGGGGCCCTGGATGTAGATGTTGGTGACCCATGCCCGGTAGTCGGGCAGGTAGGACCACGCGTCGTTCGTGTAGCCGTCGGAGGTGACCACCTCCGCGTGCTTCTGGCACTGGACCCGGATCGTCGTCGGCCCCGGGAAGGCGTAGACGCGCGCGGCCGCGGTGGAGGGCCGGTCCTTGGTCCAGACACCGTTGCCCCAGGTCCGGAACACGTGCCCGGTGACCGGACCGGGGTCGATGCGCACCGCCCCGTGGTAACCGCTGTCCAGCCGGACGTCGCTGACCATCAGTTTCGTTCCGGACTGACGGGCCTCCGCCATCTTGCCCGCACCCAGGTAGATCGCGATGTGGTGCAGGTCCTGAGAGGTGCCCCACACCAGCAGGTCGCCCGGGAGCAGCGGGGCCAGGCCCTGTGCCGCGGTGAAGCGTTCGGCCGCGTGGTGCGTGTAGTACTGGGCACTGGCGACCCCGTTCAGGATGTCCTCGCCCGCGGCCTGCGCATAGGCATGGCGCACCAGCCCCGAGCAGTCGAAGCCGAGCCGTTCGGGATCGTGCTCGCTGGCCGGATCCGTAGGGTCCACCTGCCCATGGGTGGGGCCGGGCTGCGGACCGTGGCCGCCGCCCCACGTGTACCAGACGTCGGCAGAAACCTGTGCGCAGGCGGCGCCGACGGCCCGCTCGGCCGTTGCGGACGCCCCCGGGGCCAGGACCCGGCACGAGCCGTCGGCGGCCGACGCGGAAGCGGGGGCCCACAGTAGGCAGGCCAGGAGCGCGATGAGTGTGCCGATGAGACCGGACCGGCGAAGCATGCGGGATCCTCGTTTCTCGTTGCCGTGGGAAGGCGGCGCGGGAAGCCGCCGCGGGCGGGCGCGCTGAGAGGGCACGCGCGGAAGCACCCTGCGCGGAAGGGCCGTTGGCCCGTGCCGCACACGGAACGAGCCTGGGCGCCCCGGCCGCCCCGCGTCGAGGTCCCGGCGTCACCCCACCCGGAAGGGCAACGGGAAACCCCCGGGAAACCCCCGCCCCGTCAGGGCTTTCGTGCACACCGCGCGGCGGACGCCCGCGCGTCCGGCGTGCCGTCGTCGCCTGCGCGCAGCCGGCAGATCTCCGCCAGCCGGGCCTCGGGGTCCGGGTTCCACAGCCGTACCGTGCCGTCGTTGCTGCTGCTGGCCACCGTCCGCCCGTCGGGGGAGAAGGCGACGCCCCACACCGCACTGGTGTGGCCCGTCAGCGCGGCCCGCAACCGCCGCCCCGCCACGTCCCACAGCCGCACCGTACGGTCATTGCCGCTGCTGGCCAGGGTCCGCCCGTCGGGGGAGAAGGCGACGGCGCGCGCGGAGCCCGTGTGGCCCGCCAGCACGGCCCCGGGCGTGAACCGCCGGGCGTCCCACAGGCGTACGGTGCCGTCGTTGCCGCTGCTCGCCAGCGTCCGCCCGTCCGGGCTGAACGCGACGGCCCGTACCGCTCCCGCGTGTCCGGTGAGCGTGGCCAGGGGCCGCCGCCCGGGCACGTCCCACAGACGTACCGTCAGATCGTCCCCGGCGCTCGCGAGGGTGCGGCCGTCCGGACCGAACACCACGTCGTTCGCGAAGTCCGTGTGACCGGTGAGTGTGACCAGGGCCGTACGGGAGGCCACGTCCCACAGCCGTACCGTCCGGTCGGAACCGGCCGAGGCCACCGTCCGCCCGTCCGGGGAGAAGGCCACGGCGAACACGGTCCCGGTGTGACCGGCGAGCGTGCCCAGGGCCGTACGCGAGGCCACGTCCCACAGCCGGACCGTCCCGTCGGAGCCCGCCGACGCCAGCATCCCCCCGTCGGGGGAGAAGGCCACCGAGAACACCGTCTCGGTGTGCCCCTCGAACGCCGCCACCACCCGCCGCGCCGCCACGTCCCACAGCCGCACCGTGTGATCGGCGTCGGCGGTGGCCAGCAGCTTCCCGTCCGGGCTGTACGCGGCGTGCCAGATCTCCGTGAACGGGCGCGGGGCCAGGACCGGACCGCGCAGGTCCCAGAGAACCACCGACTGGTCGAAGGCTGCGGTGGCCAGCATCGTGCCGCCGGAGTCCACCGCGACCGCGAGCACGTAGTCGGTGTGTCCGGACAGCGTCGAGGCCAGTCTGCCGCTGCGCACGTCCCACAGCCGGGTGGTGCCGTCGCCGCTCGCGCTGACGACCGTGGTGCCGTCCGGGGTGTAGGCGACCGCGTTGACGTCGTCGTTATGGCCCGTCAGCGTCGCCGTCGCACGGCGTTCGGCCAGGTCCCACAGCCGTACGGTCCGGTCGGCGCCCCCGGAGGCCACCGTCCGCCCGTCCGGCGCGAACGCCACCCCCAGCACCTCGCCGGTGTGCCCCGCCAGGACGGCGAGCTGGCGTGCCCCCGCCGGATCCCACAGCCGTACGGTCTGGTCGGTGCCCGCCGACGCCAGCGTCCTGCCGTCCGGCGCGTACGCCAGGGCGTCGACCCTCCCGGTGTGGCCGGCCAGCACCGCCACGGCGGCCCCGCCGCCCGCGGGATCCCACAGCCGCACGGTCCCGTCGGCGCCCGCGACGGCGAGCGTGTGCCCGTCGGGCGCAAAGGCCACGGCCCGGGCATCGGCCGTCTGCGCGGGGAGCACCGCGACGCCGTGCCCGTCGGTGTCCCACAGCCGCACCGGACCGTCCGTGGACGTCGCCGCGAGGATCCGGCCGTCGGGGCCGAAGGCGACCGCGCGCACCCGGCCCGGCATGGTCAGCGTCACCGTCGTCCGATGGTCCGCGACCCGGCGCAGCAGCACCTTCCCGTCGGAACCGGCGGTCGCCAGCAGCCGGTTCCCCGGGGCGAAGGCCACCGCGTTGACCGGGCCGCTGTGCCCGCCGAGGCGGGCGAGGAACGGCTGGGACTGCGTGCTCAGCAGCGCGCCCCGCGCCTCGGGCGTCGCCCCGGTGCGGTACGCCTCCTCGGCGAGCCTCATCGAGGCCTCGGGCCGGCCCGCGGCGAGGGAGGTGGACTGCACGGCGAGGGCCTGCGAACGGGCGATGCGCTCCTGGCCGAGCGCCTCCGCCCGCTGCCGGTACGCCAGCCCCCCGGCGGTCAGGGCCAGGGCCAGCAGGACGGCGAGCATGGCCAGCATCCGCTGCCGGAGCCGGACCTGACGCCTGGCCTGCGCCTGCCTGGCGTCCTCCGCGGCCCGGCCCGCACGGAGGAAGGCCGCCTCCGAGGGGCTGAGCCGGCTCCTGCCGTCGAGTTCGCCGGCCCAGGCGCGGGCGGTCTCCAGCCGGGTCCCGCGGTACAGGACGGAGGGATCACGGCCCTCGCGCTCCCACTCCTCGGCTGCGTGGGCCAGTTGCCGGTGGACCAGCAGCCCGTCCCGGTCGGCGTGGATCCATCCGCGCAGCCGCGGCCAGGCGTGCAGCAGGGCCTCGTGGGCGATTTCGACGGTGTCGCTGTCCATCGTGATCAGCCGGGCCCGGACGAACGCGTCGAGGGCCGCCGCGGCCCGGTCCGCAGCGGCCGGCTGCTGCATCAGCGCGGTCCGGCTCATGCGCCGCCGCGTCGCCCCCGTGCCGTCGGCGACATGGACCAGCGCCATCAGGATGCGCCGGATCGTCCGCTGCTCGGCCGGGTACAGGCGGGCGAACACGCTCTCGGCGGTATGCGCGACCGCACCCTGGATGCCGCCCGTGTCCTCGTACCCCGCGACGGTCAGGGTGCTCCCCTCGCGCCGCTGCCAGGTGGCCATCAGCGCGTGGGAAACCAGCGGCAGGGCGCCGGACGGCGTGTCCCCGGACCCGGACCCGGACCCGGCCTCCGGGGCGGCCGCTCCCGGCTCCTCGCGCAGACCCGCGTCCCGCAGCAGCAGGGGGACCAGACCCGGTTCGAGCGTGAGCCCGGCGAGCTCCGCCGGGCGCGTGATCGACTCGCGCAGCTCCGCCACGGACATCGCGGGCAGGACGAAGAGCCCGTCGGTGAAGACCGGGGCCAGCCCGGGAAGGTCCAGGCAGCCCGCCGTGAAGTCGGCCCGGACGCCGAGGACCACGACCGCCGGGTCGTGTGCCGCGCCCCCCGGAGCCGCCGTGGCCAGGGCGCACAGCACGCGGACGAAGCCGCGCCGTTCGTCCTCGTCGGTGCAGAGGGTGAAAAGTTCCTCGAACTGGTCGACGAGCAATACCGGCCGGACCGTGGGGGCCTGGCGCTCCCCGACTCCGGCAGGGGTGTCGTCCGCCCGGCCGTGGACGGCTTCGAGCAGACGTTCCGGCCGGTCCTGCAACTCCCGTGCGGTGATGCCGAGATCGCCGCCCAGCGCCTTCGCGGTGCAGTCCAGCAGCTCCTGGAGCGGATGCGCGGTCGGCGTGAACCGGACGACCGGCCACCCGTCGGCGCCCGCCATCGGGAAGCCGCCGGCCCGCCGCAGGGCCGGTACGAGACCCGCGCTGAGCAGCGACGACTTGCCGGCGCCGGACCGGCCGACGAGCATCAGCGGGCCGCTGCCGATCCGTTCGAAGACCCGCTCGACCAGAGCGGCGGTGACCCTTTCCCGGCCGAAGAACCAGCCCGCGTCCCGCGGGGTGAAGGCGGCGAGGCCGCGGTAGGGGCACTCGCCCGCTGCCTGCGGCCTCGCCGGTTCCGGGCCGGTACCGGTACCGGCAGCGGAACCGGCCGGGCCGCCGGAGCCGGACCCGGATCCGGATCCGGTCCGGGCCCGGGGGACTTCGGGCTCCGGGGCCAGTCGTAAGAGGGCGCCCCCGGCCTCCAGTACCTGGTCGCAGCGCAGCGCCACGTCGAAGGTGACGCGCTTGGCGCCGGTCTCGATCTTGCTCAGGTAGCCCTTGCTGTAGTGCGTCCGGCGGGCCAGATCGGCCAGCGACAGGCCGCGCTGCACCCGCAGGAGCCTCAGCCGGGCGGGGAAGGACGCGCCGGAGCCGTCGTCGGCCCCGGTGGCTTCCGCGGCTTCGGGTGGATCCTGCTGGTGATCGGTGTTCCGTCCGCGGTCCGGGTTCCCCACGGCATCCCCCATGGCACAGCGCGCCCAGGTTGTGAGATGGAAGGTGCCAGGCTACCGCGGGGGTCGCACGGCGGAACACGCGTTGTGCCCGGCGTGGCGGAAAAACGCGCAGAACAGCAGCCTTCCGGGGCCACCGGGGCGGCGGATCCGGAAGGCTGCGAACGGGTGCTCGGTTACGGCCGGTTGAGGGTGATGGAGTTGATCGGCCCGAGGTCGGCGTAGACGCCGGTCCCCTCGGCGATGGGCGAGCCGCAGCCCGCGCCGTTGTAGCCGGTGCACAGGCTGGCGGTGGCTCCGCCGTACTGGTTGTTGAGGACCCAGTGATTGCCGTACTGGTTGCTCAGGTTGTGGGCTCCGTAGCTGTAGAAGATCTGGCTCGGCTTGACGGCCGGGTTCTGGTTCTGCGGGTAGATGCAGACCGCCCCGGACGGACAGCCCGCCCAGTCGTCGGCGGGCCTGGCGTCGGCCGCGCCGGCCAGTGCCACGACGGCTGCGGCGGCGGTCGCGAGCGCAGCGGCGCCGCGGATCATCTTGCGCATGGTGTCCCCCTGTTGGGTTGCCTCGGTGCTGACGCCTTCAGCCTTGCCCGGCTGCCCGCGGGGGTCGACGGGTTTCCTGTTGCCCGTCGCGGGGACGGCCGGGAAACCGGCCGTGACCTGCCCGCTCGCGAGGCGGGGGGCAACCCGGCGGAGGCCGTCCGGGGCGCGACGGCGAAGCCCGGGGCCCCGACGGCCGGGCCGGGGCCTGCGGCCACCGCGTGACGGGCTCGGCCCGGCCGCTGCGGCGCCCGCCCGGCCCGGTGCCGGTCCGGCCCGGTGCCCGCCCGGCCCGGTGCCCGCCCGGCCCGGTGCCCGCCCGGCCCGGTGCCGGTCCGGTCCCCGCGACGGGCCTCTCGTCCTGGACGGCGGTGCGACCGGGCCCGCCGCCGTCCCGTGCCCGTGCCTGCCTGCGGCTGCAGTGTCACCCGTAGTCACCGGGCGGCTCCCGGACACCGCAGGTGATGTCCTCTTCCCCGATGGCGGGCAGAATTGAGGGGCAGCCCGTGTCCGCCGCGCGGGCTCCGGCCAGCCGCGCGCGAGCCGTGCGCAGAAGGGGGCCTGCCGATGCCATCGGACCGGCTGGGGGGCGCGGAGGAACCCGGCCCGATCCGGTCCGAACCGGGATCCCTGCTGGAGCACGTGGTGGTGGCGGTCTTCGGCATCGACGACGAGGACCAGGTCTGCTACTGGGGCCCCGGAGCGCGGCACCTCTTCGGCCACGAGACCCAGGCGGTGCTGGGGCGGCCCGCTTCCGCCCTCTTCCCCGAGCCGCCCCCGGGGAACGGTCCCGGCTCGGCCGCGCGCCTCGTCGAGCGCGCCCGCGTCCTCGGCTACTGGCGCGTACGGCTGCCCGCGCTGCACCGCGACGGCACGGTGTTCGACTGCGGCTTCCGCGTCTTCCCGATGACCGGGTCCACCGGCCGCTCCGTGGTCCTGGGACTGGCCAGCCGGGGCGACGAGCTCGACCGGGTGAAGACCAACCTGACCTTCCTCGACGCCCTCTTCGAGACCTGCCCGATCGGCCTGGTCATGCTGGACGAGGAACTGCGCTACGTCCACCTCAACCAGGCCCTGGCCGACATGGACGGGGTCCCGCTCGACGAGCACCTGGGCCGCCCGGTGGCGGACATCATGATCACCTCGGACGGCGGGGAGTACCAGCGCATGCTCCGGGCCGTGGCCGAGGGCGGCGGGCCCGTCATCGGCACCCTGGTGGGGCTGCGCACACCGGGTCACCCGGACCGCGACCAGGTGCGCTCGGTCAGCTTCTTCCCGCTCAGCGGCGCGGGTGACACCCGGCGCGGCGTGGGCGGACTGCTGCTGGACGTCACCGACCGCGAGCAGGCCATCCTGGAGGCGACGGCGGCCCGCCGGCGCCTGGCCCTGCTCGACCGGGCCGCGGCCCGCATCGGCACGACCCTGGACGTGAACACCACCGCACGCGAGCTGGTCGAAGCGGTGGTCCCGGATTTCTGCGACGCCTGCGTCGTCGAACTCGTGGAGTGGATGGACGAGACCGTGGCGTTCGACCCGGCGCTGCCCCTGGCCACCCGGCGGATCGCGTCCGGCACCACGCTCCCCGAGCCCGCCGTGGAACTGGTGAGCGGCCTGGAGAAGGTCGCGTACCCGCCGGGCTCCAGCGTCCACGAGATGGTGAGCACGGGCCGCCCGCTCTGCGTCACGGTCGACGAGGAGTTCGTGACCCGGAGCGTCGAGCAGCAGTACCGCGCGCGGCTGCTGCTGGAGAGCGGGGTGGCCTGCATCCTCATCGCACCGCTCGTCGCCCGCGGCACGGTACAGGGCATCACGATGTTCGGCCGCTCCGCCGCCCGCCCGGCCTTCGCCGAGGAGGACCTCGGCCTCGCCGGCGAACTGGCCTCCCGGGCCGCCCTGTGCCTGGACAACGCCCGGCTGTACAGCACGGTCAGGGACATCGCGATCACCCTCCAGCGGGCCCTGCTGCCCAGCGCCCCCGCCGCCGGCCCCTACGTGGACATCAGCGTCCGCTACCTGCCCGGAAGCCGCGTCACCGAGGTCGGCGGCGACTGGTACGACGCGACCACCCTGCCCGGCGACCGGGTCGCCATCGTCGTCGGCGACGTGATGGGACACGGCGTTCCCGCTGCCGCGGCCATGGGCCGGCTGCGGATCACCGCGAAGACGCTCGCCCGGCACACCGCGGAGCCCGCCGCCCTGCTCGAAGAACTCGACGTCTGCGCCCAGGAGGCCGGCATCGAATGGGCGACCTGCCTGTACCTGCTGTACGACCCCCACACCGGCAGCGCCCGCATCGCCAACGCCGGCCACCCCCCGCCCCTGGTACGCCACCGGGACGGGACCGTGCACACCGTCGGCGACGTGCTCGGAGTCCCGCTCGGCGTGGGCGGCGTACCGTACCGGTCGGTCGAGGTCGAGATCCCCGAGGGCGCCACCGTGGCCCTGTACACCGACGGCCTCATCGAAGCCCGCGGCCACGACATCGACACCGGCGTGGACGCGCTGCGCGAGCAGCTGCGGGCGCCCCTGGGCTCGCTGGAGGAGGCAGCCGACCGCATCCTCGCGAACCTGCTCCCCGACCCGGCGACCGACGACACGGTTCTCGTCCTCGCCCGGGTCAGCACGGTTCCCGGCCGTGCGCCGGCAGGATGACGGCCCGCGGGAACCCTGCCTGCCCGTCGCCGCGGACGTCGGACGGCGTGCATCCGGCGCCCGCCGGTGACCGACGGGAGGCCCGGCCGTACTAGCCGGCCGCGGCGCGCTCGTGGACGAGGTCCGTGAAGCGCCGCAGCCCGTGCTCGCTGTGACCCGTGAAGAGGTTGGGTTCCACGAGCTCCACCTCCATCACGACGGGCGAACCGTCGTCCGCCGACGCGATGTCGATCCGCGCGTACAGCAAGGCGTCCGACCCGGGAACGGCCCCCAGCGCCGCCTCGGCGAGGGCCAGTTCGGCCGCGGACGGCCGGTGCGGCACCAGATCGGGATGCGGCACGCGGTCGTTGTCGACGACCCCGACATCGGTCAGCACCGGCCCCTTGCGCATCGCATGGCTGAAGTCACCGCCGAGGAAGACGAGGGCCCGTTCGCCCTCGTCGATCCGGGACAGGTACGGCTGCACCATCGCGGTCGATCCGGCCGCGTGGAGTGCCGCGATGTGCCCGGCGGCCAGGTCGTGGTGCTGTTCCGCGTACCGTGCGGTGTCGCGGGCGCCGGCCGACACGGTCGGCTTGACGACGAACTGGCCGTGTCCGGGCAGGACGACGGCCTCGCCGGGGGCGATGAACCGGGTCGGTACGACGGGGACGCCGCGCCCGGCGAGTTCCCCGAGGTAGCGCTTGTCGGTGTTCCAGCGCACGATCCCGGCCGGATTGTCGAGCCGCGTGACGCCCTGCACCCCGTCGGCCCAGGCCAGATACTCCGGCCACCGCCCGGCGTACTCCCAGGTGGACCTGATGACCACGGCGTCGCACTGCGACCAGTCGAAGCCGGCCGCGTCCCAGGCCGCCGCCACGGCGTCGACACCGCGGGCGCGCAGCGCCTCGATCATGGGCGGCAGGTCGGCGTCCCAGGCCAGCCCCATGGCCGACGTGGCCAGCGCCACTCGGGGGGTGACGGTCATCCGCAACTCCTCGCTTCTCCTGTTGCTTCCCGGGCCGCCTCGCCCGGGGTCTCGACGCGGGCAGGACGCCCGCTCGTCCCGGGCGTGCGTACGATCGCCTGCCGCCTCGCGAGCCTAACGAGTGGCAGACCCCTCGGCCGGAGCCGGGGCCAGGCCGTCGGCCACCAGCCCGGCGAGGACCGCCCGGCCCAGGGCGTGCACCGCGGACTGCGGCCTGACCATGACCGTGAACTCCTTGATCCGGCCGTCGTCGGCGAGGTGCAGCAGGTCGATGCCGTGGATCGCCTTGCCGTCCACCGTCGCCCGGAAGAGCAGGATCTGCGACGGGGACACGGAGCCGTCGGCGCTCGTCTCGGCGGTGCCGGCGTACTGCCCCACGTAGCGGAAGTCCTCGAAGGTGCGCAGCAGCACCCCGAAGAGCCCCAGCACCATCGGCCGGCCCTCGAACGGCGTGAACTTCACGGGGCTGTACAGGCGGACGTCCTCGGTGAACAGGTCTTCCAGGGCGGCGATGTCACGGCTGTCGACGGCGGCGCGGAAGCGGTCTGCTGCGGTCACGGCTTCTCCCTGATACTCGGCTACTCATCAATGTGATTAGTCAGTTTCTTGAGTATCATGCGGAAGGTGTCCGTGGACAGGGGCGAGAAGGAGGCGATCCGATGGCTTTGCGCCACGCCGTACTGGCGGCGCTGCTGGACGAGGAGTTGAGCGGGTACCAGCTGGCCAAGGCCTTCGACCTCGGTGTGGCGAACTTCTGGCACGCCCTCCCGCAGCAGCTCTACGCCGAGCTGGCCCGGCTGGAGAAGGACGGGCTGATCGCGGGCCGGGAAGTGGTCCAGGACAGCCGGCCCAACAAGCGCCTGTTCACCGTCACCGACGCCGGCCTCGCCGAGCTGGAGGAGTTCACCGCCTCCTCCGCCAAACCCTCCTCCATCCGCGACGACCTGGTCGTCAAGGTGCAGGCCGCCGACCACGTCGACACCGCGACGCTCGTCGCACAGCTCGCCGAGCGCGCCGCCTTCGCCCGGGCCAAGGCCGAGCTGTTCGGCGGTCTGCTGCGCACGATGCGCGGCGACCGCGCCGAGGAGGACTTCCTCCGGCACGGCGAGCGCGTCGGCCCCTACCTGACCTGCCTGCGCGGTCTCGCCTTCGAGCAGGGCAACCGCGACTGGTGCGAACGTACGATCGCGGTCCTGCAGGAGCGGGAGGCGGCCCGTGCCGGGCACTGAGCAGCAGTACCTGCGCTACGTCGCCCTGGGCGACAGCCAGACCGAAGGCGTCGGAGACGGCGACGACACGACCGGTCTGCGCGGGCTGGCCGACCGGCTCGCCGAGCAGCTCGCGCTCCACCATCCCGGCCTGCGGTACGCCAACCTGGCCGTCCGCGGCCGGCTGGCCGGGCAGGTCCGCGCCGAGCAGCTCGCACCGGCCCTCGCCCTGCGCCCCGACCTGGCCACCGTGGTCGCCGGGGTCAACGACGTGCTGCGTCCGCGGTTCGACGCCGACGAGGTCGCCGGCCACCTGGAGGCGATGTTCGGCGCGCTCACCGCCCAGGGAGCCCGCGTTGCCACGGTGACCTTCCCGGACCTCGCCCGGATCACCCCGCTCGCCCGCCCGCTCGCCCCGCGGGTGAGCGCCCTCAACGACCGGATCCGCGCGGCCGCAGGCCGCCATGGCGTGGTCGTCGTCGAGACGGGCCGCCATCCGGTGGTCACCGACCCCCGCCTGTGGAGCCCGGACCGGCTGCACGCGAGCCCGCTCGGCCACGAGCGGATCGCCGCCTCGCTCGCCCACGCCCTCGACCTGCCGGGCAGCGACGACTCCTGGACGCATCCGCTGCCCCCTGCCCGGGGGGCCTCACCCACGGTCCTCGCCGAACTGCGCTGGGCCGTCGCGTTCCTGGGGCCCTGGCTGGGCAGACGCCTGCGCGGCCGCTCCTCCGGGGATTCCCGTACGGCCAAGCGCCCGGACCTCCTCCCCGTGGAGCCGGTCGCACCGTAGGGCCGCGGACGAGGGCGGGTCAGGGCGCGGGTGCGGCCGCGAGGCGGCGGCGAAGCATCCTGCGTGCGTAGAGCAGGTGCGCGATCGCTTCGGCGGCCAGCAGCAGGACGACCGGCCAGGGCGCGAGGTGAACGGCGCCCCAGGCGACGAGCAGCGGGATGCCGATGCCGGGAACGGCCCAGACGGCGACGGAGGCTGGCGGGCGGCCGTAGCGCAGGGCGATGCCGGCGTGGGCCGCGTGGCAGAGGGCCAGGCCGCCGGCCAGGACCCACGCCGCGCCGGTCGGCAGATGGGCGTGGCCGGCTTCGTCGACGGCGGTGGCCAGGCCCGCGGCGATGCACAGGACGCCCGCGGTCACGAAGAAGTGCAGGAAGCCGCCGACGTCGCGGGCGAGGACGTAGGCCTCGCGGTCACCGGCCTCGGCGAGCATCAGCTCGGCCGCGGTCGAGCCGAAGTCGAAGTACGACCACCAGAGCGCGGCGAGCAGAACGAAGCCGAGGACGCCGACGACCCCCGCCCGCAGGGTCCAGGTGTGGTCGGCGGAGGTCACCAGCGCGATGACGGATTCGCCGAGCACGATGATGACGGACAGCCCGACCCGCTCCACGATGTGCCCGGTGTCCAGGCGGCCGGGGATCCCGCGGCCGCGCGCGGTGAGCAGCAGGGCCATCTCGGCGGCGATGAGCACAGCGCGGGACGCGCAGGGGCTCGGGGTACCTGGTGGCCGGCGACCACAGCCCGAGCAGCACCAGCCGGGTGCCGGCGTACCCGAGGGCATAGACGGACCCGCGGTCCGTGTCGGCCTCGGGCACGGCGCAGTGTGCCCATGCGCCCGCCCGGGTCCGTGCAGCCGCGCTCGCGGCCTGCTTTCTCGTACGGCCTCACGGTATGGCACCGGGCCGGAGGCCGCCCGGCTGCGTCACCACCGGCGCGGGACGTGCACCACCACCACCTCGTCGCCGCCGGACGGATGACGGAGCGCCGAAGGACGGCACGCGGCGGCTCGGCCCATTGCGGGCACCGATGGACTCACATCGATCGCCCGGCGGCCGGCAGTGCCGCCGCGACCGCGGCCTCGGCGTGGATCCGTGCGGTGGGGAAGACCGGCACGGGGCAGTCGGCAGCGCCGATGAGCAGCTCGATCTCGGTGCAGCCCAGGATGATCCCCTGGGCGCCGGCGGCGACGAGGTCCTCGATGACGCGCTGGTAGGCGGCGCGCGAGTCCTCGCGGACGATGCCCAGACACAGCTCCTCGTAGATCACCCGGTGGACGAGTGCGCGCCCGTCGGCATCCGGGATGCACACGTCGAGTCCGCCCGCCGCGAGTCGGCCGCGGTAGAAGTCCTGCTCCATGGTGAACGCGGTGCCCAGCAGGCCGACGCGGGTCAGGCCCGCGGCCTTCACGGCGTCCGCGGTGGCGTCGGCGAGGTGCAGGAGCGGCACGGAGATGCCTGCCTGGACGCGGTCGGCGACTTTGTGCATGGTGTTGGTGCAGATGAGCACGAGATCGGCACCGGCCGCCTCCAGCCGCTGGGCGGCCGCCGTCAGCACCTCGCCGGCCTCCGCCCACCGGCCCTCGGCCTGGAGCCGCTCGATCTCCGCGAAGTCCACCGAGTACAGCACGCAGCGGGCCGAATGCAGGCCCCCGAGCCGGTCCCGGGTGAGCTGGTTCAGCAGCCGGTAGTACTCGGCCGTCGACTCCCAGCTCATTCCCCCGAGCAGTCCGATCGTCTTCATGGCGGCACCCCAGAGTGGCTCGGGCGGCGCACTTCGGACACGGCGCCACCACATCTATAAGTGCGCACGGTAGCACCTTCATTCATCCATAAGGATTGCTTTGATGTGCTCTCGGGGTGGCGCGGGCCGCCGGAACCGGACGGTTCCCGGCGGCCCGCGCCCCCGGGGCTGACCGCGGTCGCGGTCAGGACCCCGCGGAGCCTTCCCGCATGACGTCCTGAAAGGCCGTCATGCACGGCGCGCAGTGGTGGTCCGTTTCGGCGTTGCCTCCCGGCTGGAGGGGGCGTCCGCACAAGGTGGCCGTGCGGTCACGGGCGACTACGTGCCATACGAGGCCGGACCCTGTGGCCGCCTCACCGACCTGCATTTCATACATGAGAGTGCTCCATGTGGTGGACAGCTCTTGTACCCACCAAAGCAGTGCGCGGCGCGGGAAGCCTGACGGGTGAGCCGTCCGGGTGACGCGCGGGGCGGCGCCCCAAGTCCTACGCGGGCAGGTCCGGACGGGTGGCGGTGACCAGCCGGGCGGCAGCCCGCAGGTACACGCCGTCGGGCCGTGCGAAGGCCTGCATGGCGGTGGTGAGCGCCGCCCCGGCGCGCTCGGCGGCGTCCGGCGCGAGCCCGCTCAGGAGGAACCGGACGGGGCCGGAGCCGAGCAGGAAGTCCGCCGCGTCCCGGGCGTCCCGCCCCCAGTGCTGGAGTGCCTCCACGTGGGTGACGGCCGGGGGCTCGAAGCCTGCGGCGGTGAGGACGTCCCGGACGCGGGCCGGATCGGCGAGGGAGAACATGCCCGGCCCGGTGCCGGCGGCGGTGAAGTCCGGCACCGGCGCCTCATCGGCCATCGCGCCGAGCACGGTGGCCCACTCGGTGCTGCCGGGGTCGGCCGGTGCGACGAAGGCCAGGCGGCCGCCGGGACGCAGGGCGCGGCGGATGTTGTCGAAGGCGGCGACCGGGTCGTCGAAGAACATGATCCCGAACCGGCTGATCGCCACGTCGAAGCCGCCCGGCGGGAAGGCGTGGGCCTGTGCGTCGCCGCGGCGGAACTCCAGGTGCCCGAGCCCCTCCTCGGCGGCGAGGCGGCGGGCCGTGAAGAGTTCGGGCTCGGAGAGGTCCAGGCCGAGCACCTGCCCGCGAGCCGCCCGCCGGGCGGCCAGCCGGGAGGTCTGTCCGGCCCCGCAGCCGATGTCCAGCACCCGGTCGTCGGCTCCGACCGCGGCGGCCTCCAGCAGCGGCTGGTTGAACCCGGCGTTCACGGCGTTCCAGCGGTCGTGGTGAGCGGCCCAATGCTCGCCGTCAAATCCGTTCCAGGCCTGATCCTGCTGGGTGTTGACGATGTCCCGCATGGTGCTCTCCCCGTTGTCGGCGCCGCTCGGGCGACTAGTATGGGCGTCTGCCCATACAGTATGGGCAGACGCCCATACGTGCCACAGGTCGGGCGGAATCCGTGTTCGGAGTGTCGGAAGGGGCAGCCGTGTCGCCACGGGGCGTAGCGATCGAGGGAGTGCGGGACCGGCTGTTCGAGGCCGCGGAACGCCTGCTGGCCCGGGAAGGTCCGGGCGCCCTCACCAGCCGGGCCGTGACCGGCGAAGCCGGATGTGCGAAGGGCCTCCTCCACAACCACTTCGCGGACTTCGACGAGTTCGTGGCCCACCTGGTGCTCCGCCGGTTCCGGCTGCTGGCGGCCGCGGCCGAGGCCCTCCCCGCACAGGCCGGGCTCCGTACCGTCGCCGAGAACATGACCGCAGGCGCGCTGGCCCTACTGGACGCGCACGGCCCCGCGTTCGCAGCGCTCGCTCTGGCACGCCCCGCCGCCTCGGCCCGCATCCAGGAGGCCTGGCGGCAGGGGGAGCCGGGTCTGGACTCCATCGAGGCGTCCTTCGCCGCGTACCTGCGGGCCGAACAGCACCTCGGGCGGCTCCCGGAGACGGAGGACTGCGGGGCCCTGGCCCTCGCGGTCGTCGCCACGGCCCATCACCTGCTCATGACCGCCCGACCGGGCGCGGCGGACCCGCGCGAGCGCCTGCGCGGTCTCGTCGCCGCGCTGGCGAACCGGAAGGAATGATTGCGCGCGTCGGCCGCCCCGGTCGTCCGGATCGGCCTAGGGTGGCGCCCCGCGGCCACGGAAGAAGGCTGAGGGGCCATGGATGCGATCCTGCACGCACTGTCCATCACCGGCGCGATGACCTGGGAGATCACCTGGGCGCTGATCCTGGGGTTCGCCCTGTCCGCCGTCGTCCAGGCCGTGGTGCACAAGTCCACGATCGTCTCCCTGCTCGGCGACGACCGCCCCCGGACGCTCGCCGTCGCCGCCGGGCTCGGGGCGGCGTCGTCCTCGTGCTCCTATGCCGCCGTGGCACTCGCGCGGTCGCTGTTCCGCAAGGGCGCCGACTTCACGGCCGCGATGGCCTTCGAGATCGCCTCCACCAACCTGGTCGTCGAACTCGGGGTGATCCTGGCCCTGCTGATGGGGTGGCAGTTCACCCTGGCGGAGTTCACCGGCGGCCCGATCATGATCATCGTATTGGCGGTGCTGTTCCGGCTGTTCCTGCACGAAGGGCTGCTGCGCGAGGCCCGCGAGCAGGCGGACCGCGGGCTGTCCGGATCGATGGAGGGGCACGCGGCGATGGACATGTCCGTACAGGGCGGGGGCTCATTCGCCCGGCGGCTGCTGTCCGGGGCGGGCTTCACCTCGACCGCGCACATCTTCACCATGGAGTGGGCAGCGATCCTGCGCGACCTGGTGGCCGGCCTGCTCATTGCGGGGGCCATCGCCGCCTGGGTGCCGGATTCCTTCTGGCAGTCCTTCTTCTTCGAGGGCCATCCGGTCGCGTCGAAGCTGTGGGGCCCGGTCGTCGGCCCTGTGGTGGCGATCGCCTCGTTCGTCTGCTCCATCGGCAACGTCCCGCTCGCCGTGGTGCTCTGGAAGGGCGGTATCAGCTTCGGCGGCGTCGTCTCGTTCATCTTCGCCGACCTGCTGATCCTGCCGATCCTCAACATCTACCGGAAGTACTACGGGCGCAGGACGACCCTCTTCCTCCTCGCCACCTTCTACCCCGCCATGGTGGCCGCCGGCTACGCCGTGGAGTTCGTCTTCGGCGCGCTCGGCCTCATTCCCGACCGGGAGGACGCGAAGATCCCCATGGAGGGGGTGAGCTGGAACTACACGACCTGGCTCAACATCGTGTTCCTCGCGCTCGCCGCGGCCCTGCTGTGGAGGTTCTTCCGTACCGGCGGGCGGTCGATGCTCCGGATGATGGGCGGCGCACCCACCCGGTAGCACCCCGGGCGCCGCGATACGGAAAATACCCCGGACCAATTGACGGCCGGGGTATTCGTCTGCGTATATTTGACGTTTCGCGCCCTGATGAATGCAGGGTGTGAAGAAGCTTTACGGGGACATCGTATCGGGTCGGGAGTGGAATTGTCAACCGTGGAATTCCGTAATGAGCAGCAATTCATCGACGGGCTCTATGCGCGCCTGGACGAACTGCGTGACCAGGCCGAACATGCCGTGCAGCGGGCGCTGGCCGGGGCGGGGAGCGGGCTTCAGGCGCGGCTGGAGAGGGATGTGCTCGTCGCCGAGCAGTCCGGTCTGCTTTCCGCGCTGAACACGGGCGAGAACGGATTGTGTTTCGGTCGCCTGGAGTTCTCCGACGGACATGACCACCACATCGGCCGCATCGGAATCAGGCAGGACGACGCGGACCGCACCCCCTTGGTCCTCGACTGGCGGGCCGAGGTGGCGCGCCCGTTCTACCTCGCGACCGGGCACTTTCCCATGGGGCTGCGCCGGCGCCGCCACATCACCACCCGCGGGCGGGAGGTCACGGCCCTGCACGACGAGATCCTCGACCTCACCGACACCGAGCGCACGGGCCACGAGGGCGCGGACGCGGACGCCGTGCTGCTCTCCGCGCTCGACGCCGCCCGCACGGGCCGCATGCACGACATCGTGCAGACCATCCAGGCCGAACAGGACCGCATCATCCGCTCGCCCCACCGCGGCGTCCTCGTGGTGGAAGGCGGTCCGGGCACCGGGAAGACGGCCGTCGCCCTGCACCGGGCCGCCTACCTCCTCTACGCACACCGCGAACTGCTCGCCAAGCGCGGCGTGCTGATCGTCGGACCCAACCCGGCGTTCCTCGGCTACATCGGCGAGGTGCTCCCCGCCCTCGGCGAGACCGGCGTCCTGCTCTCCACCCTCGGCGAGCTGTTCCCCGGCGTCCGGGCGACCGGAACCGACCGGCCCGGCGCCGCCGCCGTGAAGGGCCGCGCGGACATGGCCGAGGTCCTCGCCCGGGTCGTACGCGACCGGCAGGCGCTGCCGGAGACCGTACCCGCCGGCAGCGGCGAGGACAGCGCCGTGCTCCCGGAACCGGCCCTGGAGATCGACCACGACGACTACGGCACCCTGCTGCTGGACCGGACCATGGCGCACGAGGCCCGGGACCGGGCACGGGCCACCGGGCTGCCGCACAACCTGGCCCGCCCGTACTTCGCGTTCCGCGTCATCGACGCCCTCACGCAGCAGCTCGCCGACCGGCTCGGCGCCGATCCGTACGGCGGCCCCAACCTGCTGGGCCCCGACGACATCGCGCAGCTCGGCAAGGAGGTCGCCACCAGCGCCGAGGTGCACGCCGCGATCGACGGCCTCTGGCCGCACCTCACGCCCCGGCAGCTGATCGCCGGCTTCCTCGCAGACCCCACGCATCTGCCCGTCCACGAAGCCGAGTTGATCCGGCGCACGACGGGCGACTGGACACCCGCGGACATCCCGCTGCTCGACGAGGCCGCCGAGCTGCTCGGCGTGGACGACAGCGCGCAGCGCGCCGCCGAGGAGCGGGAGCGGCAGGAGCGCATCGCGTACGCGCAGGGCGTCCTGGACCTGTCCCAGGGGTCCGAGAGCTACGAATTCGAGGACATGGAGAACGAGTTCCTCGCCGCGCACGACATCATCGACGCGGAGCGGATGGCGGAGCGGCACGAGGAGGCGGACCACCGCAGCGCCGCCGAGCGCGCCGCTGCCGACCGCACCTGGGCCTTCGGACACGTCATCGTGGACGAGGCGCAGGAACTGTCCGAGATGGCCTGGCGGTTGCTGATGCGGCGCTGCCCCACCCGTTCCATGACGCTCGTGGGCGACCCGGCCCAGACCGGCGACGAGGCGGGCTGCGGCTCGTGGAAGCGGATCCTGGACCCGTACGTCGGCGACCGCTACGAGCTGGTGCGCCTCGGAGTCAACTACCGTACGCCTGCGGAGATCATGGATGTCGCGGCCGCCGTGCTCCGCGCCCGCCACCCCGGATTCGAGCCGCCGAGCTCGGTGCGGTCCACGGGGCGGCGGCCCTGGGTGCGGGCGACGGACGACCTGGCCCGCACGGTCGCGGACGCGGTGCGCGGCGCTGCTGCGGCCGAGGGCCGCGGCGGCAGGCTGGCGGTGATCGCGCCGCGCCCGCTGCACGGGGCACTGGCCGCCGCGCTGCCCGGCGTCACGGCGGGGGAGGAGCCGGACCTCACCCGTACGGTCGTCCTGCTGGACCCGCGCCAGGCCAAGGGGCTGGAGTTCGACTCGGTGATCGTCGTGGAGCCCGCCGACCACGAGCCGAGCGACCTCTACGTCGCCCTGACCCGGGCCACCCAGACCCTCGGGGTGGTCCACACGGGCAGGCTCCCGGAGGGACTGGCCGAGCAGCCTTAGCCGCGGGGGCGCTCTTCCTGCCGACGGACAAGCAGGTGGAGGGCGGCGGGATGGTCGGTTCCAGTCAGCAGCTG
>NZ_JBEORW010000028.1:0-118086 GCF_040302565.1 Streptomyces sp. NPDC097981
GTCTGCTCGACCACCCACCGCCTGGGCTGCGGGACGAATCCTTTGCCCTGGTCAGCGGGGTTGCGGCGGACGACCTCGACGTCGATGTCCAGCAGGGCGCCGTGGATGATGACCGCTTCCTTGAAGCCTTGGTCGACCAGGGCCTTCTCCAGGCGCATTCCGCACCGCTCGGCGGCCTGGTCGAGCAGGGCGGTGCCGGCGGCGTTGTCGTGCGCCGAGGCTGCCATGACGAAGACGCCGATGATCAGCCCCAGCACGTCGACGGCCAGTCCGCGCTTGCGCCCCGAGACGTTCTTGTTCGCGTCCAGCCCCGTCGTGGTCCTGGGAACACCCGCCGCGGCGCGGACGGACTGGGTGTCGATGATCACGAGGGACGGGTCCTCTAATCGGCGGGCCTTCTCCCTGACCTGGCAGCGAAGGAGTTCCTGGATCCGCTGGTCGAGCCCGTCCTCGCGCCACAGCCTGAAGTAGTAGAACACCGCCGACCAGGCCGGCAGGTCATGCGGCAGCATGCGCCACTGACAGCCCGTCCGGTTCTGACAGAAGATCGCGTTCACTACCTCCCTCAGGTCACAGGCCCCGGGATCCCCGGTCGCCGACCGCGCCACCCGGCCCTGTTTCCAGGCCGTGATCACCGGCTCGATCAACGCCCACTGCCCGTCCGACAAGTCGCTGAGATACGGCTCTCTCATCACGCCCCGTATCTCGGCATGGACATGCCCATCGAGCAGCCTGGACCGCGATCAGTAGCACGATCGAGTGATCACGAACGAAGAGGAGTCGGACTTAACGTCCGCTCAGAGCCTCCTCAAGCGGTCGGTGGACCGACCGGGTTCAGTGCGGTGGTGGTGCGAACTATCGTTCGCGGGTGACTACATCTCCTCAGTGGCCGCTTGTGGATCTCTTGATGACCCCTCGACTCGCACTCGAACCCCTGCGCGCCGAACACGCGCGGGAAGCCTTCCCGGTCTTCGACGACGTCCGGCTGCACACCTGGACCGGCGGGGAGCCGAGCTCACTCGCGGAGCTCCAGGCCCGCTACACCCGCCAGTCCGCGGGCAGGTCCCCGGACGGAAGCCAGGGCTGGCTGAACTGGATGCTGCGCCGGACGGAGGACGGCCGGCTGGCCGGAACGGTTCAAGCAACCTTGTACCGGGCCGAGAACGGGGAACTTGAAGCGTCCCTCGCCTGGGTGATAGGCGTCGAACACCAGGGCAGGGGCTACGCCCGCGAGGGGGCCCAGGCCATGGCCGCATGGCTGCGCACCCGTCAAGTGTCGGTCCTGGCGGCCTACATCCACCCGGAACACGCCGCGTCCGCGGGCGTCGCCCGCGCCCTCGGCCTGACGCCGTCTGACACGCTGGTCGACGGCGAGACCCGCTGGAGCACCTCCGGCCACTGACACCCGCCGGGGCGGGGCGTTCGGGACGTGGGCTCCTCGGTAGCGCACTCCCTGCCCGCGCCCGACACCGCACCGCCCGGGCCGCCCGTGCAGATGGTGGTGATCACCTTCCGGCCGGATACCGGACGTGGGGAATTCGCCGCACCTTGAGGTGCATCTCGGCTTCCTGCAGCCGAGCCTGCAGTTCGGTGATCTGTGCGCGGAGGCCGTCGGTCAGGGCCCGGACGGCGTCCTCCTGGATGCCGAACGCGTCGAGCAGGGGCTGGATGTTCACACGGTCACCGCCTGCGCATCACGCCAGGTGGGAGTGTTCACGCCGGTGAGCCGGCGGGCCATGACGTGGGGCATCGCCCAGTAGAAGGGCACGGTCCGCGCGGCACGCCGGTTGCGGAAGGTACAGCGCTGCCCCGGAGCGCATGCTCCGGGGCAGCGGATCCGTGCTGCGGGTCAGGCAGCGGTGATGTTCTCCGCCTGCGGGCCCTTCTGACCCTGCGTGATGTCGAAGGTGACGGCTTGGCCCTCCTGCAGCTCGCGGTAGCCCGAAGAGTTGATGTTGGAGTAGTGCGCGAAGACGTCCGGACCTCCGCCGTCCTGCGCGATGAAGCCAAAGCCCTTTTCGGAGTTGAACCACTTCACGG
Source organism: Streptomyces sp. NPDC097981 (assembly GCF_040302565.1). Classification (NCBI taxonomy): domain Bacteria; kingdom Bacillati; phylum Actinomycetota; class Actinomycetes; order Kitasatosporales; family Streptomycetaceae; genus Streptomyces; species Streptomyces sp. NPDC097981. The sequence continues at coordinate 2,041 of NZ_JBEORW010000028.1, forward strand.
TTCCGCTGGCCATGGTCATGCCTCTCAGTCGATGTCGGGGCCGCACCACGCGGACCCTGAGGTGATCGCCCTGGTCCGGCACTGCACAGCAAAACGCCCACGCCAGGGCGCGGGCAGGTACTGCGAACCACGACAGCTGGAAGTGAAGCTACACGCCGAAACCGTTCATCACCAGAGAGCGACCATCTCCAGTCGTCGCACGGGCGGCCGGTCGCAGGCCGCCGACTTCGGCGGCGTGAGCAGAAGGCGCAGTAAGCACAAGCGGTGCGGTCGCCGCGAAGGCACCCAAGATGGCGGTCAGCTCGTATACGAAGGGCGAACCCATGGGGGCAGGGCGCCATCCGCTGACTCGGTGATCACCTCCCTGCCGCCCGGGAATTGTCGGGGCTGCGCCGCTCTGACCTCGAGGGCCTGCCGGAGGTGAGCGGGCAGCTTGGGGGCGAGCTTCTTGCGGTCCGCTCCCGGGCTCTTCCGTAGGAGGGGCTCACAGTGCCGGCCGGCTTCCGCTGGACCGTTCTGAGGGTTCTGGCGGTCGACTCATCGGTGAGCCCTGAGTATGGCCTGGCGTTCGGGGTGGGCAGGGCTTCAGCCACTGGGACCCCGCGGAAACTAGGCGGTGTCGAGCAGCGGGGCCTCGTCCGGCCGACCATGTGTGGCGCGGGCCGCGTCCTGGCGCGTGAGGCGGGTGCGCTCCGCCCATGCGGCCACCGGCGGGCCTGCCGCGCCCAGAGCCGCGAAGAACGCGCCGAGCAGCAGCCAGCCGGCGTGTCCGAGTCCGAGGACTGCTGTCGTGAGGACCACCGGGGCCAAGGCCTGTCCGGCGTCGAAGCCGATGCCGAAGAGGCCCTGGTATTGCCCTTGGGCGTGGTCGGGGGCGAGACCGAAGCCGAGCGCGAAGCCGCCCGAGGACTCCCACACCTCTCCGAGACTGTGCACGCAGACGGCGAGGATGGCGAGCCCTGGCGCGGTCCAGGATGGAACGTCCGCGGTCAGGGCCATCAAGGGGCAGCTGACCAAGAAGAGCAGCCCCGCGAGGCGGAATGCCCGGCCGCCCTGGCGCGGTGTTTCCACCCGGGAGCCGATCCTGCTCTGGAGCAGCACGCACACCCCGCTGTTGACCGCGTAGACCGCCGCCACCGTCCAGCGGGGCGCGTCGGTGTGGGCGGAGAGCCAGATCGGCAGGAGCAGGGAGACGGTCTGGTACTGCAGGCCCATGGCGCCGTAGAGCGCGACGAACGACACGAACGGCCGATCGGACAGGACGGCCCAGCGGTGGTGCTCCTCGGGCCGGGGCAGGGGCTGGTAGTTCGGGACGCCGCCCAGGGCGATCAGGCCGGCGCAGGCGAAGCTGGCGGCGTTGCCGAGGATGAGCGCGGTGTATGCCGGGCGGGTGTTGACCGAGACGGCGAAGGCGGCGCCGAGGGTGCCCAGGACCACGCCGAGGTTGACGAACGTGCGGAGCTTCGCCCTGAATGCGGCCGGGCGTTCGCCGCCGGCACGGGCGATGAGCGCACCGCCTGCGGCGCCGCTCGCCGTTGCTGCCAGCCGGTCCAGGGTGGCGATGAGCGTGAACGTGACCCAGTCGTGGATGAAGACGAATGCGGCCATCGTCGCGGCCTGCATCGCGAGGGCCGTCAGCCAGACCGTGCGCGGCCCGTACCGGTCGGCCAGGTTCCCGGCCGGGATCCCTGCCAGCAGCCCGGTCAGCCCGGCGATCGTGAGGCCGACACCGACCTGTGCGGCGGGCAGGTGCACCACCAGCGTGAAGTAGAGCACCGCAGCGGTGTTGAACAGCCCGTTGCCCACCCGGCTGACGAAGCTCGCGATGATGAGAGCGCGCTGCGGACCACTTGGCGCGGGCAGGCCGGATATCCGCGGCTCGGCATCCTTCGCGATCATGCCGAACAGGCTAACAGCGCCCCCGCCAGCACCCTCCAAGTACTCTGGATCGTCTCTCTGCTCGTTGGCTCGTCGTGCCAGAGCGTGCTTCCCGCGTTGCGCTCGACCGGCGACGGCCCGTCGCGGCACCCCCGATTGCGGGGCCGCACCAGGACGTCCTGGTCCACCTGGCTTCGCTGATCGGCTCCGACGAGCGGCAGTGCGCCGCCGTCAACACCGAGGGAACCGCGGCGCTGATGCATGAGGCCCGCCGGGCCGGTGTCGGACGGATCGTGCACCTGTCCACCTCGGCCGTTTACGGCTACGGACCACACCGTGGCATCCCTGTGGACGGTGTCGCTCCGGCGCCCGTTTCAGCCACCAGCCGGACGCGTCTGGCAGGCGAGGGGCCGGCCCTGGCCGCGGGGGCGGTGGTGCTCCGTCCCGGTCTGGTGATCGGGCCCGGAGACCGCTGGGTCGTACCGGGACTGGGACAACTCCTCGAAGCCACCGGGGCGCTGTGGGGAGGCGGGCGGGCTCTGCTGTTCCTGGTGGCGGGCGGCGATCTGGCCCGCCTCATCGCCCGCCTCGCGCTCGGGCACGGCCCGGGCGGCGGGACCGTCCGGCACGCCAGTCATCCGGAGCCGGTGCGCAGGGGCGCTCTGGTACGGGCGCTCGCCGGGCGGGAGATAGTGCCTCCGGTGGAGCGGGACCTCTCCGAAGCGGAGTGCCTGGAGCAGCTGGCAGCTTCCGGTTCCCGGTTGAGCCCGCGTCAGTTCTGGCTGCTCGCGCAGGACCACTGGTACGACAGCGCAGGGATCTGGGAGGCCGCCGGCTGCCCGCCCGGGCCGGGGCCGCTGGCCCGCCTGGACGAGGCGGCCGACTGGTACCGGGAGCACATGGCCCTCGTGGGGTCTGTCACATGAACGGCTCTGTCGCGCTCTCGGTGGTGACGTCGTATGACAGGCGTCGCCGGCATGAACGTGATGGATGCCAGGGAGCTTGTCGAGCTGGTGTTCCCGGGGTCGTCCCCGTTGGTGATCGCGGGGGTGACGGACGAGGGCGAGCGGATCTTGGTGTGGGCGCGAACGCCTGACGGGCCGGTTCAGTGCACGCGCTGCCTGCTGCGGCTGCTGGGGCTTGCTGACTTGTTCAGCCGTGCTCGGGCTCCACTGGGAGCCACAGTTCGGCGTCGGCTTCGGTCTTGTCCGGCGACAGGCGGGTATGCAGGGTCTCAGGGCCGGCTGGGAGGAGGTAGTCGGCTGCCGCCGAGATCACCCGCGGCCGGCACCGCAGCAACGGGCAGAAGGCGAGCGTGGACAGCCTTCGGATTCACGGGGTCGGGGCGCTATAGGCTGGCTTGGTGATCATCTCCCTGCCGCCCGGCGATTTTCGTGCCTACCTGTTCGACTGCGACGGCACGATCGCCGACTCCATGCCCCTGCACTACCTCGCCTGGACGCAGGCCCTCGGTGAGTGGGATTGCGTGTTCCCCGAAGACCTCTTCTACGACTGGGGCGGCCGGCCGGTTGCGGACATCATCGCCTCGCTCAACGAGAGCCACGGGCTGGCCATGCCGGTGGAAGCCGTCGCGCGCCGCAGGGAGGAGCTCTATCGCCGGCTCCTGCCGCAGCTCACCGCCGTCCCGGGAGTTGTGCCGCACATCGAGGACGGGTACCAGCGCATACCGATGGCCGTCGTCTCCGGCAGCACCCGCGACTCCGTCACCGTGTCGCTGACCACGCTCGGTCTTCTCGACAAATTCGACGTCATGGTGTGCGCCGGCGACTATGCGAAGCCCAAGCCCGACCCCGAGGGGTATCTCCGGGCGGCCGAGCACCTCGGTGTCCCACCGGAGGCATGCCTCGTCTTCGAGGACACCGACATGGGGATCCAGGCCGCCACGGCGGCAGGCATGGCTTCCGTCCGCGTCCCACCGCCCCGGCAGGGGTGAGAGGAACCTCTGAACCGACGGGTCGGGCCCGCGTGTCCTGACGGCTGGGCGGTGCAGGCCTCGTCCCGGGAGGCGGGCTGGTGGCCGCCTGCGCCATCGGCCGTTGACGTCCGACGTGCCGGTGCCGGCGCCCTGGTGACGGGGCGCCGGCACCGGCATTGCCGTGGGACCGGTCCGCGGCCCGGGTCCCTCAGCGGCCGGCCGCCGGCACCGGCTCCGCGCCGGCGGGGACGGGAGCGGCGGCGGGAGCCGCCGGGCGCTCCTTGGTGTGGTTGCGGACCAGGAGGCAGACGGCCGCTCCGGCGAGGAGGACGGCCACCGGCAGGACCGCGGTGGTGTGCAGGGCCGCGGTGAAGGCGGCGGCGTACGCCTTGCCGGTCGCCAGCTCGGCGGCGAGGCGGCCCTGCAGCAGCGCACCGACCGCCGCGGCGCCCACCACCGAACCGATCTGCCGGACCGTGTTGTTGACCCCGGAGGCGGCACCGGCCAGGTGGGGCGGGATGTTGCGCATGGCCTCGGTGGACATCGGGGCGATGATGCAGCCGACGCCGAGGCCGGTGGCCAGGGTGGCCGGGATGAAGGCGTACCAGGCGGTGGCGGGTGCGGCGATCAGGGCGATGGCGACGATGCCCGCGCTGTAGCAGGCGAGTCCGGCGAGCAGCACGTACTTGCCGCCGATGCGGTCGGCGAGCCGGCCGGCGAACGGTCCGACGGTCATCGACACCAGGGAGGACGGCGCGAGGACCAGGCCCGCCTTGATGGCGCTGAGGCCGAGCACGGACTGCAGGTAGAGGTTGAACGGCAGGACCAGCCCGAGCATGGCCACGGAGATCAGGCCGACCAGTGCCGTCATCGCGGTGAAGTTGCGGTCCCGGAAGAGGGCGAACGGGATGAGGGGTTCGCGGTCCTGCCGGCTGCGCTGGTGCAGCAGGAAGGCACCGGCCAGCGTGGCGCCGGCGGCCAGCAGGGCCCGGATCCCGGCGCCCCAGTGGTAGTGCTGCCCTTCCTGGAGGCCGAACGCCAGGCAGAACAGGGCCGCGCAGGAGAGCAGTACGCCGGTCAGGTCGAAGCGGTGGGTGCGCGCGGGCCGGATGTCGGGAACCACCAGGAACGTCAGCGCGAGCGCGGCAATGCCGATCGGGACGTTCACCAGGAAGATCCAGCGCCAGCCGATGGTGGAGACCAGGATGCCGCCGAGAGTGGGTCCCGAGAGGGTGGCGAGACCGGCGACCATGCCCCAGATGCCCATGGCGGTGCCGCGCCGGGCGGCGGGGAAGACGGAGACGATGAGGGTCATCGTCTGCGGGGTGAGCAGGGCCGCGCCCATGCCCTGGACGACGCGGGCGACGATCAGCGCGGTTGCGCCGGGGGCGAGCCCGCAGCCGATGCTGGCGAGGGTGAACACCGCGAGCCCTGCGGCGAAGAGGGTGCGCGGGCCGTGCAGATCGCCGAGCCGGCTCGCGGTGATGATCAGCGCCGAGAGGGCCAGGGCGTATCCGCTGACCACCCACAGGGTCTGGTCGAGCGAGGCTCCGAGGCCGCTCATCATGTCGGGGATCGCGATGTTCACGATCGTCAGGTCGAGCAGGGTCATGAAGAACCCGAGCGAGAGCGTCACCAGGACCGCCCCGGGGTTCGCACGCCACTTCTGCACGGTCCGCTCCTTCTGCGTTGCCGTCGGTCAGGCCGTCTGACACCACGACAGTAACCAATCTTTTTCGATACATCTATCGAGATGTATCGAGGGAGATGTAGTGTGGGGGCATGAATGCAGTAGAGCTGTTCCTGCTGGGGCGCACCCTCATGAAGATCGGCGAAGGGGCCATGCCCGAACCCGAGGGCGGCGGACGCCACGGCGGAAGCGTCCGGTCCGTCCTGATCGTGGCCAGCGACGTGGCCACCCACCCCGACAGTGCCGTGGGTGAGATCGCCACCCGCACCGGCCTGCCGCAGAGCCAGGTCTCCACCGCCGTCGCCCGGCTCAAGGAGGCCGGCGCCGTCATCACCGCCCCCGACCCCGCCGACCGCCGCCGCCTGCTGGTCCGCCAGGCCCCCGAGGTGTCCGGCCGGGTGGCCCAGGTACGGGCCGGCAGCATCGAGGACGCCCTCGCCTCCGCCCTGGGCGATGCGGCTCCCGAGCACCTCAAGGAGGTCGGCGACGCCCTGGAGGTGCTGGCCCGTCACCTTTCGCCGCAGGCCCCGGCCAGGATGCGGAGCTGACCGGCCGCCACAGCGCGGCCCGCCGCGGCCAACCCCACCGCCGGCTGGAGGCGGGCGGGCTGCGCGGCCGTCAGCTCCTCGTCTCCTGACCTACCAGGGCAGCGGACGCCCGTCGCGGAAGAACCCGCCGGTGGGCCCGGAGTCCGGGAGGGTGGCGGCCCACACGATTCCCGCGGCCCCCTCCCGTACGGGACGGCCGCCCGCCCCGCCCATGTCGGTCGCGACCCAGCCGGGGCAGACGGAGTTGACCAGGATCCCGTCGCCGCGCAGCTCGGCCGAGAGCATGCGGGTGAGGGCGTTCAGGGCCGCCTTGGAGGCGCTGTAGGCAGGGGTTCCGCCGCCCATGTTCGTCAAGGAACCCGCTTCGCTGCTGACATTGACGATCCGCCCGTGCCGGCCGGCCCGCAGCAGCGGGAGGAACGCCTGCGTGGTGCGCCAGGGACCGTACAGGTTGGTGTCGGCGGCCTCGGCGACCACGTCGAGGTCGGCCGTCGCGGCCCGCTGCCAGGTGTCGTACGTGATGGCCGCGTTGTTGACCAGGACGTCGAGCCGCCCGAAGCGTTCGGCGCTCTCGTGCGCGGCCCGCTCGATGCTCGGCCGGTCGCGCACATCGAGGGCCAGCGCGTGGACGTCGGCGCCCTCGGCCCGGAGTTCCGCCGCAGCCCGTTCGGCAGCGGACAGGGAACGCGCGGTCAGCAGGACGGTATGGCCGCGCGCGCCGAGCTGTCGGCACACTTCCCGTCCGATACCCCTGTTGGCGCCGGTGACCAAGGAGACGGTGCGCTCGCCGCCAGGCACGGAACTGGTCATTTCGCCGGCCGGTCCCGTCTCTCGCTCGTCCGGGGGCGCCGGACCTCTCCGCCGTCGGCACCAGTGTGCCGTCCGGGACCCCGGGAGCGCGCAGACACGGCAGCACGCGGCAGCGGACCGGGGAGAACTCGTACCGCCGCAGCCGTGTGCGAGGAGAAGGAGGCCGACGCGGTCGTCTTCTTCGCCCCCTGCACGCCCGGCAGGGACCGAATGCGGATGCCGCCCGCTCGGGGTCCGTCGGGCGGCGAGGCTCCTCGTGGTCTGCGTTCGGTCCCTGTCGGGCTCGGGGCCCCCTCCCCCGGTACCCCGTCCCCCTGGACCAGGTACTGAACGTCCCTGGGCACGCTTCGGTCCCTGATCCTTCAGTCACTGCATAAACCTGCAGGTCAGCGGGGTTCACGTCGGCGGTCAGGGACTGAAGGGACTCAACTTTGCAGTTATGAGCCGCATATGGCACTCCAGTCTTTTTATACGCCCGCGCATACACGCACACACGTGAGAAGTGGAAACAGTCATTTTGAGTCCCTTCAGTCCCTGTTGCCTGATGAGCAGGGCTCTGACCTGCGACTTTGCGGAGGGACTGAACGGAGAGGGACTGAAGCGGAATTCTCGGCGTTCAGACCCTGAGGGGAACGTGGGCCGAGTCGGGGTGGAGGGACTGAAACACAGGGGCGTGCGGGGGTGATCCGGGTAGGGGGCGGCACTTGAGCCTCGCTAGAGGGAGGGCAGGATCGTCGGGGGCGGGGCGCGACACGCCCGGGAGAGAGCCTGCTGTGGCCCGGTCACTTTTCCGGACCAACCAGGGTAAAACTTCAGGGACTGAGGGACTGAAGGGACTGAACTCTCGATACTGCGGTGGTTTCGGCCCGAGCGGCTGCAGTCCCTGCGGTAATCTCCGCGATAGTGAATCTTCAGTCCCTCTGGTCCCTGAGGTGTAGGTGAACGCGCACTTCAGAGGCTTGTGCCGGGACACGAGAAGCCGCCCCCGACACCGTGTCAAGGAAGAGACAGTGCCCGTCCAACCCGAGATCCCGCCGCGAGGCCTGCGCGGCGGGGCAGCGCTGGACGTGGCGACCTGGCTGGCCCTGCGGGGATACCCGGTGCACCCTCTGGCCCCGGGGACCAAGACCCCTGCCCCGAACTGTCCCGACTGCCGGGACGGCGGGCACGTGCCGCAGAAGTGTCCCTGCCGGTCCCTGCGTCGTTGGTGCCACGGGTTCCATGCCGCGACCACCGACCTGCCGACGCTGGAGCAGTGGTGGCGGACCGAGCCCGAGTCCGGGATCGGGGTCGCCTGCGGGCCCGCCGGTCTCGTGGTCATCGACGTGGACGCCCACGGCGCGGACCTGCCGGACCGGCAGCGCCTGCTGCCCGGCATCGCCATCGACGACCGCGTCGACCTGACCGGTCTGCAGAGCGGATTCGACACCTTGGCGCTCCTGGCCGCCCACCGGTCCCGGCCCGACCCGTGCCAGGACACCTCGACGTTGCGGGTCCGCACGCCTTCCGGGGGCATGCACATCTGGTACCGGGCGCCCCAGGACGGTCCGCGCTTCCGGTGTTCCAGCGGGTCGAGCCCGAAGGTCGCGCTCGCCTGGCAGGTCGACGTACGGGCCGTCGGCGGCTACATCGTGGCGCCCACGACGCGTACCGACGCCGGTGTCTACGAGGCACTGCCCGGGGCGCGGCTGCCTGCCGCCCTGCCGCTGTGGCTGGCGGCCGAGCTCGTCCGTACGGGGCACGGCGTGGAGGCCCCTCCAGCGCCCGCAGGAGCCCTTCCGCGCCCGCAGGGCCCGCGGGCGCGGAAGGCCGGACAACGGGTGCTCGCCTCCCTCCTGGACGAGGTGCGCGCCTGCGGAGCCAGCTCCTCGGGCACGGCCTTCAGCGAGAAGCTCAACCGGGCGGCCTTCACCGCGGGGGGACTGGCCGCCGCGGGGCACCTCACCGCACCGGAGTGCCGTCAGCTGCTCCTCGAAGCCGCGGACCACGCACGACCCCACCAGCCGCGCCGGAACGTCCTGATCGTCGACGCGGGGCTGCGCGCCGGAAGCGACCGACCGATCCAGCCCAAGGAACGCACATGAGCAGCGCCGGAAGCACGGGGTTCGACGCCCAGGCAGCGGCGGAACAGCTTGCCGCGTTCGCCACCGAGAGTGCCGGGCCCGGACGGAGGCTGCCCGCCCAGCAGGGCGCGGCCCCGGCCGCCGTCACCGCGGGCGACTTCGTCCAGGCCGGGTTGCTGAACAACCTGACCGACCGCGGCAACGCGAAGTTGTTCGCGCATCTTCACCACGACCGGTTCCGCCATGTCGAGGGACTGGGCTGGTACGTGTGGGACGAGTACCGGTGGAAGCGCACCGGCGGGGAGAAGGCGGCGATCTGGGCGGCCGGCGACATGGCCGAAGAGCTGCCCACCCACGACCCGCGCGGCGTGTTCACGGACCGGGAGCTGGCCCAGCACCGCAAGCGCGCCATGTCCACGTCGGGCGTGAAGGCCATGCTCACCCAGGCCAAAGCCTCGCCCGAGCTCGCGCTCGACCCCGACACGCTGGACGGCGACAAGTACGCCCTGTGCACCCCGGCCGGCGTGGTCGACCTGCGCACGGGCGACCTGCACAAGCCGGACCCCACACGGGACCTGCACTCGCGCGCCACGCACCTGGCGCCCGAGGCCATGCCCACGCCCAGGTTCCACCGGTTCCTCGACGAGACGTTCGGCGAGGACGACAAGGGCAAGGAGATGATCAACTTCCTCCATCTCCTGCTCGGGTACTCCATCACCGGCGACGTCGGGGGACAGGTCCTGCCCTTCCTGTACGGCGTCGGCGCGAACGGCAAGTCCGCGCTGCTCGACGTGGTCATCAAGATCCTCGGGGACTACGCGGACGTGGCACCGCCGGGGTTCCTCATGGAGCGCGGCAAGTTCAACGAGCACTCCACCGAGCTGACCGAACTGCACGGGCGCCGGCTCTTCGTCTGCAGTGAGCTCAAGCCGCACGACAAGTTCGACGAGGCCCGCGTCAAGCTGCTGACCGGCGGCGACCGCCTCAAGGCGCGCCGGATGCGGCAGGACTTCTTCAGCTTCGAGCCCACCCACAAGCTCTGGCTGCTCGGCAACCACCGGCCGGAGGTCGGTACCGGCGGCCACGCCTTCTGGCGCCGCATCCGCCTCATCCCGTTCGACAGGGTCGTACCCGACCACCGCAAGATCGACAACCTGGCCGAGGAGCTCGTGCGCGCCGAGGGCCCGGGCATCCTCCACTGGATGATCCAGGGAGCCGCGGCCTACCTGGCCACCAAGCCGTCCCTGACGGGCCCCACGGTCGTGCGCAATGCCACGCAGGCGTACGCCACGACCGAGGACCACATCGGGCGGTTCCTGGCCGAGTGCTGCACCACCGGCAGCGACCTCCCCGATCCGAGCGACCTCAAGGTGGAGCAGGGCGCCCTCTACCGCGCCTACAGTGCCTGGTGCGGTGGCGGGGAAGGACTGCGGCCCGCGACCACCCGCGCCTTCGCCACGCGCATCCGCGCCGAGGTCGGTGTCGCCTCGCCCGGTGAGATGCTCCGCTCGAACGGGCAGAAGTTCTACCCCGGACTCGCCCTCCTGGCCGACGACGACCAGGTGCAACGCGAGGCGAACAGGGCAACCACGGCGTGATGAGCCGACGCGTGCTGCCGCCCCGGGACCGGCACGCCTACGATGGACAAGGACGATGAACAGATCCACCACCCGGTCGCGCCCCACAGGTGCCGGCCGCATAGCGACATCGGCGCCGCTCGCGGCGTGGCGGAGTCAGGGGCCCCCAGGGGCCGACGTGAACGAGGAGGGACCCACGCCATGAGCTCGCTACTGTCAGCAAGCGATCTCGCCCACGAGGACAAAGTGGTGTGGCTGGAGAACCCTGAACGGCTCGACTACGTCCGGCAGGCCCTGGACAAGACCCCCCGCCGCCGGGGCAAGCCCCGCTACCACCGCGACGGGCGCATGATCGGGTTCACCGAGCTCGGCGACTCCGCGGAGGCGGACCCCGACAGCGGGCTCCAGAAGCGGCGCGTGTTCTACCTCCTGCCCCATGACCGGGACGCCGAGCCCGACGGTCTCTACAGGGAAGGGGCCCCGGGCGAAGCCGTCGACCCGCGTACGATCCAGCCCCGCCAGGTCGGCCGGAAGACGGAGCGCTCGCAGCGGGGGCTGTCCGCACCCACACCCACCGTTGCCTGATCTATTGGCTTCGGTCCCTTCAGTCCCTTCCGTCCCTCTCTTCCCCTTTTCGGGTTCTTCGGGTACCGGGATCAGAACGCGAAGTCGACGTAGTCGATGTCGGTGAACTCCACCAGCAGGCCGCCGGCGCGGGCGCCGTTGTCCTTGAAGTAGATCTCCTGGAGGCCTTCCGCGGCGATGGCGCGGAGCTGGGACTCGGTGGCGCCGGCCTCCTGGGCGGCGAAGAGCCGGCCCGCGTACTCCGGGGGGAGGTGCTGCGTGATGCGGCGCATGCGGCCGTCATCGGTGGTGCCGGGGGCGGCGGTGAAGCCGAACCGGGCGCGGGTCTCGATGACCAGGCCGGTGGTGCGCGCGGCCTCGTCGCGGGCGCGCCTGCGGACCAGGGGCTGCCAGCGGCGGCGCACCTCGGCCTCAAGGCGGGCGGCGAGCGCCGGTTTGGGCTGCCTGATCTGGTCCTTGACGTAGCGCTCGACCGTGCGCTGGGAGATGCCGAGCAGGCGTGCCGCCTCGCGGGTGGACTTGAGCTGCCTGACGAGGAAGCGCATCTGGGCGCCCGCCGATTTCGGGACCGGGCGGGTGAAGTGCTGCTCGTCGGCGCGGGTCAGGCTGTCGTCGATCTGGGACATGGGGGATTACTCTCCGTCGGCTGCCGCGTCGTGGCCCTTGATGTGGCGCGCGGGGTTGTGGTTCTCGTCGAGCATCTGAACGGCCCAGAGGAGGGGCTGGGTGCCCTCGTGCTTGACCATGCCGGGGCTGACGCCGAGACGGAAGCCGCCGGGCAGTGGCTTGCCCTCGGGGGTGCGGGGGAGGAAGTCGAGGGGGCTGGGGCCGTCGGAGAGGTAGACCGCGCAGTCGGAGAGGACGGCGATGGGGTACTGCCCGGCAGCCGTGGCGAGCTTGTTCATCTTGCGGTGCATGTTGACGCGGGCCGTGGAGATGACGGCGGCGCGGATGTCGGGGCGCCAGGTGGGGCGTTCGAGGGCGGGCCAGGGTTCGCCCGGGCGGTAGCCGGCGCCCTGGGGGCGTTCGCGGAGCTTGCCGATGCCGCCCTTGACAGTGGACTTGATGGCGGACAGGACCGGCTTGCGGATGGGGTGGGGGTGCTCCCGGAGCGCCGCCATGGCCGCCAGGAACTCGGACTCGGTGAGGGCAGAGGTCACGCCGAGGTCCGCCATCGTCGCCGTGTAGGCGTCGCGGAGCCGGGTGTACCAGGCGTCGAGGTACGGGCCGTTCTCCGGGCGGAGCCAGGCTTCGACGGGGTGGACGGGGTGGCCGAGCTCCTGGGCGTACGCGAGGGTCGGCGTCGCGTACCAGGCGGGTCCGGTCGGGGGCCGGCCGTGCGGGGTGAAGGGGCTGGGGAGGCGCGGGTCGAGGGCGATGGAGGAGAGGTCGACCAGCCAGCAGCCGGGGGTTTTGGGGTCGAAGCGCGGCTGTGAGGTGTGGACGGCCGGGCCCAGTCCGACCGCGAGGCGGTTCGCGGCTGCGGCGAAGGCCATGTTCACGTCGATGCCGACGGCGTGGGTGCGGGTGCACTCGGCGTCGGTGAGGAGCTGCGGGTCGCGGAACCAGTCGTACGCCTCTTCGTCGAGGACCTGGTCCGGGGTGCGCTGGTGGGCGCGGGGGTACAGCGCGGCGACCACGGGGTGCTCGTCGGGGGCCTCCGGGGGGGCCGGGTCGACGGGGCGGGTGAGGGAGCCGGCCACGGGGGCGGACTCCCAGGTGTTGGTGTCGGGGTTGCGGGCCGCCCGGGTGGGCGGGCGCAGGGCCGTCATGAGTTCGAGTCCGGTCACCGCGGTGGAGCCGCGGGGGGTGAGGACCCGGGTGGCGTACGTGGTGAGGAGCTCGGCGAGTTCGGGGGCGGCAAGGCCGGCGGTGTCCTCGCCCCAGGCGCGGGGATCGAGGGCGCCCCAGGGGAGGATCGCGAGCTGGACGCACTGGCGGCCGGTGGTGGGGGTGGCGGGGCGGTAGATGCGGGGCCAGGGGCCGAAGCCGCGGCGGGTGAGCTGCCACTTGTTCTTGGACAGGAGTTTGAGGGCGGGGTGGTTGTCCGGGAGGCGGAGGGCGCGGCGGTCCTCAAGGGTGGGCGGCAGGCCGAGGGCCGTGGTGGCGGCGGCGGTGAGGACGAGGAGCGGGTCGCCGTCCTTGCCGTTGCGGTGGAGGCGGGGGGAGCGGAGATTCGCGTCGGGGCCGAGGGCCCACGCGATGAGGGTGGGGAGGTCGGTGCAGGCCTTGGGGGGGAGGGGGAGGAGGAGGCCGTGCGCGGCATGGGCCTTCTCGCTGCCGTCGAGGACGACGAGCGGGCCGTGCCCTTCCAGCGGGGCGGCGGCGGGCCGGCTTTGGGCGGCCGCCGGCTTGGGGGCCTGCTTCCGGGGGGTGGCGGCCGCGGGGGCTACCGGGGGTGTGAGGGGTACGGAGGGTGCCGCCTCTGCCGGGGCCGGGGTGGGGGCCGGGGTGGGGGGCGGCGTTTTGGCGTTAACGCCGTTAACGGTCGGGGAGGCGGCCGGAGCCGGAGGGGCTGGGGCCGCCGCCGGGGTCTGCTCCGGTGGGACGGGCGCGGGGTGGAGGTCGGCAAGGCCCTCCAGGAGGCGGGCATAGGCAGCACGCTTGGGGGCGCGGGGGGCCGTGCGGCCCGTTTCCCAGGAGGTGACCGTTTCGCGGCGGACGGAGAGGGCGTTGGCGATCTGCTCCTGGCTCAGGCCGGCGGCCTCGCGCAGGCGCTTGCGCTCGTCCGGGTGCGGGAGCGGGTCCTGGGCGGCTGCTTCTTCGAGCAGCGCGTCGACCGCTGCGAAGAGGCTCTCTTGTTCGTTGGGCATCGGTACTACCTCCGGCAACAGCCTATGCGAATCGCACCGCCGAACACACATGAAACGCACGTGGGGGCGTTAACGGCGTTAATGCCGTCAGCGCCCCCGTCGTGGGTGCCGCCTCAGATGCGGGTCATGAGGAGCTCGGTGACGGCCTTGAGGTCGTCCGGGGTGAGGTGGGCGGTCAGAGCGTCCGCGATGGTCTCCGGGGAGTCCGTAGCGATCGAGATCCGGGGAGCAGGGGGAGTGGCGTTAACGGCGTTAACGGCGTTAACGGTCTGCGCCGCTTCCGGGGTGTCTGCGGCGTCCACGGGCTCCACGCCGTTAACGGCGTTAACGCCGTTAACGGTCCGAGTGGTGTGGGCGCGCTGGCGGGGAGGCGTGACGGCATTGATGGTTTCGTCGGCTGCCGCCTCCTGGCGCTCCTGGGGGAGGCGGCCGATGCGGCGGGCCGGTTCCACCTTGAGCTCGCCCGTCTCGACCTTCTCCTGGAGGCTCGGGGTGAGGTTCAGGAGGGTCAGGCGCTGCGAGACCCAGGCCGCCGTCTTGCCCAGCCGCTTGGCGACCTGCGCCTGGGAGCCGTGGACGTCGACGAGTTCCTGGAGGGCGCGGGCCTGGTCCATGGGGGCCACGTCCACGCGGTGGACGTTGGCGATGAGCGCCGATTCGAGGATGTCCGCGGCGGAGGCGGAGAGGGCGTCGTTGACGTGGATGTGCATGGTCTTGAGGCCGGCCAGCTGGGCCGCGGCAAGACGGCGGTTGCCGTCGATGACCACGTACGGGGCGCGCCCCAGGCCGTCCGTTTGGCCCGGGTGGGCTTCCATGAAGGCCATGCGGGTGGCGACCGCGAGGGGCTGGAGCTGGCCGCGGGAGATCAGGGACTGGGCCAGTTCGTCGAGTTCGGTGAGGTCCTCGCGGAGGTTGAACGGGTTGTGGGCGAGAGCCTCGATGGGGACCTCGGACGGGGGGACGACGCCGGAGGTGGGGGCTCCGGTGGCCTCCGCGATCGCCGCGCGGCGAGAGCTGACGCCGACGGGCTGGGCCCGCGCGAAGGACGCCGAGACTCCGAGTTTGTCGGCCTTGCTCATGAGATCTCCCTGGCGAGGGCGCGCAGCGCGACCGCTTGGTCGCCCTTGGGCGCGTAGACGAAGAGGGGCTGCTTCACACGGACGGCTTCGCGCTGTTCCTTCAGGTCGGGTACGACGGCGACGACGCGCGGATCCTTTATGTCCATCCAGGCCTGGAGCGAGGAGGTCGCGATGTAGCCGCGGCGGCCGTCGTAGAGGTTGACGACGAGGCCGAGGTAGTCGATGTCGAGGCTGAGGTCGTCGCGCAGGTCGTTGATCTGGGAGGTGAGGAGGTCGTACGCGTCGGCCGACGAGTCCTCCGCCTGTACGACGATCAGCGCGCCCGAGGCGCCCGGCTGTTCGGTGTCGCGGCGGCGCCCGTAGTAGATGGCGGCGTCCATGCTGAGGCCGAGGCTCGGCGGGCAGTCGATGAGGATGACGTCGTAGTCGGATTCGACGGGGGCCAGGGCACGTTCGAGGGCGGCCTCGCGGGCACGGACGGTGGAGAGGCGGACGTCGAGGAGGAAGGCGTCCGTGCAGGCGGGCAGGATGTGGAGGCGGTCGCCGAAGCGGTCGTCCTGGATGGGGGCGATCAGGTCGGCGAGGGGGCCCTTGGCCTCGCCGGCCATGTGGCAGGTCAGGCTGTCGCCGCCGATGGGCAGCGGCTGCTGGCCGAGCTGCTTGGTGAGGTGCCCCTGGGGGTCGAAGTCGACCAGCAGGACGCGCATGCCGAGGCCCGGGAGGTCTTCCAGGTCGAGCGGGGTCGTCTCGGGGTGGGGGTGCCCGCCGGGGTTCGGGCTCTGATCGCCGCCTTCGGAGGCCGAGAGGCGGGCCAGCTGGCGGGCGATGCGGACCGGGTGGAGGGTCTCCGGGTCCTCGGCGAGGGCCTCGGCGGTGCCGGCGGTGATGGCGGTCTTGCCGACCCCGCCCTTCTGGTTGCACACGACGATGCGGCGTACGACGGAAGGCCGCTTGACCGTGGGCGCCGGATTCATCTCCAGCCAGAGGCGGACCGCTTGGGCGAGACCCTGGATGAGGGAGACACCTCGGTACTTGGAGTCGGCGCGGAAGGACTCCCACTGGCCGGCAGGCAGCCAGGTGGAGAACGATTCGGCGCCCGAGGTGTCCACGGGGGAGGGAGCGGAGGCGAGGGCGCTCCAGTGGGCGATGCCCTGGTGGACGGCGTCCTGGATGTCGACCCGCAGTTGGGCGGTGCGGATTTTCAACTCCTGGCGGAGCCACGGGGGGAGCTTGGAGACGACCTTCTCTCGGTCGCTCTGAGGCGAGGGCGAAGTCATGAGAGGGACTTTACTAACGTTCGCGGGCCGATGTGGGCGCCGCGCTTGGGTTTTGCTAACGAAATGGCATGGGTGGGGGTACGCATGCGGTGTCCGCGTGCCGGGCCCGCGTGCCGTGACCGGTTCCGGGTACGCGACAGGGCGGCCTCGCACACGCCGTAGCGAGCACCCCCGTGGTTCGCCACGGCGTGTGCGAGGCCGCCCTGGATACGTCGTCAGCCGACGGGCATCGCCGGGGAGTCCGGGGCGGCAAGCCCGAGTTCGGCCCGGCACTCGGGCGAGCCGGCCGGGTCGAAGCGGGGGAGGCGGTGCGCGGGCACGATCCCCGGGAGCAGGAAGTTCCACAGGTCGATGACCCGGGTGTGCAGGTCGTCCCGGCCCGTGCGGACGTGCGAGGTGACCTGGATCCCGGTGAACGAGCCGACGAGGAGCGTCGCGAGGTCGTACACGTCGAGCGACGGGAAGATGTCGCCGCACTCCTGGGCCGGCTTCAGACAGCCGTGGGTGGTGTCGATCCAGGTGTCGTACGGGGTCGGGTCCGGGTTGGTGAAGGAGCCGAACTCGATGACCAGACGGATGCCGGCACGGATGCGGACGTTGGCGCGCAGCCCGTGCGCCATCCGGTGGGACAGGTCGATGACCGTCTGAAGGCCGGGCTCCTCGATGGCGGGGACGTCTTCGGAGACCTGGAACTGCTCGTCCATCAAGGTGCGGGCGAGGGCTTCCTTGGACTGGAAGTGGAAGTACAGGGCGCCCTTGGTGACTCCGGCCTGCTTGACCACGTCGCTGAGGCTGGCGCCGCCGAAGCCGTGGCGGTCGAACGCGACGGCCGCTCCGTCGAGGATCGCCTGCCGCGTGATCTCGGCGCGTTCCTGCCGGGCCCTTGCCATGGGGTGTCTCCTGCCACTTGCCGGTGCTGCTGGGTGCCGCTGGGTTTCCGTGCCCAAATCTAGTGGGGCGGCGGCAAAGAAAACCAGGCGACAAGTATTTTTAAGCGGGGGCCGGGCGTTAACGGCGTTAACGGTCCGCGCCGCGTGGGGGTGGGGCGTTAACGGCGTTAACGGTCCGCCCGGGTGGAGGCTGGGGCGTTAACGCCGTTAACGGTCCCGCGCCGGGTGCGGGGTGGGCGTTAACGGCGTTAATGGTCCGCGCGGGGCGCCATTGCGCGAGGGCTCTGCCCCCGGGCCTCGAACGCCGGCGGGGCTGGATGTGGGCCTGGGAGGCGTTAACGGCGTTAACGCCGTTAACGGGGGCGGTCTAGCATGCGGGGATGGCGGATCTTGGGGAGTGGGCGCAGGCGTTCCGGCTGGAGGTCGAGGAGCGGGAGCTCGAAGATCTGGCGGGGCGGTTGGACCGGGTGCGGTGGCCCGATGAGTTGCCGGGGGTGGGGTGGGCCTACGGGATGCCGCTCGGCGAGCTGCAGGAGCTCGTGCGCTACTGGCGTACCGGGTACGACTGGCGGGCGGCCGAGGCGCGGTTGAACGAGTGGCCGCAATACACCACAGTCATCGACGGGGCGCGGGTGCATTTCGCGCACATCCGGTCGCCCGAGGCGCATGCCACGCCGCTGTTGATGACCCATGGCTGGCCCGGCTCCTTCGTGGAGTTCCAGCGGGTGGCCGGGCCGCTGACCGATCCGCGGGCGCACGGCGGGGATCCTGCCGATGCCTTTCACCTGGTGCTGCCCCACATCCCCGGCTTCGGCCTGTCCGGTCCGACCCGGGAGGCCGGCTGGGAGTTCAAGCGGGTCGCGCGGGCCTTCGGCGTGCTGATGGAGCGGCTCGGGTACGAGGCGTACGGGGTGCAGGGCGGGGACTGGGGGGCCGCCGTTTCGCGGGAGCTCGGGAGGACCAGGCCCCGGAACGTCGTCGGGGTGCACCTGAACCTGCTGCCCGGGGGCGGAGCCACCGAGGAGCCGCGGGCCGAGGAACTGGCCGGGCTGAGCGCGGCCGAGCGGGAACGGACACTGGCCTCGTGGGAGCGGTACCGGGTCTGGGCGCGGGAGCGGCAGGGGTACGCCGACATCCAGGCGACCCGGCCGCAGACCCTCGCGTACGGGCTCAACGACTCACCCGTCGGGCTGCTCGCCTGGATCGGGGAGAAGTTCGCCGAGTGGAGTGACCCCGGGTGTCCGATCGACCGGGACCAGATGCTGACCAACGTGATGTTGTACTGGCTGACGGGGACCGCCGGGTCCGCCGCGCGGATCTACTACGAGCGCGCGCATGCCGACTATTACGGGCTGCCGGCCGAGGTGTCGACAACGCCCAGCGCGCTGGCCGACTTTCCGCGGGACAACTTCATCCCGCTGCGGCACATCGCGGCGCGCACCGACTCCTTCGTGCGCTGGACCTCGTACGACCGGGGCGGGCACTTCCCCGCGATGGAGGTGCCGGAGCTGCTGGTCGGAGACATCCGGGCCTTCTTCCGGCAGCTGCGGTCCGGGATGTGAAATGCCGTGCAGGGGCCGCCGTACGGTGGTGATGATCGTCCGATGATCGACGAACAGCGGACCCGGCCCGTGCTGGTGGGCGACGAACGCGCGACCCTGACCAGCGTTCTGCAGTGGCAGCGGGACACCCTGATGATGAAGTGCACCGGGCTGACGGACGAGCAGCTCAGGCGCAAGGCTGTCGCGCCGTCCGGGCTGAGCCTGATCGGACTGGTGAGGCACCTGGCGGAGGTCGAGCGGGGCTGGTTCCGCAACGTCCTCAACGACGAGGACGTACGCGGCTACCACCCGAAGAACGAAGCCGGGGAGTGGACGGAGTTCCACGTCGAGGACGCGGACCCGGCGGAGGCGTTCGCCCTCTGGGAGGAAACGTGCGCCCGGTCCCGGGCGATCGTGGACGCCGCCGGGTCCCTCGACGTGACGGGGCGCTTCGGCGATCAGGAGTACTCGCTGCACTACATCCTGGCCCACATGATCGAGGAGTACGCCCGGCACAACGGCCATGCGGATCTGCTGCGCGAGGCGATCGACGGGGTGACCGGGGAGTAGCCGCCGCCCTCACGGGGTGTACACGGAGTCCAGGGCGGTGAGGGCGACCTGCCACGGGAAGTGGGACGGGGCGTCGGGGCCGGCCGGGCCGGGGACGAAGCCGTCCTCGCCGTACAGGACGGTGACGCCGGCGCCGCGCAGGACGGCCAGGGACTGGTCGAACTGGGGGTGGGCGGCGAGGGCGGCGTTCGTGCAGGGCATGGTGACGACGGGGGTGCCCTTGCCGATCGCCTCGGCGGCGACGCCGACGGCGAAGCGGTCGGTGAGGCCGAGGGCCCAGGCGTTGAGCGAGTTGAAGGTGGCCGGGGCGAAGAGCAGGGCGTCGGCGGCCGGCCATACGTCGGGCTCGCCGGGGAGTTTGTACTGCCAGCGCACGGGGTGGCCGGTCAGGGCCGCCAGGCCGTCGAGGCTGACCGAGAGCCAGTGCGCGGCGGTGGGGGTGAGACCGAGACAGACGTCCCAGCCCCGGGACTGGGCGTCCTCGATCACATGGGCCACGTCGAAGACGGGCGGAGCGGCGGAGCAGAGCAGGTAGAGAGTCCTCGCGTGGGTCATGCCCTCATGTGATCACATTGCCTGACCTCGACCATAGTTGAGGCAACGTCATCGGCCTGTGAGCGACCGGGCCCCACCCCGCCCACCTGCGGCATCGCCTGCCACGTCGGCCGGCCGGCGATCGCTCGCGCCGTGGCCGCGCCGGTCCACGGCCGCCCCGCTCACCCGGCACATGGAGCTCCTGTCCTGGCTCAAGACCGAGCACGGACTCGGGCACGGTCACGCCAGCGCCCTCGTCGCGCACACCCTCAGCGAGGACGCCGGGCGGGCCTGAGGAACAGGGCCGTCGTGGCCAGACCGGCCACGACCAGGGCGGTGTTCGCGAGGACGGCGGTCCGGACCCCGTCCAGGACCCCGGTGCCCGAGGCCGCGACGGCGCTCATGACCGGGGTGCCCATGGTGATGCCGATCTGCTGGGTCATCGTCGCCAGGCCGGTGGCCAGGCCCTGTTCGCCGTCCGGGAGGCCGGTGGTGGCGGTGACCATGAAGCCGACGATCACCAGCATGTTGCCGATCCCGCCGAGGAACGTCGCGGCGAGCAGCAGGGCGAGGTACGCGCGGTCGTCGCCCAGCGCCACCAGCGAGAAGGTGGCCGCGGCCTGGACGGCGCCGCCGGTGAGCAGGGTGGTCCGGGTCGAGGTCGCGCCGATCACACGGGGGGCGATCGAGCCGCCGATGACGGTGCCTGCGCCGAGGACGGAGAAGGCGAGACCGGCGGCGAGCGGGGAGTAGCCGAGGACTTCCTGGAGGTAGAGGGTCATCAGGAAGACCAGGGAGGTCTCGGTCAGAAAGGCGATCAGGCCCGCGGTGTTGCCCCAGGCGACGTTGCGGCGCCTCAGGACCGGGACCGGGACCAGGGGGCTCGCCGCCCGGGATTCCACGGCGTGGAAGACGAGCAGGAGGACCGCTCCGGCCACCAGCCAGGTCAGGGCGGCCGCCGAGTCCCAGCCGTGCTCGCCGGCGAGGGTGAGCCCGTAGACGAGCGCCAGCAGCCCGAGGGTGACCGCGACGGCCCCGGGGACGTCGAGCTTCGGGCGGACCGCCGGGCGGGACTCCACGATGACGGCCGGGGCGACGATCAGGACGGCCAGTGCCACGGGCACGTTGACGAGGAACGCCCACCGCCAGGAGAGCAGGTCGGTCAGGACCCCGCCGAGGATCGCGCCGGCGGTGAAACCGGCCGACATCAGCGCCCCGTTGAGGCCGAGGGCCTTCTGGCGCAGCGGACCCTCCGGGAAGGAGGTCGTGAGCAGCGCCAGCCCGGCCGGGGTGACGGCCGCGGTGGCCAGGCCCTGGAACACGCGGGCGGCCAGCAGCATCCCGGGGCCGGGGCCGGTGGCCAGGCCGCCGGCGAGGGAGGCAGCGCCGAGGACGGCGAGCCCGCCGAGGAAGACGCGGCGGCGGCCGAAGAGGTCCGCGATCCGGCCGAAGAGGAGCGTGAAGCCCGCGGCGCACAGGGCGAAGGCGGTGGCGATCCACTGGAGCCCGGAGAGGGAGAAGCCGAGGCCCTTGCCGATGACGGGCAGGGCCACGTTCAGGATCGAGAAGTCCACCGCCAGCATGAACTGGGCGACCAGCAGGACCACGAGGACCAGGCGGGAGCGGCCGTCGAGCCGGCTGCCGGCGCGGCGGGCGGGGCGGCCGGCGGGGCGGCCGGCCGGGTGGGCGGGCGGTGTCGTGGCCCGGTCGTGGGGATGGGTGACGTGTGACATCGGAGTTCCTTCCGCTGGAGCGTGCGGAACGACTCTGGCCCGGTCCGACGACGTCACCCAGCCCTCTGCCTGTGCTGGTGGCGGGGATGGTGTTGTCGGCAGGGACACCCTTGGAGCTCCCGCCCGGGCCGTCCGGTGGGGACACTGGACGGCATGGACACACCCACCGCCCTCGGGGACTTCCTCCGCAACCGCCGTGCCCGGCTCCAGCCGCAGGACGTGGGACTGCCCGCGCACGGCAGCACCCGGCGCCGGGTACCGGGACTGCGCCGGGAGGAGCTCGCGCTGCTGGCCGGGGTGAGCATCACCTACTACACCCACCTCGAACAGGGGCACTCCGCCAACGCCTCCGACGCCGTCCTGGACTCCCTCGCCCGCGCCCTGCGCCTGACCCCCGACGAGCACGCCCACCTGCGCGACCTGGCCCGCCCGCCGCGCGCACGGCGGGCCCCGGCCCCGCGGCCCGAGCACGCGCGGGCCGCGACCCGGCAGCTGCTGGCCGCGATGCCGGGCGTACCGGCCGTGGTGCTGGACCGGCGGGGCGACGTACTGGCCTGGAACCCGCTCGGGCACGCCCTGCTGGCCGGGCACCTCGACGCCACGAGCCCCGGCCGGCCGGCCGACCGGCCCAATCTGACGCGGATGCTGTTCCTCGACCCGCACACCCGCGAGCTGTACGCCGACTGGCAGCAGGACGCACGCATCGCGCTCGCCGCCCTGCGCCTGGTCGCCGGCCGCCACCCCGACGACCAGGCGCTCGCCGAGCTGATCGGCTCGCTGATGCTGCAGAGCACGGAGTTCGCGGCGCTCTGGTCCAAGCACCCGGTACGGGACTGCACGGTGGGCGTGAAGAACCTGCGGCACCCGGTCGTCGGCGAACTCGCCCTGGACTTCGAGTCCATGCCGATCAGCGACGGCAGCGGGCACCGGGTGCTGTTCTACAGCGCCGCCCCGGACTCGCCGTCGGCCGCCGGGCTCGCCCTGCTGGCCACCGTCCTCACCCCCGACGCGCTCCACGATCCGGGACGGGAACAGGAGCAGGGCGTGGACGCACGCGTATGGAGCTGAGCTTCTCGGCGATGTTCCGTCTCGCCGGGCCGGGCTTGACTGGAGACATGACACAGACACCGAACAGCACGCAGAGCGCCGCCCCCACCGCCCTCGTCATCGGGGGCAACGGCAAGACCGGCCGGCGCGTCGCGCAGAAGCTCCTCCTCCGGGGCATCCCGGTCCGGATCGGCTCGCGTACCGGAGCCCCCGCCTTCGACTGGAACGCCCCCGTCACCTGGGGCCCGGCGCTGGAAGGCGTGGACCGGGTGTACGTGACCTACCACCCCGACCTCGCCTTCCCGGGGGCCGCCGAGCAGATCGGCGCGTTCTCGGAGGTGGCCGTGGCCGCCGGGGCGCGCCGCCTGGTCCTGCTGTCCGGCCGGGGCGAGGAGGCCGCGCAGCTCGCCGA
Organism: Streptomyces sp. NPDC097981; assembly: GCF_040302565.1. NCBI lineage: Bacteria > Bacillati > Actinomycetota > Actinomycetes > Kitasatosporales > Streptomycetaceae > Streptomyces > Streptomyces sp. NPDC097981. The sequence goes on from NZ_JBEORW010000028.1 coordinate 25,024, forward strand.
GGAGAGCCTGAAGGCCTCCGGGGCCGACTGGACGGTCGTCAGGTCCAGCTGGTTCAACCAGAACTTCGACGAGAGCTTCTTCCTGGAGCCCGTACGGGCCGGGGAGATCGCCCTGCCGACCGCGGACGCCGTGGAGGCCTTCGTCGACGCCGACGACATCGCCGACGTGGTGGTGGCCGCGCTGAGCGACGACCGGCACATCGGCAGGACGTACGAGCTGTCCGGACCGCGGCTGATCAGCTTCGCCGACGTCGCGGCCGAACTGTCGAAGGCGACCGGGCGGGAGATCGCGTACGTGCCCGTCTCCCACGAGGAGTACCGCGCGGTGCTCCTCGAGAACGGTCTGCCGCAGGAGTTCGCCGACCTGTTCGCGATGCTCCTGGACGGGCGCAACGCGCATCTGGTGCACGGGGTGGAGGAGGTGCTCGGCCGTCGGCCGAAGGACTTCGCCGACTTCGCCCGCGAGGCGGCGGCAACCGGTGTCTGGGACGTCTGAACTCCTGCCGCGGGGCCGGGGCGCGGGAGAGGATGGGCCCATGGACACGCTGACCGGCCTCCTCGAAGGCCCCAAGGCCCGGGGCGCTTTCCTCCTCAAGTCCGTCGATCGGGCTGCTCGCCTCGGAGATCTCCCGGGACGACCCGGGCCAGGAGATCGTCCTGGACCGGCTGCTGGACCTGCTGCTCATCGGGGTGCTGCGCACGTGGCTCGCGGACCCGGGGTCGGGGGCCCCGGGCTGGTACCGGGCGCAGGGTGATCCGGTGGTCGGCCGGGCGCTGCGGCTGCTGCACGAGAACCCGGCCCACGGCTGGACGGTGGAGGAGCTCGCGCACAAGGCAGGCGTCTCGCGGGCCTCGTTGGCGCGGCGGTTCACGGACCTGGTCGGGGAGCCGCCGATGGCGTACCTGACGGGCTGGCGCCTGGCCCTGGCGGCCGATCTGCTGCGGGAGCCGGACGCCACGGTGGCGACGGTGGCCCGGCGCGTGGGCTACGGGTCCGCGTTCGCGCTGTCGACGGCGTTCAAGCGGGTCCGCGGGGTCAGCCCGCAGGAGTTCCGTGCAGGAGCCGCCCCGGCTGCCGGGCCGGGCGCCGTCGGCCCCTCGCGCACGGTGGTCCTGCCGGGAGCGTAGGGGATCAGGCGGACGCGGCGGGCGGCAGGTCCAGTACGCCGACGGTCTGGCCGCCGCTGACCTCGCCGGTGAGACGGAAGCCGAGGCCGAGGTAGAACGGCTCGGGGGTGCCGGGGCCGCGCTCCCAGGTGACGTACGCCCGCTCGGCGCCGCGGCGCCGGAGCTCTGCGGTGACGGCCCGGACGGCGAAGCGGCCGTAGCCCCTGGCCTGGTGGGCGGCGGAGACGTTCAGGCGCCAGATGCCCGAGCGGATGTCGGCGGGGTCCCGCTCCGGGTCCCAGGCGATGTCGAGGAAGGCCATGACGAAGCCGACCACCTCGTCGCCGTCGACGACGGCACGCGGCCAGGCGGCGTCCGGGTGGACGTAGGCCTCGGCGAGGGACTTGACCACGGGGGAGACGAGATGGGCCTGGTCGGGGCGTACCTGTATCGCGCACACCGCGTCGAAGTTGACCGCGGTGACCGGCTCCAGGCGGAGTGCGGAGGTGCTCATGGCCGCACCCTACCGAGGGCGCGACCATGAGCCGGCGCCGGAAATGTTCGAGTGGGGATCCAGTGAAAAGGAGCGTTTCATGCAGACCGACACGACCGGCACGACCCGCACGACCGGCACCGGCAGCCGGATCGCGACCGTCCTGCTCATGGTCTCGACCGTGCTGATGGGCCTGATGGCGGGCCTGTTCTTCGCCTTCGACGTCTCGGTGATGCCGGGGCTGGCGCAGGGCGACGAGCAGACGTACGTCACGGCGATGCGGAACATCAACGCGGTCATCGACGGGAACGCACTGTTCGGCGCCGTCTTCGTGGCGGCCCTGCTCGCCGCCGCCGCCTCGGCGGTCGTCGAGTTCCGCAAGGGCCGGCGCGGGACCGCCGTGTGGGCGGGGGCGGCCGCCGCCCTGTACCTCGTCGTCCTGGTGGTCACCTTCACCGTGAACATCCCGCTGAACAACGAGCTCGCGGGCGTGGGCGGCGCGGCGAAGCCGGCCGGCTCCTCGATCGTGGACCGGTTCGAAGGGACCTGGGTGACCGCGAACATCGTCCGTACCCTGCTCTGCACGGCGGCCCTCACGGCCCTCGCGCGGGCGCTGGTGCTGTACGGGCGGGCCACCGCGCGCTGAGCCGCCGAGGCGTCGGGCCGCCGGTCAGAGACGGCCGCTCAGCACCAGGGCCCAGGCCAGGCAGCCGAGGGCGATCGTGCACAGCAGTGTCCGCACCCGGTTGGCCGGCACCCAGCGCGCCTCGAAGGCCCGGCGGACGGTGGCCGGATCGGCGATGTGCTCGACGGGGCCGGCCTGCTCCAGGGCGTTGTTGAGCGGGATGCTGACCCTGCCGGTGACGCCGAGCTGGAGGACGTACGCGACGAGCGCCCCGATCAGCGGCGGTGCGGCGCCGGCCCCGCCCGAGGCGAGGTGCAGGGCCAGCGCGAGGCCCGTGAACAGCAGGGAGCCGAGGAAGCAGACCAGGAACCAGCCGTTGACGATGGCGGTGTTGACGCGCTGCATGACCCGGATGAGCGTCCGGTCGTCCGAGCGCCGCAGCGCCGGCATCACCGAGACGTCGAAGGCGAAGAACAGACCGGCCATCAGGCCCGTCGTGACCGTCGCGGCGATGAGTGAGGCGAGCCTGGCGATGTCCACGTCGGTTTCCCCCCGTTGATGGTCTGCTCGTGGTCATACACGGGTCATCGAATCGTCATGGCTGTCGAGCGTAGGGGGCAACGGGACCCGTGTCGCGCGGGATTCACGGGGATGTCCGCTGCTCAGGGCGGGGGCACACGTCGGAGGGCATTTTTTTGTCCGCAGGGCAGAAGCCTTGCCCGGAGCGGCGCCGCGCGCGGTAGCCTCCGCCGAGGGCCGCGATCCGGAAAAGATTTTCCGAATGCCGTGCCCGCACGCGCTCTGCCCGGAAGCAGCCGGCATGCGCGGCCCCGCGGACACCATGCACCTGCCGTCGTCTACACACCGCGCACTCCCTGGAGGGACACACGTGAAGGACTCGAAGGGCACGCTGGAAGCATTGCGGGTCGAGATCGAGCGTCGTAATCCGGCGCAGCCGGAGTTCCATCAGGCGGTACGGGAAGTTCTGGACTCCCTCGCGCCCGTGTTCGCCGTCCGGCCGGAGTTCGCGGATCCGGCGGTGGCGCTGGTGGAGCGGCTGACGGAGCCGGAGCGGCAGATCGTGTTCCGGGTGCCGTGGCAGGACGACCGGGGCCGTGTCCACGTCAATCGCGGCTACCGCGTCGAGTTCAACAGCGCGCTCGGCCCCTACAAGGGGGGCCTGCGGTTCCACCCGTCGGTGGACATCGGGGTGGTGAAGTTCCTCGGGTTCGAGCAGATCTTCAAGAACGCGCTGACGGGGCTGGGGATCGGCGGCGGCAAGGGCGGCAGCGACTTCGACCCGCACGGCCGCTCGGACGCCGAGGTCATGCGGTTCTGCCAGTCCTTCATGACCGAGCTCCACCGCCATATCGGCGAGCACACCGACGTTCCCGCGGGCGACATCGGCGTCGGCGGCCGTGAGATCGGCTACCTGTTCGGCCAGTACCGGCGCATCACCAACCGGTGGGAGGCCGGCGTCCTGACCGGCAAGGGCCGGGCCTGGGGAGGCTCGGCGATCCGCCCCCAGGCCACCGGCTACGGCAGCGTCCTGTTCGCCGCCGAAATGCTGAAGGTGCGCGGTGAGTCCCTCGACGGGCTGGGCGCGGTCGTCTCCGGTTCCGGCAACGTCGCCCTCTACACCATCGAGAAGCTCCAGCAGCTCGGCGCCAACCCGCTGACCTGCTCCGACTCCCAGGGCTACGTCGTCGACGACAAGGGCATCGACCTCGCCCTCCTCCGGCAGATCAAGGAAGTCGAACGCGGGCGCGTCAGCGAGTACGCGGAGCGCCGCGGGCCCTCGGCCCGGTTCGTACCCGGCGGCCGCGTCTGGGAGGTCCCCGCGGACGTCGCGTTCCCCTCCGCCACGCAGAACGAACTCGGCGCGCAGGACGCCCGCACCCTCGTCGCGAACGGGGTCAAGGCGGTCTCCGAGGGCGCCAACATGCCCACCACCCCCGAAGCCGTCCGCACCCTCCAGGACGCCGGCGTCGCGTTCGGACCCGGCAAGGCCGCCAACGCGGGCGGCGTCGCCGTCAGCGCCCTCGAAATGAGCCAGAACGCCGCCCGCACCGCCTGGAGCGCACAGCGCGTCGAGGACGAACTCGCGGGCATCATGCGCTCCATCCACACCGTCGCCCACGAGACCGCCGAACGCTACGGGGCCCCCGGCGACTACGTGACCGGAGCCAACATCGCCGGCTTCGAACGCGTCGCCGACGCCATGCTCGCCCAGGGTGTCATCTGACCGGCCGCCACACGGCTCGTCCGGGCGCGGCCCGGGGCTACGGCCCCGGGCCGCGCCTTCGTGTGCCTTCGTGTGCCTGCGGGGCCGGTGCTGCCAGGTGGCCGGGAGTGCGGGCCGTAGCCTGGGGCCGACCTGGCGGAAGTGAACACCGAGGGGGATGTGACCGTGCTGACGGCGTTGGACGGGGTCTACGGGGACCGGAAGGACGCGATCTGCGTCGCGGGGCGGACCGCCTCGTACGAGGAACTGCTAGGCGCGGCCCGAGCAGTGGCCGCCGACGTGGCCGGGGCGAAGGCGTTCGCGGTGACCGCGACGGCCTCCCTGGAGACCGTCGCCGCCGCGGTCGGGGGGCTGCTGGCCGGGGTGCCCTTCGTACCGCTGCCGCCCGATGCCGGGCCCGCCGAGCGCGAGCACATCCTGCGGGACTCCGGGGCCGTGCCGGTGGAGGTGGACTTCGCCCGGCGGGCGACGGGCTCCTCCGCGCACTCCTCGGCGGCCCTGACGTGGGCAGGGGGCGGCGCGGGGCCCGAGGACCCCGCGCTGGTGCTGTACACCTCCGGGACCACGGGCGCGCCCAAGGGCGTGGTGCTGACGGGCGCGGCGCTCGCCGCCGACCTGGACGCGCTGGCCGAGGCCTGGCAGTGGAGTGCGGAGGACACCCTCGTGCACGGCCTGCCGCTGTTCCACGTGCACGGGCTCGTGCTCGGCGTCCTCGGAGCCCTGCGCACCGGCAGCCGCCTCGTCCACACCGGGCGGCCGACGCCCGCCGCCTACGCGGAGGCCGGCGGGAGCCTGTACTTCGGCGTCCCGACCGTGTGGTCGCGCATCGCAGGGGACCCGCAGGCCGCGGCCGCGCTGTCCCGGGCCCGGCTGCTGGTCTCCGGCAGCGCCGCGCTGCCCGCGCCCGTCTTCCGGGACCTGGAACGGCTGACCGGGCTGCGGCCCGTGGAGCGGTACGGGATGACGGAGACACTGATCACCGTCAGCGGGCGCGCGGGCGGCGAGGTCCGGCCCGGTACGGTCGGCACCCCGCTCCCGGGGATCCGGACCCGGATCGCGGCGGAGCCGGGCGCCGAGATCGGGGAACTCCAGCTGACCGGGCCGACGTTGTTCGCGGGGTACCTGGGCCGTCCCGAGGCCACGGCGGCCGCGTACACCGAGGACGGCTGGTTCCGTACGGGCGACATCGCGGCCGTCGACCCGGCGGACGGGGTCCACCGGATCGTGGGCCGGGCCTCCATCGACATGATCAAGTCGGGCGGGTACCGGATCGGAGCCGGGGAGATCGAGAACGCGCTGCTGGACCACCCCAGGGTCAGCGAGGCGGCGGTGGTGGGCGTCCCGGACGCGGACCTGGGGCAGCGGATCGTGGCGTTCGTCGTCGCGGAGGGGGTGACGGGCGCCGAGCTCACGGACTTCGTCGCCGCGCACCTGTCCGTGCACAAGCGGCCCCGCGAGGTGCGGTTCGTCCCGGCGGTGCCGCGCAACGCGATGGGCAAGCCGCAGAAGAAGCTCCTCCTGACCGGGGAGTTCGGCCCGGAGGCGGGGTGAGGCACCATCAGTCGCTCGCCTCCCGCTGGAGCCCCGGTTCAGGGGGACTTGAGCGGCCCGGAGGGCGGGGGCTCCAGAGCAGCGACTGAACGCGAGCGACCGAAGGATTCTTCGGTCGCTCGGATCGGGAAAGGAAAAGTGCTGGTCAGAGGCCTGAGAAGGGAGGGGCAGCGACTGAAGCGACTCAAGGTCCAGGTATATGGAGACATTCGCGTACGTGCGCATGTGCGCGCGTGTGCGTCATATATAGGGGTCCTCAGTCGCTTCAGTCGCTGATTCTTCTTGCGCAGGCCTCTGACCTGGTGTTCTGTGAGCTACTCAACGAGCGACCGAGAAGGGTCGGGTCGCTGTGCGCTCAGTCGCTCGGTCGCTGGGGCTTCTCCTGGACACGTACATCTGTTCTGGCTCATATGCCTCTCGTCCCCCGGCTGTTTCGATAACCTGATTTTGGGCGTTGAGTCGCTTCAGTCGCTGATGGGGGAAGTGAATGGCAGCTGAGCTGCGGGTTTCGCGCAGCGACCCAAGGCAGTCCACGAGAGCTGCGCCGGTCGCATCGCAGCCTCTGACGACCGCCATGTGGTGCGCACGCCAGGGGTGGCCGGTTCACCCCCTCGCGCCGGGCCGCAAGACGCCCGTGGGCAACTGCGACGCGTGCCGCGCCCCGGGCCACGAGCGGGGCATGTGCGACTGCCTCCGCGCGGGCCGCTGGTGCCACGGGTTCCACGCGGCCACGCTCGACTCCGGGCGGATCCGGCAGTGCTGGGGTGCCCGCCCCGACCTCGGGGTCGGCGTCGCCACCGGCCCCGCGGGCCTGGTCGTCATCGACATCGACGCGCACGCGCACGAACTCCCCGGCCGCGACAGGCTGCTGCCCGGAGTCGCGATCGCCGACGCGGTCGATCTGACCGGGCTGGCCAACGGCTTCCACACCCTTGGCGTACTGGCCGCCCTGCGCGGCGCCACGAGCCCGGCGGACGACGCCTCGACCCTGCGCGTACGGACCCCGTCCGGGGGCCTGCACGTGTGGTACCGCAACGACGGCGGCCACCGCTGGCAGTGCTCCGCCGGGTCGGGCAGCGGCCGGGCCCTCGCCTGGCAGGTCGACGTACGGGCGCACGGCGGGTACATCGTGGCCCCGGGCACCATGACCCCCGCCGGGGTCTACCGGCCGCTGGGAGCCGTCCGGATGCCCGCGCCGCTGCCGGCCTGGCTCGCCCGGGAACTGGAGCGCACCGGGCACCTGCCCTCCGCAGCCGTACCCGGCCCGCGCCCCGTCCCGCCCCGGGCCCGGCAGGCCGTCATCGCGGCGGGCGGGGGACGAGCGGCGTCGGACCGGGTGCTGGCGGGAGCGCTGGCCGAGGTGGCCGCCTGCTCCGCCGTACCCGAAGGGGCCGCGTTCTCCGAGAAGCTGAACCGCGCCGCCTACACCGTCGGGGGCCTGGTCGCCGCGGGGCACGTCACCGAGGCCGAGGCCCTGCGCGCCCTGGAGGATGCGGCCGGGCAGGCCCGTCCCGGGCAGGAGCGGCGCTGCCGCGCCATCATGCGCGGTGGGCTGAGCGCGGGCCTGGCGCACCCGCTGGCCCTCCGAGGCCGCCGGTGAGCGTGGAAAACGACAGCATGCTGGCCGGCTTCGACGTACAGGCCGTCGCCGCGCAGATCCTCGCCCAGCCCGTTCCGGCGCCCCGGGAGTCCGAGGAGTCCGCGGAGTACCCCGCGGACGGGGAGGGGTCCGGCAGCGCCTGCGAGGCGGCGGCGGACGGACTGCTGCCCGACACGCTCACCGACCGGGGCAACGCCAAGCTGTTCGTCAAGCTCTACCGCAACGACTACCGGCACGTCCCCGGAATCGGCTGGCTCCGCTGGGACGGTACCCGCTGGCAGATCGACGAGGACGACACCGTGATGTGGTCCGCGGGAGACCTCGCGGAGTCCATCGCCACCACCGACCCCCGGGGCGTGTACACCCCGGCCGCGCTCCAGCAGCACCGCCGCCGCACGCTCAGCACCAGCGGGATGAACGCGATGCTCACCCAGGCGAAGTCCGCCCCGGGCATGGTGCTCAACGCGGCCCGCCTGGACGCCGATCCGTACGCACTGTGCACGCCCGCAGGCGTCGTGGACCTGCGGACCGGGCACATCCGCCCCGCCGAGCCCACGAAGGACTTCCACTCCCGCTCCACCTCGGCAGCGCCGCAGCCGATGCCCACGCCGCGCTGGCACCGCTTCCTGACCGACACCTTCGGCGAGGGGCCTGAGGGGGCGGAGATGATCGACTTCCTCCAGCTGCTGCTCGGCTACTCCGTCACCGGGGACGTCGGCGCCCAGGTCATGCCGTTCCTGTTCGGGTCCGGCAAGAACGGCAAGTCCGTACTGCTGGACGTCCTGATGAAGCTGCTCGGGGACTACGCGGACGCGGCGCCTCCGGGATTCTTGATGTCCCGGCCGTACGAGGGGCACCCGACCGACCTCGCCGAGCTGCACGGCCGCCGCGTGATCGTGTGCAGCGAGGTCAAACCGGGTGACCGTTTCGACGAGGCCCGCGTCAAACTGCTCACCGGCGGAGACCGCATCAAGGCGCGCCGGATGCGGCAGGACTTCTTCAGCTTCGAGCCGACGCACAAGATGTGGCTGCTGGGCAACCACCGGCCCGAGGTGGGCACCGGCGGCTTCGCGTTCTGGCGGCGCATGCGGCTGATCCCGTTCGAGCGGGTCGTCTCCGACGACCGCAAGATCGACAACCTGGCGGACGTGCTCGTCACCCAGGAGGGCCCGGGCATCCTCAACTGGCTGATCGAGGGCGCCCGGCGCTACCTCGGCGGCGACCGGGACCTCACGGGCCCCGAGCGCGTCCGCATCGCGACCACGGCGTACGCGGAGACCGAGGACCACACCGGGCGCTTCATCGGCGAGACCTGCCGCCTGGAGGCCGATCTGCGGGCGGAGCAAGCGCAGCTCTACGCGGCCTACAGGGCGTGGTGCCAGAATGAGGGAGCCCCGGCCATATCCTCCCGGGCCTTCGCGGCACGCGTCCGCGAGGTGGTGGGACTGGCCTCGCCGAAGGAAATGATCCTGTCCAACCAGCGCAAGTACTACCCGGGCATCGGCCTGCTCGCGGACGAGGAGACAGTATGAGCGCCCTCATCGCAGAAGACGAGATCGTCCACGAAGTGGACCTCGTCTGGCTGGAGGACATCAGCCGGCTCGACTACGTCCGCCAGAGCCTGGACCGGCTGCCGACCCGGCGCGGCAGGCCCGCGTACCACCGCGACGGGCGGATGGTCGGGTACGCCCTGCTGGGGCCGAAGGCCAAGCCCTCGCGCTCCTCCGGCACGTTCCGCCGGCGGGTCTTCTGGCTGCTGCCGCACGACCGGGACACCGCCCCCGAGGGGCTGTACGCGAGGGGGGCGCCGGCCGAGGCCGTGGACGCCCGGACGCTGGCCCCGGGCAACAAGGGGCGCAAGACGGAGCGTTCGGAGGGCGGCCCCATGTCCTCGGCGATGCTGGAGCTGCGGCCGTAGACCGGCCGGACGGTGCCGCCCGCGGCGGGGCCGGCGGGCTCGTCTTCGCACGGGACGACAGGCAACTGCAGAAGGTGGTCGGGGAAGGTGCGCGGTACGGGGTGTTCGCTTCGTGATCGCCCTGATCGGGCCGACACGGGAGCAGTCATCCCATGAGGCAGCGCTGTCCCGTTCCCTTCACTGACACCCGTGTGCCGCGAGCGGCGAGACTCGCGGCACACGGGTCAGGAGTGGCGCTCTACCGGTAGTGGTCAAGGTAGTCCGCGTTGGCGATGGGGGCCTCAGCGAGGAACTCGTCCGGCAGGTCGAAGGCGTCCACGAGCGTCATCATGTGCGGGGCGAGCTCCGCGAGGACGGCGTCGATCGTCTCGTGCAGACCGAGTACGTGCTGCACCGTCAGCCGCTGCTCCGCGAGCAGGTCACCGGTGTGCTGGCGCAGCTGCTGGAGCAGGAACAGCCAGCACAGGTTCGTGAGCAGCTTGCGGGTCGCGGGCTCGGTCGCCCGCCCCGCCGCCTCCAGGAAGGCGTCGGCCGCCAGCCTGCTTGCGTGGGCCGAGACCATCTCCAGCGCGGCGCCGGAGGACTCGTTCCAGCGGCCGACCGGGTCCCCGGAGGGGCCCTGGCGCAGTGCGATGCGGGCGCGTGCCTGCCAGGTCCGTTCGACGGAGGCGAGCAGGTCGCGCAGGAAACGCAGGTCCGTCAGGTCGCGTTCGCCGGGCGGCCGGGTGTCCGAGCTGATGGGGTCCACCTGGTGCCCGAACACCATCTCGGCGGCAGCCTTCACCCAGATCACCAGGTTGTCGCCCTCCGCGGTGATCCCGCCCTCGATGTTCCCGGGCAGGTCCGAGATCCTGTTTGCCGGGAACAGGCCTTGCGCGCCGCACCGTTCGCGGGACTCGGTCGCGATCTCCCGCGCCTGCCAGGTGATCCAGCCCTTGGCGACGGCGACCAGGCGCTCCACCTCTTCGCGCTCCGCTTCCTCGTGCGCGACGAAGCGGTCCATCACCGTCCGGTGCAGGAAGGTCATGGCGTAGGCGTTCGCGAGAGAGTGCAGCAGCCTGCTGTGGTGGCTGCGGTGGCGGACCACCGGGATGCGTTGGCCGGTCTTCGGGCCGCCGACTTGCCGGTGGTGCGCATAGCGCACCGCGATGGTCAGCGCGGCCCGTGCCATGCCCAAGGTGCCGGCGCTCATGCAGAGCTTGCCCACGGTGACGCGGTTGACGGAGCGCAGGAAGCGCTTGCGCCGGTTTCCCAGCGCGCTGGTCAGCGTGCCGTCCTCGTCCAGCCGGCCGTGGTCGGCCTCCAGCATGGCCTCACGCGGCAGCCATACGTGGTCGAAGGACGTGAGGCAGTGGTCGACCGGCGTTCCCGTGCGGTGTGGCAGTTGGCGGACGGTGATCCCGGGCAGGTGCCCGGCGTGGTCGCTCAGCGGGGTCAGGAACAGGAAGATGCCCTGGTCCTCGCCGTCGACCAGGAGCCGAGCCGCGACCAGGGCGCTCTTCGGACCGCCGATGAGGCTGGTGTTGGGCATGAACTTGCGCGCACCCGGATTGGGCGTGTTCAGGATGAAGCCGCCGGTTGCCGGGTCGAAGACGGCGACGGTCTGCAGTGAGGCGACGTCGTTGCCGTGTGCCAGCTCGGTGCACAGGAAGGTCCCGATGCGCCGCATCGAGGTGAAAGTGGACAGGTCCCGTCCGTAGACCTCGTGGTCGAGCAGGCTCCCCATGAAGAGGTTGTAGTGGATGCTCGCCAGGGTGCACAGGCCCCCGTCCACGAACCCGGCCCACTCGTGGAGCCCGGCCAGCAGGCGGGCGTCGTGCGCCAGCGCCATCGGATCGTCGACCGTGCTGTTGACCATACGCAGACGGTCGTACGAAACCGCCGTCCGCTCTCCCGGAGTCAGGTCCGGAAGGTAGGAGAAGGCCTTGCCGGCGAGGAGTCGCCGCCAGCCCCCGTGGACCCGCTCGCGGTCGTCGCGGTCGAAGAGCAGGTGGGTCAGCTCTTGGGTGGCAGATGTGGGCCTGGGGCCAGGCTTGGTCGAGTCCCGCTGAGCAGGCAAAACGCTGATCGGGGCGGGGTGGAGGTCAGCCACGCCACTCCCGCTGCGTCGATAGGTCTCCGCGTACTCACGCGTCAGTGCCAACATCGGACCATCCCCCCGTTAGGAACCGAAGTAGTTACGCAGAGCCAAAGATACGAACTAACCGGTTTTGTTTTCAAGAGGTGACAAGCAAAAACCGGTACCCTGGTTTTTTTTGCCGAGTGCGGATATAGTCGAGGATGGCTTGGTCGGTACCTAGGCTGACCAGGGGCGATATCGGACGGTGGCGCGGTAATCACGCCACGTGAGCACGGGGGAGAGTGCAAACCTCGCGGTTTGTTCTTGTCCCGAGTGGTAGCGGAGGGTGTATGGCGCGGCAAGAACGAGCCATTCGTACACGGCAGAAGATCCTGGTCGCGGCGGCGGAGTTGTTCGACGAGGTCGGCTACGAGTCCGCGACGATCTCCGAGGTGCTCAAGAAATCCGGGGTGACCAAGGGAGCGCTCTACTTCCACTTCACCTCGAAGGAAGAGCTTGCCCAGGCAGTGCTGGCCGGGCAGGTGGAAGCCCTGCCGCCGGTACCGGAGTCGGAACTGTACCTGCAGCAGAGCTTGGACGAGGCACTGGTACTCGCCCACCTGCTGTACAAGGGCGACCCATTGGTACGGGGGAGCGTGCGGCTCACCGTGGACCAGGGCTCCCCGGTCGACGGCCTGGACCGCCGCATCCCCATGCAGGGCTGGAACGACCACAACACGGCGCTGCTCACCCGTGCGAAGGAGTGCGGGGAGATCCTTCCTCACGTCGACATCGAGGCCACGGCCAAGATGTTCACCGGCAGCTTCACCGGCGTCCAGGTTCTGTCGAAGATCATGACCGGGCACGCGGACATGGTGGAACGGGTGACCGACTTGATGCGGACGCTGCTGACCGCGATCGCCATGCCCGGGGTGCTGGTGCGCCTCGACTTCGCCGCGGACCGCGCGGAGCGCGTGTACGAGGCAGCCGTCAGGCTGCGCGACGCGAAGGCCGAGGCGGCGTCCGAGGCGGCCTAGGGCCTGTTGCGAAAGTGGATCTTGTTCGTTCTTGATCACGTCCTGTGGGGCGTGGGGATCTGACGAACGGGCAGTGGGCCCGGCTTGAGCCGCTGCTGTCGCAGGGCATCAAGCCGGGCCGGCCGCAGGTGTGGGCGCGGCGGCAGCTGATAGACGGCATACGGTGGCGGACTCGGACCGGCGCCCCATGGCGTGACGTGCCCGAACGCTATGGCCCGTGGGACCGGGTCTATGACCTGTTCCTGGCGCCGTCGAACGGAACGGGGGAGGGGGCGCGACGTTCTCCTCGGTGCGCGTGGGTGTGACGGCGTACGGAAACGCAACGACCAACCGAATGGAGTGCATAGATGGACATGGCTGCTTGCCCGTACGCGCTGGACGTGGAGGGGCGGGACATCGCGGGTGAGGTCGCGATGCTCCGGAAGCAGGCACCGGCGGTCGAGGTGGAGCTCCCGGGCGGGGTCCGCGCCTGGGCCGTGGTGGGCCAGCCGTACGTCGAGCGCCTGCTGCTCGACCCGAGGGTCTCCAAGGACGCCCGACGGCACTGGCCGGAGTTCGTCGACGGGCGAATAACGCCCGACTGGCCGCTCTATCCCTGGGTGGCCAACGAGAACATGCTGTTCGCCTACGGCCAGGAACACAGTCGGCTGCGCCGCCTTGTCGCGGGGGCGTTCACAGCGCGGCGGTCCGCGGCCCTGCGGCCCCGGGTCGAGGAGCTGACCGCCGAGCTGCTCGACGGACTGGACTCCGTGCCGGCCGGCCAGCCCGTCGACTTGCGTTCCGCGTTCGCGGAACTGCTGCCCCTGCAGGTGATATGCGAGCTGTTCGGAGTCGAGCGGGGCCCCGAGCGGGACGCGCTGGCGGCCGCGCTGCACACCGTGTTCAGCACTACGGTTACGGCGGACGAGATGGAAGCCGCGCGCATGACAGCCTTCGGACTGCTGGCCGGGCACGTGGCGGCCAAGCGCGCTGAGCCGGGCGACGACCTGACGTCCTCGCTGATCGAGGCCCGGGACAACGGCGACGCGCTCACCGAGACCGAACTGCTCGGCTCCCTCTTCCTGCTGATCGCGGCGGGCCAGGACACCACGTCCACGCTGGTCACCAACGCCCTGGGCGCGCTGCTGTCCCGTCCCGAGCAGCTGGCGCACATACGGGAGGGCCGGGCCAGCTGGGAGGACGTGGTCGCCGAGACGATGCGGGTCCACAGCCCCGCGAGCTACTCGCCCATGCGCTTTGCGGTGGAGGACATCGACCTGGATGGGGTCAAGATCCAGCAGGGCGACGCCATCCTCGTCTCCTTCGCGGGCGCTGGCCGCGACCCGGAGCGGTACGGGGCGGACGCCGCGGAGTTCGACCTGCTGCGCACCGAGCGCGACACCATCGGATTCGGCCACGGCGTGCACCGGTGCCTGGGCGCCCCGCTGGCCGTGTTGGAGGCCACCACCGCTCTCGCCGCGCTCTTCGAGCGCTTCCCGGACATGGCCCTCGGCTGCCCGGAGCAGGACCTGGAGCCGATGCCCACCTTCCTGCTGAACGGCTACGGGGCTCTTCCGGTGGTGCTGCGCCAGGCTTGAGCGGGTGCCGGGCACGGCGTACGGGACAGAGCCACAGGCTCCGCGGCGAACTTGGCCCCGGAGCCTTTCTGTTGTGTCCGGACGGTAGGCAGGGGGCCTTCACCGCCCCTTCTCCCCGTGGATTTCGGCGGGCGTTCTTCGACCGTGCGCAGAAACCGCACCAGCGGTTTGTTATAGTCGGATCGTATGCTCAGCGGACGGGGTCACTTGCCGGTGGGCGGCCCCGCAGGAGCCGAGCTTGGTCGGCAACCGCCACCCGCGGCACCTACGGCAAATGCCTCAGGCGGCGGCGGGGGAACCTGATCGCGGCCTTGGCGTCCCGCTTGTTCTCAGCCGGGCTGTCGAGCCCGCTGCCGTCCTGGTTCACGACCCGCCGCACGTGGTGGAACCGTCCGTTGATCTTGATGAAGACCTCGCCCATGTGCCGTGTGTCGCCCGGGCCGGGCATGTCGCCGGCGCAGTTTGTTCGTATATGCCTGTTCGAACATGGCGCACCGCTGCCGGTAGCAGCGCGTTCAGCTCCGCAATGCTATTAAAACCGCGCAAGCGGTTTGTTAGACTCTAGGGTAGTGGGCTCGCTGCATCGTGGGGAGCGGCCTGGTGTGACTGTGAGCGGTGGTGCCGGGGGTGCCAGCGAGTCCAGCTCCCCGGCCGGCTTCGTCGCAGCTTCCCTGGCCGCCTGCCCTTCCGCAGGCGTGGCAACCCCTTGCAGTGACGGAGTAGTTGATGGCCAAACAGGAACGCGCGGTGCGTACGCGCGACACCCTGATCCGGTCCGCGGCCGAGATCTTCGACCGGGAGGGATTCGCGGTGGCGTCCCTCACCGCGATCAGTAAGCTGGCCGGGGTGAGCAACGGCGCGCTGCACCACCACTTCACCAGCAAGGCCGTGCTGACCGACGCGGTCGAGGAGGCGGCGCTGGCCCGGCTGCTGGCCGTCACCGAAGCCGGTCTCCCGCTCGGGGCAAGCCGTATGCAGCTCCTGGTCGACGTGACCCACCGGTTGGCGACTGCGCTGCGCGGGGACGTGGTGCTGCGGGCCGGGTTCGAGCTGAGCGGCGAGGTTTCCCGCCCGCCGCGTGCCGATCTGCGTGAGTGGTGGCGGCGATGGGTCCTAGAGACGCTCGAACAGGCTGATGCCGAGGGCGAGTTGCGTCCGGAGGTGACGGCCTCGGACGTGGTGAGCGCCGTGGTGGCCGCGACCGTGGGGTTCGAGGTGCTCGGGGTCCGGCAGGCGGAGTGGCTCTCGGACTCCACCATCACCCGGTTCTGGCGGCTGCTGCTGCCGACGGTCGTGCCGACGGCCCGTCTCGCGGACCTCGACGCCGAGGGGCCCCGCCCGCTGTAGTGGCTCTGCGTCCCGGTCTTCCGTGCATGCGAACGGAAGACCGGGGCATCTGCGTGCTCCAAGACTGAACAGTCTGTTTTGATCCACCTAGGTCCGCTCTGGAGCGCAGCCGGGGCGCGTCTTTGAGGGTGACCTCTCCTGCGAGAGATGGATTCCTGCAGGTCAGAGCGGTGATTGAGGCTCCACTGGATGAGCTGATCAATAAAAACAGCATGGTCGGTTTCATATTGACAAACCGCTGGTCCTGTTTTTTACTGAGTCAGGCTTATCCACGGACAGGGGAGTACGACGTGGACATCGAAGTACTGGGCACACTGGCGGTGCGGGAACAAGGAGTCTCCGTAACGCCGACCGCCCCCAAGCCGCGACAGGTGCTGGCACTGCTGGCCCTGCACGCCGACCAGGTCGTCCCGGTGTCGGCCCTGATCGAGGAGTTGTGGGCGGGGACACCGCCGCGCAGCGCCCGCACGACGCTGCAGACCTACGTACTGCAGCTTCGGACGCTCATCGCGACGGCCCTGGAGCAGGGCGAGGGGAGTGAGGGCGGGGACGGCCGGCGTACGGCCAAGGACGTGCTCGTCACGCTGCCCGGCGGCTACCTGCTCAACAGCGGCGGCGGCACCAGCGACGTCCGCGAGTTCGACCGGCTCGCCGGCATGGGCTACCGGGCCATGGACGCGGGCGACTTCCCGGGCGCGGCCCGGCTGCTGCGCGAGGCGCTGTCCCTGTGGTCGGGGCCGGCCTTCGCCGACGTACAGGGCGGCACCCAGCTCGACATGGAGACCCGTCGGCTGGAGGAGACCCGGCTGTGCGCCCTCGATCAGCGCATCGAGGCCGATCTGCGGATCGGACGGCACCGGGAGCTGCTCGCCGAACTGACCGTACTGGCCAGCAGTTACCGCACCCACGAGAACCTGCACGGCCAGTTCATGCTGGCCCTGCACCGGTCCGGCCGCCGGGGCGAGGCGCTCGACGTCTACCAGCGGCTGCGCGGAGTCCTCGTGCGCGAGCTCGGGCTCGAGCCGTCGGCCGCCCTGCGCAGGCTGCAGCGCTCGATCCTCATGGCGGGCCCCGAAAGCCCCGCGGGGGTGGCGGAGACCGGCAACGAGCGACTCGTACGCGTGGGCTGAGATGCCCGCACACCCCATCCGGCACGCCGCGGACGGCCCGGAGGTGCGGCCGCGCGACCGGACAGCCACAGGTCGGGGCCGAGGAGGAACCGCGATGCAGGAGAGGTCGGAGCGGACCCGCAGGAAGCTGGTGCACGCGGGGGCCGAGATGTTCCACCGCAACGGTTACGCGAACGCGACAATCGGAGGGATCGCCGCGTTCGCCGGAGTGACCAAGGGGGCGCTGTACTTCCACTTCGCCTCCAAGGACGAACTGGCGGAGGCAGTCCAGCTGCGCGGCCGCGCGCTGCTGGACGAGTCGGTACGCGAGCGGCTCGAAGCCGGGCTCTCTCCGCTCCAGACGCTGGTCGACACCACGTACTGGATGGCCCGCACCCTGCGGGAGGAGCCGGCGATCCCGGCGAGCTTCCGCCTCACCAAGGAGTGCGCGGGCCTTCCCCAGACCGTCGCAGACTTCCACCAGATCTGGCTCGCGGCAGTCTGCGGGCTGCTGCGACAGGCCCGCGACGCGGGCGAACTGCGCGCCGAGGGCCGCTGGGAGAGCGTCGAATCGCTGGTCGCCGCCGCAGCCTGCGGGATCGAGGCGATGGCCGGCACCGCGATGCCCTACGCCGAGCTGCAGCGCCGGGTCTCCGGACTGTGGTCCCTGCTGCTGCCGATCCTGGCGCCCGAGGGCGCGGTGAGGGAATCGCGCTCCGAAGTGCCGGCGCCCGATCTCCCGGCCCGCCCCGTGGGCGGCGCGCCGGACCACCGATACCGGACCGTGTGCCACTGAAGGCTTGGAGGAGCAATCGATGACGAACGAACATCCCAGTGATGTGCTGAACGACCTCGTCGGGGTGCTCGGCGACGTCCTGCGGATCAAAGCGGAGAAGATCGACCCCGAGCAGACCTTCCGGACCCTGGGGCTCGACTCCCTGCTGGTCGTGGAGTTCGTGGCCGTCGTCAACAGCCGGTACGGACTGCGGGTGCGGGCGACCGACCTGTACGACTACCCGACGCCGGCTTCCTTCGCACGGGAGGTCAAGCGGGCGATGAACAGCGGGGAGGCCCGGCCGGCCGCCACGGTGCTCGCCGTTCCCGCCGCCGACATCGCTCCCGCAGCCCCCGCCGCTCCCGCAGCCTCCGTCGCTTCTCCCGCTTCCGCCGTGGATACCGTCCCCGCACGGGAATCCGCACCGGAACCCGTACGGGAACCCGTACGGGAACCCGCCGGGGCGCCCGCGGCGCAGCAGATCGCCGAGGTGCTGCGCGAGCAGCTCGCGGCGATCCTGTGCTGCGACGCCTGGGACATCGACACCACCGCCCCGTTCAACGTGCTGGGCGTCGACTCCATCGTGGGCGCCGAGTTCATCGCCGTCGTCAACCGCACCTTCGGCATGAAGGAGCGGTCCGTCCTGCTCTACGAACACCCCAACATCGCAGCCATGGCTGCCTACATCGCCGTGCGCACCGGAGCCTCCGGGCACGAGGCCGCCCCCGCCCGGGCGCCGGAGCTCGCCTCCCGTCCGGCGGCCCGGGACGACCTCGACGTCCTGCTGGACGCGGTCCGCGAAGACCGGCTCAGCGTGGACGAGGCGCTCGTGCTGCTCGCCCGCCGCGGCTGAAGCCGTCTCTCACTCCAGAAGGAGCGCGTCCAGATGGACGAGAAGGAAGTCCTGACCCGGTTCAAGAACGGTCATCTGGACCGGGCACAGGCGGCCGCGCTGCTGACGGGCACCGGCGCCGGTGCCCGTACCGCCACGGGTACGGCTGCCCGTAGCGGCGGCACGGTTCCGGTGCCCGTGGCCTTTCCGCGGCCGGACACCGTGCGGGAGCGGGCCGGGGAAGGGCCGTCCGCCACCGAGCGGATCGCCGTGGTGGGGATGGCCGGACGCTACCCGGGCGCGCCCGACCTCGCCTCGTTCTGGCGCCAGGCGCGCGAGGGGCGCGGCAGCGCCGGGGCTCCGCCGTCCGGGCGGCCCGGCGACGAGCGGGGCCACTACCTGGAGCGCGTCCAGGACTTCGACGCCGGGTTCTTCGGGATCGACGTGTCCGAGGCGGCCCTGATCGACCCTCAGGAACGGCTGTTCCTGGAGACGGCGTGGGAAGCCCTCGAGGACGCCGGATGCACCGGCGGCCGCCTGGACGCCCTCACCGCCGCGGACGGGACCGCGCGCAGCGTCGGGGTGTTCACCTGCGCCGGGACCGGGGACTACGCGCTGCTCGCGGCCCGGACCTGGACGCGCGAGCGGCCCGTACGGCTGCCCCGCGGCGGCCACTGGAGCCTGCCCAACCGGTTCTCGGCCCTGGCCGGCCTCACCGGCCCCAGCCAGTCGGTCGACACCGCGGAGTCCTCCGTGCTCGTCGCCCTGCACCTGGCGGCGGCCGCCCTGCGCGCCGGGGAATGCGCCGCCGCGCTCGTGGGCGGAGTCCAGCTGCTGCTGCACCCCTCCAGCCGCCGTACCGGCGCGGGCGAGGGCGTCGGCGCGCTGCTGCTCAAGCCCCTGGCGCGGGCCCTGGCCGACGGGGACACCGTCCACTGCGTGATCCGCGGCAGCGCCGTCGGGCACACCGCACCGGGCCTCCCGTCCGCCGGACCCGGCCGAGGGTCCCGCGCCGCCGGCGGTGACGAGGAGGCTCCCGGGCAGCGGGTGCTGGGCGCCGCGCTGCGGGCGGCCGCGGTGGACGCCTCCACCGTCGCCGTTCGCGAGGACACCGATTCCGTACGGGCGTTCGTGGGCGAGGCCGGGGCCGTGACCGCGGCGGCCGCGCTCACCCGGGCCGTGCTCCAGCTGAGCCACCGGGTCCTGGTGCCCGGTCCGGGCAGGGCCGAGGCGCAGGCCTGGGAGGGCGGGGAGCAGGCGCCCCGCCGGGCGTCCGTCGGGGCGCACGGAGCCGGTGGCTGCGCCGCGCACGTGATCCTGGAGGAGTACCTCCCCGCCGCCGGGGCCGGCGAGGCCGCCGGACCCGCGGGGGCCGACGGAGCCGCCGAGCTGTTCGTGCTGTCCGCGCCCACCCCCGCCCATCTCGTCGCCACCGCACGCCGGTTCGCCGAGCTGCTGCGCGGAGCCGGCCCGGTACCGGAGCTGGGGGTGCTCGCCCGCGCCCTGCGCACCGGGCGCGCCGCCATGGACTGCCGGTTCGCGGCCGTCGTCGCCGGCACCGACGAACTCGCGGAGGTCCTGGAGCGGTTCGCCGCGGAGGGCGGCCCGTGCGCCGACCTGCGCGGCGGCGGCGCCGACCCGCTGGGCATGGGCGCCGTGCCCGAGACCGCCGACTACCTCGCCGCGCTGTGGCGGGCCGGACACCTGCACCAGGTCAGGAGCTTGTGGCTGTCCGGACTGGACGTCGACTGGGCGGCGCTGGAGCGGGCCCACGGGGCGGGCGCCGTGGCCGTGCCGCTGCCCGCGTCCGCGTTCCTGCGCACCCCGTTGTGGCTGGGCGGCGAGGAGGAGCGGGCATGACCCTGCTGCCTTCCGGGGCCTTTGGGCCTTCGGGGTCCTCCTGGTCCTCCGGGCCGGACGAGAACGGGCCCGTCCCGATCAACCTGTGGTTCTGTCCCAACGAGGACCTCGCCCCCGGGATCGCCGCCACCCTGGCCTCGTACTGGCTGGACGAGCACGAGCAGGAGGTCGCCGCGCGCTTCCTCTTCGAACGCGACCGCCGCCAGTACCTCGTCGCCCACGCCCTGGTGCGCCGGGTACTGGCCCTGGAGACCGGCATCCCCGAGGCCGAGGCGATCATCTGGCGCTCCTCGCGCGGGCGGCCGTTCCTCCAGATGCCCACGGGAGGACTGCCGCGCGGCGCCGACACCCTGGACTTCAACCTCTCGCACGCCCACGCGTACAACCTGCTGGGGGTGTCCCGCGAGCACCGCATCGGCGTGGACGTCGAGCGGCTGGACCGGGGCGAACGCGGGCTGGAGAACATCATCGCGACGTTCTCCCCCCAGGAGCAGGACTGGATCGCCCGCGCCGCCCCCGGGCGGCCGCGCGACCGGCGCGCCCTGCGCCTGTGGACGCTGAAGGAGGCGTACTCCAAGGCCCGCGGCCTGGGACTCGCCCTGCCCTTCGACTCCTTCGCCTTCACCCTGGCCGAGGACCAGGGCGTGCTCTCCTTCCGGCCGCCGGCCGACGACTCGGCGCGGCGCTGGCGGTTCCTCGAGGTCGAGCCGGTGCCGGAGGTGCTGGCGGCGGTGGCGGTGGAGGTCGATGTCGCCCACCTGCCGGCGGTCCACCTGCACCACGGATTTCCGTGGGGGCGCGCCGCACCGCGCCGCCTCGTGCTGCCGGAACTCGCCGGGGTGTGAACCGGGTGCGCGAAATCGGCCGTCGCATTGCCGAAAAGACTCCGGGCGGGCGCATATCTGCCGCCGCTGGAATGGCGCTGGAGAATATCTCGAGCGAAAGGGCAATGTTGCTTGCGCTCCCATTCGGTCAGCGGCCGGACGAGACTTCCCGGGCCCTTTCGGACAGGAGTGTGAAACGGCGTACGAGTTCGTCCTGTTCGCGGCCGATGGCGTCGATGCGGGCCCGCAGACGGGCGATTTCCCCGGACAGGTCCAGCACTGCCGCGTCCACGGCCGCGTCCACGCCCGCGGCGGCCGGGAGCGGTCCGGCGGAGTCCAGTCCCGGCTCCCGCAGCAGGATGGACTCCATCCGGTCCCGCAGGGCCGGCCCGGGCCCGATGCCGATCTCGCTCATCAGCCGCTGCCGGGCCCGTTCGTACACGCCCAGGGCCTCGGACCGGCGGCCGCACCGGTACAGGGCGAGCATCAGCAGGTCGTAGAAGCGCTCCCGGGTGGGATGGGCCGCCGTGAGTCGTTCCAGTTCCCCGGTGACCTCGGCGTGCCGCGCGCCGCGCAGCTTCGCCTCGTAGCACGTCTCCAGGGCGGTCAGCCGGCTCTGCTCCAGCCGCTCCGCCTCCCGTGCGCAGATCTGGCCCCGTCCGCTGCCTTCCAGCGCGGGGCCGCGCCACAGTGCCAGGGCCCGGTCCAGCAGGTCGGCGGCGTGCGCGGGATCGGCCACGACCGCCGCCCGGCCCTGCGCGGAGAGCCGGGTGAAGCGCTGGGCGTCCGTAGGGGCGGATCCGAGCCGCAGCAGGTAGCCGAGCGGGTGCGTGGTGATCAGGGACTGGCCGGGATCGCCCTCGCCGGCGGGGGCCAGCAGCCGGCGCAGCCGGGCCACATGGGCCTGCAGCGCGTTGGCCGCGCCCGCGGGCGGGCGGTCCCCCCACAGTTCGTCGATGAGCCGCTCGGCGGAGAGCACCTCCCCGGCGCGTACGACCAGGGCCGCGAGCAGGGCGCGCTGCTTGGCGCCGGACGGTGTGATCCGGGTGCCCGACCGGTGGTCGTGCACCTCGACGGGGCCCAGGACGCGGAAGTCCAGGCCGTCGCTCCGACTTACGTCCCATTCCATCGGTCACTCCTCCCAGCGATCCGGTGGCAATCGCGGAAAGACCTGTACGGCCGGTCGTTGAATTACGTTCCGGCAGTCATCCCGCAAGGGAATCTAACAGTTTGACTGAAGTGCGCAAACGTCGAAATTGGAGGTGTGCTCGACAGACGCTCAAGAAATTGAGGGGTGTTGCCCTGGATCCCGCTACTGTGCCTCAGTCGAAGGCTTGAAATCGATGGGAACTCGACGACGTGCGGAGGAAACCGTGAAGATTCAGGTTCTGGGTCCGTTGAGTGCCGAAGTCAACGGGGGCTCGATTGTTCCGACGGCCGGCAAGCCGCGCCAGATTCTGGCGCTGCTCGCGCTCTACCCGGGGCGGGTGATGCCCGTACCGACCCTGATGGAGGAGGTGTGGGGCACCGACCTGCCCCAGAGCGCGCTCACCACCCTGCAGACCTACATATTGCAGCTGCGCAGGAGGCTCGGCACCGCCATGGGGCCGGGTGACCCGGGCGGCGCCAAGGAGGTCCTCGCCACGCGGCACGGCGGGTACCTGCTCCAGATCGCCCCGGAGAGCGTGGACGTCCACGAGTACGAGCGGCTGGTGGCCGACGGGCAGAGCGCCTTCGAGGAGGGCGACGACGAGCGCACCGCCACCAAGCTGCGGCAGGCGCTGGCACTGTGGCAGGGCCCGGCGCTGGTCGACGTACGCG
This sequence comes from Streptomyces sp. NPDC097981, assembly GCF_040302565.1. NCBI lineage: Bacteria > Bacillati > Actinomycetota > Actinomycetes > Kitasatosporales > Streptomycetaceae > Streptomyces > Streptomyces sp. NPDC097981. The sequence continues at coordinate 47,804 of NZ_JBEORW010000028.1, forward strand.
TGGGACCGATCCTCGAGATCGAGGTCATGCGCCTGGAGGAGAGCCGGCTGGTCACCGTCGAGCGGCGCATCGACGTGGACCTGCGGCTGGGCCGGCACACCGAGCTCATCGCCGAGCTCTCCGAGCTGATCGCCCGGCACCCGCAGCACGAGGGCCTGCACTCGCAGGCGATGGTGGCGCTCTACCGCTCCGGCCGCCAGGCCACCGCGCTCGACGTCTACCGCCGCCTGCGGATGCACCTCATCGAGGACCTCGGGGTGGAACCCTCCCCGCAGCTCCAGCGCCTGCACCAGGCGATGCTGACGGTGGATCCGGCACTCGACGTGCCGGCCGGCCCGCGCCGGGGATCCACCTTCGACCTGTACGCGGCCTGAGATGCGACACAGGAACGCAGGAACCGCGGACCGGGGCCGAAAGCCCCGGTCCGCGGTGGCCTGACCCGGATCCGGGGAGGACTCGAGCCGGCCTCGAGCAGGACTGTGCAGGGTGGGGTGGATATGGCGGGCGAGGAAGGACGGGGCATGGCACGGGAACAGGACGTGCGGCTGGTGTGCTTCGCGCACGCGGGAGCCGGGACCTCGGCCTTCCACCGCTGGAGCGATCTGCTCGGCCCCGGAGTGACCCCCGAGCCCCAGCTGCTGCCGGGCCGTGACGGGCGGCGCCGCGAGGCGCGGGTGACCACCCGCGAGGCGCTCCTCGACGACCTGCGCGAACTGTTCAAGGAGCAGCCGCCCGGCCCGTACGTCCTGTACGGGCACAGCCTCGGCGGGCTGATCGCCTACACGCTCACCCGCGCGCTGGACGACGCGGGACTGCCGCTGCCCGAGCTGCTGGTGATAGGCGCCGTGCCGCCGCCCGACGTGTTCGGGGGGACGGCCTTCACCGCCGACGCCCCCGACGACGAACTGATGCGTATCCTCGAGAGCTTCGACGGCGTGCCCGCCAGCGTCGATCCCGGCGTGTGGCACCGCTTCGTCTTCCCCGTGCTCCGCGACGACCTGCGGCTGGCCGCCTCGCTGCGCGCCGCCGCCCTCGACCCGGTCGCCGGCGGTCCGGTGCCCGTGCCGCTGCTGGCCGTCGCCGGCAGCGAGGACCCGGTGGGACCCCCCGAGGTGCTCCGGGGATGGAGCGAGTGGACGACCGGGCGCTTCGAGTCCCGCACGGTGCCCGGCGGACACTTCTTCGTCCGCAACGGCGAACTGCCGGGACTGCTCGGGCAGGTCTGCCGGACGGTGGGGCGGTCCGGGCGTTGAAACGCGTGGTCATCACCGGTATCGGGGTGGTCGCCCCGGGCGGTGGCGGCACCAAGGGCTTCTGGTCGATGCTGACCTCCGGGCGCTCCGCCACCCGCGCGGTCACCTCCTTCGACGCCCGGCCGCTGCGCTCCCGCGTCGCCGCCGAGATCGACTTCGACCCCCAGGAGCACGGGCTGAGCGCCGGGCAGGCCACGGACCTCGCCCGCGTGACGCAGTTCGCGCTGGCCGGAGCCCGCGAGGCGCTCGCCGACAGCGGGGCGGCGACGACGCTCGACCCGCTGCGCACCGGGGTCGCCCTGGGCAGCGCGCTGGGCTGCGCCGCCGAGCTGAGCCTGGAGTACGCCGTGGCCAGCCACGTCGGCGCCCGCTGGCTGGTCGACCACACCCGGGCGGTGCCCCACCTGTACGACTACTTCGTACCCGGCTCGCTGGCCGCCGAAGTGGCCCGGGACGCGGGGGCGCAGGGCCCCGTCTCGTTCGTCGCCGGAGGCTGTACGGCCGGCCTGGACTCGCTCGGCCACGGAGCCGAGCTGATCCGCGAGGGCAGCGCGGACGTCGTGCTCGCCGGGGCCGCCGAGGCCCCGATCTCCCCGGTCGTCATGGCCTGTTGCGACATCGTCCGGATCACCTCTCGGCGCAACGCGGACCCTTCGAGCGCCGCGCGGCCCTTCGACCGGACCCGCGACGGGTTCGTGCTCGGCGAGGGCGCGGCCGTCCTGGTCCTGGAGGAGCGGGAGCGGGCCCGCCGCCGCGGCGCCCGCATCTACGCGGAGCTCTCCGGCTACGCGAGCCGGGCCACCGCCCAGCACATGACGGGGCTCACCCCAGACGGAACGGAGCTGGCCGCGGCCATCGGTGCCGCGCTCGAGGAGGCCCGCCTCGATGCGTCCGCTGTCGAGTACGTCAGCGCGCACGGCTCGGGCACCCGGCAGAGCGACCGGCACGAGATCGCGGCCATCAAGCGCGCGCTCGGTCGGCACGCCCGCAACGTGCCCGTCAGCGCGATCGCCTCGATGACCGGATACCCCCTCGGCGCGGTCGGTGCCTTCCAGGCCGCCGCCGGGGCCCTGGCGATCGAGTACGGAACGGTGCCGCCCACCGCACATCTGCGGGTGCCCGACCCGGAGTGCGATTTCGACTACGTCCCCAGGACCGCCCGTCACCAGCACACGAGCGCGGTGCTGGCCCTCGGCAGCGGATTCGGCGGGTTCCAGAGCGCGCTCGTGCTGACCCGGCCGCAGACCGACTGACCGGACCGGCCGGACCGACCCGCGAGAGAGGGACACCCCCATGGACCACCCCGATCCGTGCCCCGCCACCGGCGCCGGGACCGAGACCGACGTGTGCGTCGTCGGCGCCGGGCCCGCCGGGCTGGCACTGACCCTCATGCTGCTTCGCTCCGGCGTCCGCGTGACGCTGATCGAGCGTTCCACCGCCCTGCGCCGGGAGTTCCACGGCGAGATCCTCCAGCCGGGCGGCCAGCGCATCCTCGACGAGCTCGGCGTCCTCGGACCGGCACGCGCCCGCGGCTCGCTCGCGCTGACCGGCTTCCAGGTGCTGGACCGGGACCGGGTGCTGCTCGACATCGACTACGGGCGGCTGCCCGCCCCGTACGACCACCTGCTGGCCCTCCCGCAGCCGCACCTGCTGGCCGGACTCCTGGACGCCTGCCGGGAGCTGCCCGGCTTCACGCACCTGGAGGGCCACCGGGTGTCGGCCCTGCTGGAGAAGCGGCCCGGCAGCCCGTGCACCGGGGTCGTCGCCAGGGGCCCCGACCGCGCGCCCGTCACCGTACGCGCCCTGGCCGTGGTCGGCGCGGACGGACGGTTCTCCAAGACCCGGGCGCTGGCCGGGATCGGGGCCGGGCGCTCGGACTCCTTCGCCCACGACGTGGTCTGGTTCTCGCTGCACGCGCCCGGCCGGGCCACCGGGAAGGTCAGGGTGCACCGGGCCGGCGGCAGCGCGGTCCTGGTCCAGGACAGCCACCCCGACCGGCTGCGGATCGGCTGGACTCTGCCGCACGGCGGATGGAGCCGGCCGGGCCGCGGGATCGAGGACATCCGGAGCGAACTGGCGCGAGCGCTCCCGCAGTTCGCGGACCTGCTGCACGAGCAGCTCACCTCGCTCAACCAGCTCACCCTGCTCGACGTGTTCGCCTCGCACGCCGAGCAGTGGACCCGCGACGGCCTCGTCCTGATCGGGGACAGCGCGCACACGCACGGCCCGATCGGCGCCCAGGGCATCAACCTCGCGCTCCAGGACGCCGCCGCCCTGCATCCCGTGCTCGTGGAGGAGCTGGGCCGGGGGGCGGTCACGGGGGCGGGCCTGGAACCGTACGCCCGGCGCCGGGCGGCCGCGGCCGCGGCGGTCCACCGGATGCAGCGGATGCAGGCGCGCGCGATGTTCGGGGCGGACGGGGCGTTCGCCCGGTTCGCGCTTGCCCGCACCGCCGGGATCGTCACGGGCACCCCCATAGGGGGGAAGATCACGCGCAAGGTCGCCTACGGGACCGATCCGGTGGCCGTGCGCACCGATCTGTTCACCGCGGCGGCGGCGCACCGGCCGGGCTGACCGGGCTGTCCGGGCCGGCCGGGGCTGCCGCGAGGCCCGTCAGCGGAAGCGGGCCTTGGGGCGGTCGGCGACGTCGCCGAGCAGCCCGAAGCAGTCGGCGCGCAGCTGCCGGATGCGGGCCTCGGAGGACACGGACGAGTCGTAGGTGAACACGCAGTGCGCGGCGCGCTCGTCGTGCCGCAGCATCAGGGTCAGCGGCCGGGCCGCCGGGGCGGGAGCGGACGTGAACGGCTCGGCGCGCAGCCGGCCGCCCCAGGAAGCCGCACCCCGCCGGGGCCCGTCGGCAGCCGGGCCGGCGCCGAACTGCACCTCGCCCAGCTGCTCCACCAGCCGCGGCCGGCGCAGCTGCGCGGCGACCGGCTCCAGCGGCACCTCGTGGTGCGCCCCACGTGGTCGCCCGTGCCCTGGCGCAGCAGCCGCAGCCGGGCCAGCCGTCCGCGCGCCGGGTCGAACGCCTGCTCCCGCTCCGCCGCGACGGCCGCGGGCACCTGCGACGGCCGGACCTCCGCCAGCGAGATGGGCACGGTCGGACCGGCCTGCGCCGCGACGACCTGGGTGAGCCGGCCCTCGTGCACGAGGTAGCGGCTGCGCAGGATCTCGTGCCGGCCGGCGACGGCTTGCCAGGCGGCCGCCAGGGCGCGGGTGTCCAGGTGTCCCGTCAGCCGGATCGCAGCCGTCACCACCGGCGGGCGGGCCCGGTGCGGGAGTCCGGCCCAGAGCGCCTCCTGGCTCGGTGAGGCCGCGAAGCGCAAGGGGCCGGGACCGGCCGGACGGGCAGCCGCGGGACGGCATCCGGCTCGGGTCTGGGTCTGTGCTCGGGATCGGGGTCCGCGGCCAGCGCGGCCGGGGTCCCGGCTTCGTCCATGAGTACCGTCGTCACCATCGGTTCAACGCCTCCTCGGCGATCAGCGCCGTGGGGCCCGCCGCCTTCCGGCCCGGCGGTCCGGGCGCGGTACCCCCGGCGGAAGTCCGGGTAGTGCGAAGTCACGCGAACGATAGGCAGGGCCGCGGGCACCGGCCCGATTCCTCGAGCGCCCGTCCATCGCACGCGTGGCGGTCGTCGATTCCGGCCACCGCGCGACAACCATCACGACGTGTCCTGTAGCCCGGCTTGAGTGCGCTTCGAAGCTCCTTCGAGCACGTGTGCCGACGGTGGTACCCGACACCCGCAAAGAGCCGCCCGCCGGCCAACCGCCCCCGGCCCGCCCCCGGCCCACCGCAAGCCGCCGGCCCCCGGACCGCCCGAGCGTCAGCCGCCCGACCAGTGAGGACAGCCGTGCCGCGATTCACCTATCCCGAACTCCCGCTGGACACCCTGCTGCGCCGGGCCGCCGTCCGCGACCCCGGCGGCTGCGCCATCGCGGCGGGCGCCGGCACGGTCACCTTCGCCGAACTCGACGACCAGGCCGACCGGTACGCGAGCTACCTGGAGCACCGGCTCGGCCGCCGGGGCGCCCGCGTCGGCGTCGCCAACGTCCTGGACGCGGACTTCGCCGCCGCCTACTACGGCACCGTCCGCAGCGGCAACACGGTCGTCCTGGTCAACCCGCTGATCAAGGAGGCGGGGCTGGTCCACGTCTGCGCCACGGCCCGGGTGGAGGTGGCCCTGGTCCCGACGGCGACGGCCGAACTGCTCGTCAAGGCGCGCGAGCGGCTGCCCGCCCTCGCCGAGATCGTCGTGACCGACGCGCCCGACGGGGTGGTGCCCGCGGACACCCTGCCGCTGGCCGTCGTCCTGGACCGGGCGCCCGCCGTCGGGCACGGCCCCGCCGGACTCGGCGCAGGCAGCGCCGACCTGGCCGCCGACGCCTGCATCCAGTTCACGACGGGCACCACGGGCCTGCCCCGCGGAGTCCGCCTCAGCCACCGCAATCTGGTGGCCAACGCCGCCCAGACCGCCGGTGCGCACGGCCTCGGCAGCGACAGCGTGACCCTGAACCACCTGCCGCTCTACCACGTCATGCACCTCAACTCGGCGATCTACGCGGGAGCCCGCCAGGTGCTGTGCTCCGACCCGGCCCCGGCGGCCGCGCTCGAGCTGGCCGCCCGCAGCGGAGCCACCCACTTCTACGGGCTGCCGGCCCGCCTGCACCAGCTCGCCGCCGCCGTCCGCCTCGGCGGGGAGGACGGCGCCGGCCGGGCCGCCCCGCCCGCCGGGCTGCGGCTGAAGGCCGTCCTGTCCGGCGGCACGGCGCTGGCCCCCGCCGCCACCCAGCAGCTCCAGGACTGGCTCGGCGTCCCCGTCGTCCAGGGCTACGGGATGGCCGAACTCTCCCCGCTCGCCCACAGCCAGGACCCCGAGCGCCCCCTGACGGGCTCGGTCGGTGCCCCCGTGGCGGGCACCCGGTGCCGGATCGTCGACCTCGCCTCCCGGGAGCTCGTCGACGTGTACAGCACCGGCGAGGTCCAGATCCGCGGACCGCAGGTGATGACCGGATACCTCGGCGACGAGGGCCAGGGGCACCTGGACGCCGAGGGCTGGTTCTCCACCGGCGACGTCGGCTACGTCACCCCGGACGACGTGCTGTTCCTGGTGGACCGGCTCGGCGACGTCTTCAAGTACGACAACGAACTCGTCTCCCCGACCGCCGTCGAGCGGATCCTCGCCGAGGACCCGCGCGTCGCCGACTGCGTGGTCGTGGGCTGGCCCGACCCCGTCCACGGGGCCCTGGTGTGGGCGGGCATCGTGCTGCGCGACCCGACCGCCCCGGGACTGCTCGACCTCGTCGACTCGATCGTGGTGCGGGCCAACGAGCGGCTCGCACCGTTCGAGCAGATCCGCCGCGTCGAGGTCATCGACTCCGTTCCGCGCACCCCCATCGGCAAGCCGGAGCGACGCGGTCTGCGCCGCACCCTCCATGAACGGGCGGCCGCCGAAGCCGCCGCCTGATCCCCGAACCGTCCACCGTCTTCGTTCCCCCCCGATCTGAGGAGAGACCATGACCACCTTCATCAACAAGCTGACCGTGCAGGGCGACGTCAACGAGTTCCTGGCCGCCAAGGAGCCGATCACGGCCTTCATGAGCGCCCGGCCCGGCCACATCGGCAACCGCACCCTGCGCAACCTCGACGAGCCCGGCGTCTTCGTCGAGGTCGCCCACTGGGATGACCAGGCCGCCCACCAGGCCGCCGTGGGCAGTGAGGAATTCCGTGCCCTCGTCGCCCCGCTCGCCGCGCTCGCCAAGCCCGAGCCGGGCCTCTACGAGGTCGTCGAGGCGGGCGCCCGCCTGCAGGAGGACGGCACCTACGCCTGATCAGGCCAGGCGAACCGTCCACCGTTTTCATCCCCACCGATAATCCCGAGCCGATACGAGGAGAGACCATCATGGTGACTTTGATCAAGAAGATGACCGTGCTCGGCGACATCAACGAATTCCTGGCCGCCAAGGACCCGGTCACGGCCCACCTCGCCGCCACCGCCGGCCACGTCGGCAACCGCACCCTGCGCAACCTCGGCGAGCCCGGCGTCTTCGTCGAGATCGCCCACTGGGACGACCACGACCAGTACCAGGCCGCCGTGGGCAGTGCGGAGTTCCGCGCCCTCGCCGCCGTGCTCTCCCCGCTCGTCACGACCGAGGCGGGCCTCTACGAGGTGGTCCCCGTCGGCGCCCGCCTCGACGCGGCCGGTACCCATGCCTGATCAGGCCCAGGACCCGACCGGTGCCCGGACGCAGACCGGGGCTGCCCAGGTCCTGGTCGTCGGCGCCGGGCCGGTCGGTCTGACGGCCGCCCACGAACTGGCCCGCAGGGGCCTGCGCGTGCGGCTGATCGACGGCGCCGACGGGCCCGCGCGCACCAGCCGCGCGGTGGCCGTGCACCCGCGCACCCTGGAGACCTTCGACCAGATGGGCGTCGTGGCGCCGGTGATCGAGGCCGGGCGCCGCAACCGCGCCTTCACCATGTTCGCCCGCGGGCGCAAGCTGGTGCGGCTCGACGCCGACTACTCCTCCATGCCTACCCGGTACCCGTACACCGTCATCATCGAGCAGACCCGCACCGAGGCGGTGCTGCGCGAGGCCGTGGCCCGGCTCGGTGTCCGCGTCGATTGGGGCGTGCGGCTCACGGACCTCACCCAGGACCCCTCCGGGGTACGGGCCCGCCTGGAACGCGCCGACGGCACGCTGGAGGAGTACGAGGTCCCCTGGCTGATCGGCTGCGACGGCGGCCACAGCACGGTCCGCAAGCAGCTGGAGCTGCCGCTGCTCGGCGAGTCCAGCGAGACCTGGGAACTGGCCGACGCGCCGGTGGTCACCGGCCCCGCACAGGACAGCATCTACTGGGTGCACACCGGCCGGCAGGCGATGATGATGGTGCCGTACAGCCGCGAGGGGCACTGGCGGCTGCTGGACACCGCGCCCGCCGGTGACACGGCGGGCAGCACCGCGAGCCGCTTCGGCGTCAAGCTCAGCGCGGGGCTCGGACAGAGCGTCAGCGTGGGCGAGCCGCAGTGGACCTCCGTCTTCACCTTCCAGCAGCGCATGGTGCCCCGGATGCACGAGGGCCGCTGCTTCGTGGCCGGTGACGCCGCCCACGTGCACAGCCCCGCCTCCGGGCAGGGCATGAACACCGGTGTGCAGGAGGCGTACAACCTGGCGTGGAAGCTCGCCCAGGTCGAACAGGGCTGGGCCGGGCGCGAACTGCTCGACACCTACGGCCAGGAGCGCGTACCGGTCGGCAAGGCGCTGCTCGGCAGCACCCGTACGGCCACCTTCCTGGTCCAGTTCAAGAACGTGATGGCCGGGCTGATGCTGCCGGTCGTCTTCGGCGTGGTGCGCAACGTCCCGCCGCTGCGCCGGGCCATCCAGCGCAAGGTGCTCGGCGGCATGTCCGGGCTGCGCCTGGCCTACCCCGATTCCCCACTGACCACCCCGGACCCCGGCATCGGGACCCCGGCGGGCAGCCGTGCGTCGGCCGCCGCCGCCCGCTTCCCCGGCGACCCGGGTGCGGACGCGCTCCAGGCGGAACTGCGCGACACCCGCTGGTCGTTGCTGTGCGCCGCAGGCGGCCCCGGCGCGGCCCGCCGTGCGTCGGCCGACGCCGCCGCCGAGCACGGCCCGTGGCTGTCGGTACGGACCGTCGGCGGGGCCCCCGGCGAAGGCCCCGGAGCGCTGGCCGACCCGGACGGCCGGCTGCGTCAGGCGCTGGGCATGGTCCCCGGCGGCTGGGTGCTGATCCGGCCCGACGGGTACTTCGCCACCAGTGGCGCCTCGCTGACCGGCGAGATCCTGCGACGGGCCCTGGCCCCGCTGGGCCCTGAGGCCGTACGGGTACGCGAGCCGGTACCGGTACGCGAGCCCGCCGACGCTGTCTGAACCGCCCCCCGGCGGTCAGACGGCGCCGGCGAGCGAGGCGGTCAGCCGCGCCGACACCGTGCGCAGCACGGCGGCCGTGTGGTCGCTCAGGTAGAAGTGCCCGCCTGTGAAGACCTCCGAGTGGAAGCCGCCCGTGGTGTGCTGCTGCCAGGCCAGCGCCTCCTCGACGGTGACCTTCGGGTCGGAGTCGCCGGTGAACGCCGTGACCGGGCAGCGCACCGCGGCTCCGGGCCGGTAGACGTGCGTCTCCACGGCCTTGTAGTCGCCGCGGATCGTCGGCAGCAGCATCGCCCGCATCTCGGGGTCGTCCAGCAGCTCGGAGCCCGCCGCCTGGTGGGACTGGATCTCGGCGACCAGCTCCGCGTCACTCGCGTCGTGCCAGCGCTCGCCGCGGCTGACCGAGGGGGCCCGGCGGCCCGAGACGAACAGCTCGACGGGCCCGTCCCCCCGCTCCTCGAGGCGCTGGGCGACCTCGAAGCCGAGGACGGCTCCCATGCTGTGCCCGAACAGGGCGAGCGGCTTGTCCTGGTAGGCCGAGAGCTCCTCGGTGATCCGGTCGGCGAGGGTGGGGATGTCATCGATCAACGGCTCCGTGCGCCGGTCCTGGCGGCCGGGATACTGCACGGCCAGCACCTCGACCGAGGGCGAAAGCGCCTGGGCGACCGGGAAGTAGAAGCTGGCGGAGCCGCCCGCGTGCGGCAGGCAGAGCAGGCGTACGGCCGCGTCGGGGGCGGAACTGAAGAGGCGGAGCCATTCCGGATCGCCGCTGGGCCCGTTCATCTGCTTCTCCGCTCGCCGCTCTTGATCGTTCTTGATCACCTTCGATGACCGGTTCCAGGGTGCAGGCCGGGGAGGCTGTGCGAAACCCCGGACCGGCCGCGACGGCCGCTCGCTCGACGGGCCCTCGAGCGGATCTCCGGCACGCCTCCGGCCGTCCGGGAAACCCTGTCGACCAGCGGGTGTCACAGAACCCGCCGTGATCCGTACGACCCGGCCCACCCCCGTCCCGGTCGTACGGCTCGCAGCGCCCCGGCCGGCGCGCTGCACCAGATCCGAGGCCGTCGCCCCTCCTGACGAGGACGCGACGGCCTCGGATCTTTGCGTCCGGCGCGCCCGGCCGCCCGGCTCCTCGAGAGCCCCTGGAGTGGTCGAGAGGGATTCGAGCGGCTCTCCGGTGGATCTTGTCAATCTCGAGAGCCAGGGCGAGAGAGGTTGAGCCGATGACGGGTGACCGAGTGCACCGCAGGACATACGCGGTGGACGTGGCGGCGCCGGCAGGCGTGGTCTACGGGTTGATCGCGGACACCACCCAGTGGCCGCTGTTCGTGCCGTCGAGCATCCATGTCGAACGGCTCGACTTCGACGGGATCCGCGACCGGTTCCAGATGTGGGTCACCGCCAACGGGACGGTCAAGTCCTGGCTCTCGCGCCGCACCCTGGACGCGCAGGCCCACCGCATCGACTTCCACCAGGAGGTCCCGGCCGGGCCCGCCGCGTCCCTGGGCGGCCGCTGGACGGTCGAGGCACGGGGCGCCGCAGGCTCCCGGCTGACGCTGGACCACGAGTTCACCGTCGCCGACGACCGGCCCGAGGACCTGGCCTGGGTGGAACGGGCGACGGACACCAACAGCCGGGCCGAGCTGGCACGGCTGAAAGAGACCGCCGAACGCTGGACCTCCCTGGACTCCCTGCTCCTGTCCTTCGAGGAGTCCGTCCGCGTCAAGGGACCGGCCGAACTCGTCTACGACTTCCTCTGCGGCATCGCGGACTGGCTCGGCCAGGTCCCGCACGTCGCGCGCGCAGACGTCGCCGAGGACCAGCCCGGCGTGCAGGTGGTCCGCATGGAGACCGTGTCCGGACCGGACCCGGCGCAGACCACGGAAGAGGTCCGGATCTGCTTCCCGCACGCCTTGCGGATCGTCCACAAGCAGACCCGGACGCCGCTGCTGCTGGAAGCGCACACCGGGGAATGGTCGGTGATCCCGGACGAGACGGGCGTCACGGCCGTGGCCCGGCACAACGTGCTGCTGCGGGAGGAGGCCGTCGAGGCGGTGCTCGGCCGGGGCGCCGGAATCCAGGACGCGCGCCGCCACGTACGCGAACTCCTCGGCGGGCAGAGCGCCGCCGTCCTGAGCCTCGCCAAGCGGCACGCGGAATGCACCATTCGAACCCTCTGAACCGGGAGTTGATCAACACCATCATGACCACCTCCCTGCACGCCCCGGACGCCGCACCGGCCACGGCCGCCACCGCCTCCGCCTCCCACGAGGCGGCGGCGCTGCGCCGGGCCGCCCGGCTGGAGGCCCTCCTCGGCGCCCCCCAGGACCCCGCCAACCCGCACGGCATCGCCGCACTGTGCGCCGCCGACTCCCGCGGGGAGCTTCCGGCCGCCACCGAACGGCTGCTGACCGGGACCGGCCTCGCGGCCGAGTTCGTCCCGGCCGAGTTCGGCGGCCGCCTCACCCGCGCCGACCTGCTCGCCAAGGTGCTGCGCCCGGTCTTCCGCCGCGATCTGGCCCTCGGCTTCGGCTTCGGCATCACCTCGCTCTTCGCGAGCGCCGCGGTATGGGCCGCCGGCACCCCCCGCCAGCGCGAGCGGACCGCGGACCTGCTGCTCGGGGGCGGCCGGGTCTCGATCGTCCACCACGAACTCGCCCACGCCAACGCCATCCTGCGCGACGAGCTCGTCGCCACCCCGGACCCGCGCGGCGGCTACACGCTCGACGGCCGCAAGGACGTCATCATGAACGCGTCGAGGGCGGGCGCCTACGTGGTCTACGCCCGCACCGCGCCCGAACGCGGCCCCCGCAGCCACTCCGTGCTGCTCCTGGACCCCGCGGAGCTGCCCGCCGAAGGCATCCGGAAACTGCCCCGCGTGCCCACCCCCGGCATGCGCGGCGGGATCTTCTCCGGCCTGGAGTTCACCGGGTGCCCCCTCCCCGAGGACGCCCTGGTCGGCAGCCCCGGTGAAGGCGTCTCGCTGGCCCTGCGCACCTTCCAGGTCAACCGCTGCCTCATTCCCGGCGTCGCCATCGCGGCCGCCGACACCGTGCTGCGCTCGGCCGTGCGCGCCGCGTCCACCGGACGCAGCACCCCCGTGGCCAAGCGCTGGCACAAGCCGCTCGCCGGGGTCTTCGCCGACCTCCTGGCCTGCGACAGCATGGCCACCGTCGCGCTGCGCTCGCTCAACCTGCTGCCCGAGCGCGCCCACATCCTGGCCGCGGCCGTCAAGTACGTGGTGCCGGACCTGCTGCGCGAGAGCCTGGAGGAGCTGTCCACCGTCCTCGGCGCGCACGGCTACGAACACGGCAGCCCGAGTTACGGATCCGTCGACAAGCTCGTGCGCGACCTGCCGGTCGCGGGCCTCGGCCACGCCGGCACGGCCGCCTGCCACGCCGTCATCGTCCCCCAGCTGCGCAGCCTCGCCGAGCGCTCCTGGTTCCTCGCCGAGGAGCCGCCGCCCGAGCTGTTCCGCAGCGGGGCGACCCTGCCCGTGCTCGACTACCGGCTGCTGGGCATCGCCAGCGGCGAGGACTTCCTGTCCGCCTCGCTCATCGGCTCGGCCGGGCGCCTCGCCGCGACCCGGGGCGTCGGCGGCCAGATGGCCGTCCTCAGCGACCTCGCCGACGGCTTCGTCAACGAACTGCGCGCGCTGCGCGCCGAGTGCGCGGCCCTGCCCGCCACCCGGGCCGCCCTGACGGACCCCGCCGTCGTCATCCTCAGCGACCGGTACGCCATCGTGCAGGCCGCCGCTGCCGTACTGGGCATCTGGGAAGGGCAGGACGGGGCCGACCCCTTCCTCGCCGACCCGGCGTGGGCGGTCCTCGCGCTGTCCCGGCTCGCCGGGCGGCTGGGCATCGTCGTCCCGGACCTGCCCGAGAGCTGTCTGCGCCAGGTGCTGGACGAACTCGTACGCCGCTACCGCGGGGGCCTCAGCTGCGATCTCGACGGCAGCGAGCTGAGCCAGTGAGAGGGAACCAGCAGGGGAACCAGGAGAATCGGAGAGGGAACCACTCCATGCTTCACCAGATCGCACCGGAAGAGCGGACCATCGCACCGCCCATCCACGTCTCCGGACCCGGCGGGCCCTGGGACACGGTGTGCGAGAACCTCGAACGCGACGGCTACGCCGTGGTGTTCGCCACCTGGGGCGAATGGCTGACCGCGGCCCTCTCGGACCCCGAGCTGCGCCCGCTGCTCGGCCGTGACTGGCAGCGCTACCGGCGTACCGAGAATGCGGCGACGCGCTACTGCTTCGTCGCCTCCCGCATGGTCGTGAAGTACACGGCCGCCGCGGCCTTGAGGACGGGTCCCGCCTCGCTCGACCTTGCCTACAAAATCGGCGGAAGGCCGTACATCCGCGGATTCGACCAGATCGACATCAGCCTGAGCCACACCGACGACCTGATCGTGGTCGGCGTCAGCAGGACGGGCCGGATCGGTGTCGACACGGAATCCGCCGGGCGCAAGATCTCCTTCGAGCTGTTCCACGACCACATGTGCACCCCCGCGGAACTCGCGGAGCTCAAGCGCATGTCCCAGGACCGCCAGAGCTCCGAGATGCTCCGGCTGTGGACCCTGAAAGAGGCCTACACCAAGGCGCTGGGGCAGGGACTGCGGCTGGGCTTCACCGAGTTCGGCTTCGGTCTGGAGAGCGGCGACCTGCTCGCCCCGGACGGCTCCCCCGCCTCTCGCGGGGAGTGGGCGTTCGCGACCTTCCCGGTGCTCGGCGACCGCTACCTGGTGAGCGTGGCCTGCCACGACACCGGGCTGGACACCGCCCGCGACACCGCCGTCCACACGATGCTCGACGAGGGCTTCATGGGCGCGGTCGAGGAAGGTCTGGCGAGCGCGTGAAGCGGATGAGCAGGCCGTGTCAGCGCCGTGTCAGCGCCGTGTGGCCGCTGCTCGCATACTCGTTCACCTTTCCATGCCCGATGCACGCAGCCGACCGAGGAGGGAGCAGATGGCCGCGCCCGTGACGGTGATCGTCACTCCCGGCCCGCCGCCTTCGCTCGACCTCCACGGACCGCTCACGCAACGGGCCCTGGAGGCGGCGCTCGCGGCGCTGCCGCCGTGCACCCCCACCCTGCACCGGCACACCGACACCCATCACACGCTCCAGCTGCCCCCGTCGCCGTTTCCCGCGGGCATCCTCGCGGACCTGCTGGCCGCGCCGCGCTGCGAGGACGCCGCGCCCCGCCCGCGCGGCGCCGACGACCCGAACTCCGGTCCGCCCGGGGAGGCCGGCGCGCCCGAACCGGTTCGGGCCGCGGCCCCCGCCGCCCCGCTCCAGCGGGACGTCCTGCTCGACGCGCTGGCCCGGCCCGGCGCCGGGCTGCACGCCGGGCAGGTGTACTGGCGCTGGCACGGCCCCCTGGACGTCGCCCGGTTCACCGCCGCCTGGCAGTCGCTCGCCGACCGCGAGGCGGTGCTGCGCGCCGCCCTGGCCCCGCCAGTGCGCGACGCCGGCCCGCAGATCGCCGTCCATCCGCACGCCGCCGTGGAGATCCTGCGCCACCGGCACGACGCGACCGACTGGAGCACCCTGCTGGCCGCCGAGCGCGCCCGCGCCTTCGACCTGCGCCACCCCGGACCGCTGCGCATCGCCCTGCTGGACGATCCGCCGCCCGGAGAGGGCGGCACCCGCTCCACCCGGATCCTGATCACCTATCACCAGGCCCTGCTGGACAGCCGCAGCGTCCGTACCCTGCTCGGCGCCTTCTACCGGGCCTACCTCGCCGACGGCCGGGTGCCCGGCGGGGAGCGCCGCCCCGACGTGCGGGACCACCTGCACTGGCTGCGCGCCCAGAACCTGGGACCCGCCCGCGCGTTCTGGTCGCGGGCCGCGCCCTCGCCCGAGGCCGCGACCCTCCCGGCCCGGCCCGCCGCCCGCACCACCGGCGGGCTCGGCCACGGCCTGAGCCGGCACACCCTCAGCGCCACCGAGGCGGTCCGGCTGCGCGAATGGGCCGCCCAGTGGGGTGCGACCGAGAGCACCGCCCTGCACGCCGCCTGGGCACTCCAGCTCTACCGGCCGGCCGCCGACCTCGACGCGAACCCGCGCTCCGTGGCCTTCGCCGTCTCCGTCTCGGGCCGCGGCATCCTCCTGGAGGGCGTCGAGGCACTGCCGGGCCCGTTGCACAACCCGCTGCCCGTGCAGCTCGTCGTCGACCCGGCCGCGACCGTGTCCCGGCTGCTGGCCGACCTGACCTGCCGGGCACTGGACGCCGCCTCCTACGAATGGGTGTCGGCCGGGCAGATCCAGGCGTGGGCGGGCACCTCCCCGGACGCGCGCCGGCTCACCGAATCCCTGATCGTGTTCGAGCCCCCGGCGCAGCGCGGACACGCGTACCGCGAGGACGCGTACCGCGAGGAGCTCGCCGCCGAGGGCGTCCGGGTGGACCCGCCCGAGGCCGTCGGCCCGCTCACCGGTGTGCCCTTCACCCTCGCCGCCCGCCACGAGGCGGACGGCTCCCTGGTGCTGACCGCCGTACACGACCGCACCCGCTTCTCCGACAACGCGGCCGCGCTGATCCTGTCGCAGACCGCGGGCCTGCTGCGCGAACTGCCTTTCTCAGTCGACGGGTTGACGACCGTGGCCGAGGCGCTCGGGCTGCTCTCGGGGGCCCGCGTGCCCCCGGTCACCATCCGCCCGACCGGCGCGCTGCGCCTGCTGCGCGAAGCCGCCCACCCGGGCGCCGGCACGATCTGCCTGATCCCGCCGCCGGACGCGCCGCCGGACTGCTACGGCGGGCTCGCCGATCTCCACCCGGGACCGGAGGCGCTGGCCACCTTGACCGCCCCGGCGGACGCGGCGGACTTCCTGACCGGGTTGCGCCCCGCGCTGGCCACCGGGGAGCCCCTCGTCCTGGGCTGCTTCTCCGGCGCGGGCACCCTCGCCTGCGAGATCGCCGACCGGATCGCCGCCCACGGCTGGTACCCGCCGCTCGTCGTGATCGCGGGCGCCGCCGACGGCGGCCCGGATTCCGCCCGCGCCCTCACCGGGGCGCTCAACTCCGCGACCGCGAGAACCGGATGAGCCTCTGACCTGCCGCCGTTGCCTGTCGACCCCGGCCCGCGCACCTCGTCCACCCGAGCTCTCCCACCACCGCTCTGCCATGGGCCGAGCGTCCTCTCCCACCCTGGAGCACTATGTCCCGCCGACTGTTCACCTCCGAGTCCGTAACCGAAGGCCACCCCGACAAGATCGCTGACCAGATCAGCGACACGATCCTCGACGCGCTCCTCACCCAGGACCCGACCTCCCGCGTCGCCGTCGAGACCCTCATCACCACCGGTCTCGTGCACATCGCCGGCGAGGTGACGACGACGGCCTACGCGCCGATCCCGCAGCTCGTCCGCGACAAGATCCTCGAGATCGGCTACGACTCGTCCGCCAAGGGCTTCGACGGCGCCTCCTGCGGCGTCTCCGTCTCCATCGGCGCGCAGTCCCCGGACATCGCGCAGGGTGTCGACACCGCCTACGAGAAGCGTGTCGAGGGCGATGAGGACGAGCTCGACAAGCAGGGCGCCGGCGACCAGGGCCTGATGTTCGGCTACGCCACCGACGAGACCCCCGAGCTGATGCCGCTCCCGATCCACCTGGCGCACCGGCTCTCGCGCCGGCTGTCCGAGGTCCGCAAGAACGGCACGCTCCCGTACCTGCGCCCCGACGGCAAGACCCAGGTCACCATCGAGTACGACGGCGACACCGCGGTGCGTCTGGACACGGTGGTCGTCTCCTCGCAGCACGCCTCCGACATCGACCTGGAGGGCCTGCTGGCCCCCGACATCCAGGAGCACGTGGTCGAGTACGTGCTGGCCCAGCTGGCCGAGGACGGCATCAAGCTGGACACCGCGGGCTACCGGCTGCTGGTGAACCCGACCGGCCGCTTCGAGATCGGCGGCCCGATGGGCGACGCCGGCCTGACCGGCCGCAAGATCATCATCGACACGTACGGCGGCATGGCCCGCCACGGCGGCGGCGCCTTCTCCGGCAAGGACCCGTCCAAGGTCGACCGCTCCGCCGCCTACGCCATGCGCTGGGTGGCCAAGAACGTGGTCGCCGCCGGTCTCGCCTCGCGCTGCGAGGTCCAGGTCGCGTACGCGATCGGCAAGGCCGAGCCCGTCGGCCTGTTCGTCGAGACCTTCGGCACCGCCAAGGTCGACACGCAGAAGATCGAGGACGCCATCGGCGAGGTCTTCGACCTCCGCCCGGCCGCGATCATCCGCGACCTCGACCTGCTGCGCCCCATCTACGCCCAGACCGCCGCCTACGGCCACTTCGGCCGCGAGCTGCCGGACTTCACCTGGGAGCGCACCGACCGCGCCGAGCAGCTCAAGGCAGCGGTCGCCCGCTGACACCCGTACGACCGCCACCCAACCGCCCCGCCGACGGCGGGACTCCGGCCCACTCCGTCCCGATCAGGAGACCACGTGCGTATCGCGGTGACTGGATCCATCGCCACGGATCACCTCATGGCCTTCCCGGGCCGTTTCGTCGACCAGCTGCTCCCGGACCAGCTGGAACACATCTCGCTCTCGTTCCTCGTCGACTCGCTCGAGGTGCGGCGGGGCGGGGTGGCGGCCAACATCGCCTACGGTCTCGGCGGACTGGGCCTCGCCCCCGTCCTCGCCGGGGCGGTGGGCATCGACTTCCACGAGTACGAGGTCTGGCTCAAGGAACACGGAGTCGACACCAGCGGGGTGTACGTCTCCGACACCTGCCAGACCGCGCGCTTCATGTGCATGACCGACGAGGACTCCAACCAGATCGCGTCCTTCTACGCCGGTGCGATGGCGGAGGCTGCCGAGATCGACCTGCGCGCCCTCACCGCAGCCGGGGACGCGCCCGTCGACCTGGTGCTCGTCTCGCCCAACGACCCGGCCGCGATGCTCTGGCACACCCGCCAGTGCCGGGGGCTGGGCATCCCGTTCGCCGCCGACCCCTCTCAGCAGCTCGCCCGCCTCGACGGCGACGAGGTACGGGAGCTGGTGACGGGGGCGCGCTGGCTGTTCACCAACGCGTACGAGGCCGCGCTGCTGCGCGAGCGGACCGGCTGGGACGTGGAGCAGATCCTCGACCGGGTCGGCATCTGGGTGACCACCCTGGGCGCCGAAGGCGTCCGCATCGAGCGCAAGGGCGAGCCCGCCCTCACCGTGCCGGCCGTGCCCGACATCCGGCCCGAGGACCCGACGGGCGTCGGCGACGCCTTCCGGGCCGGGTTCCTCGCTGCCGTCAGCTGGTACCTGCCGCTGGAGACGGCCGCGCAGCTGGGCTGCGCGATGGCCGCCCTGGTCCTTCAGGCCGTGGGCTCGCAGGACTACGAGGTCGAAGGCGAGCGGCTGCTGGACACGGTCGCGACGGTCTACGGGCCCGAGTCGGCCCGGCTCCTGGGCCCGGCGCTGCGGGCGCTGACATGAGCCGCACCCGGGCCGATGCCCTCAGGGAGGCGCTCGCCACGCGGGTGGTCGTCGCCGACGGTGCCATGGGGACGATGCTCCAGGCGCAGGATCCTTCGATGGAGGACTTCCAGCAGCTGGAGGGCTGCAACGAGGTCCTCAACGTCACCCGTCCGGACATCGTGCGCACCGTCCACGAGGCGTACTTCTCCGTGGGCGTGGACTGCGTCGAGACGAACACCTTCGGTGCGAACTACGCCGCGCTCGCCGAGTACGACATCGCGGAGCGCAACTTCGAGCTGTCGGAGTCGGGCGCCCGGATCGCCCGCGAGGTCGCCGACGAGTTCACCGCCTCCACCGGGCAGCAGCGCTGGGTCCTGGGCTCGATGGGTCCGGGTACGAAGCTGCCGACGCTCGGGCACATCACGTACGACAAGATCCGTGACGCCTACCAGGTCAACGCGGAGGGCTTGCTCTCCGGTGGCGCCGACGCGCTGCTGGTGGAGACCACGCAGGACCTGCTCCAGACCAAGTCCTCGATCATCGGTGCGCGGCGGGCGATGGAGGCGCTGGGCGTTTCCGTCCCGCTGATCTGTTCGGTGACGGTGGAGACGACCGGCACGATGCTGCTGGGTTCGGAGATCGGTGCGGCGCTGACGGCGCTGGAGCCGCTGGGCATCGACATGATCGGCCTGAACTGCGCCACCGGCCCCGCCGAGATGAGCGAGCACCTGCGCTATCTGGCGCGGCACTCGCGTGTTCCGCTGTCCTGCATGCCCAACGCCGGCCTGCCGGTGCTGACCAAGGACGGCGCGCACTACCCGTTGTCGGCCTCCGAGCTCGCCGACGCCCAGGAGACCTTCGTCCGCGAGTACGGGCTCTCGCTGGTCGGCGGCTGCTGCGGTACCACGCCGGAGCACCTGCGGCAGGTCGTGGAGCGGGTTCGCGGCACGGCGATCACTCAGCGCACCCCCCAGCCCGAGCCCGGCGCCGCCTCGCTGTACCAGACGGTGCCGTTCCGGCAGGACACCGCGTACATGGCGATCGGTGAGCGGACGAACGCGAACGGGTCGAAGAAGTTCCGTGAGGCGATGCTGGATGCGCGCTGGGACGACTGTGTGGAGATGGCGCGCGACCAGATCCGTGAGGGCGCGCACATGCTGGACCTGTGTGTGGACTACGTGGGCCGTGACGGTGTCGCGGACATGGAGGAGCTGGCGGGGCGTTTCGCGACGGCCTCGACGCTGCCGATCGTGCTGGACTCCACCGAGGTTCCCGTCATCCAGGCGGGTCTGGAGAAGCTGGGCGGGCGTGCGGTCATCAACTCGGTGAACTACGAGGACGGTGACGGTCCGGAGTCGCGTTTCGCGAAGGTGACCGGGCTGGCGCGGGAGCATGGGGCGGCGCTGATCGCGCTGACCATCGACGAGGAGGGCCAGGCCCGTTCCGTCGAGCACAAGGTCGCCATCGCCGAGCGCCTCATCGACGACCTGACCGGCAATTGGGGGATCCACGAGTCGGACATCCTCATCGACACCCTGACCTTCACGATCTGCACCGGTCAGGAGGAGTCCCGGGGCGACGGCATTGCCACGATCGAGGCGATCCGCGAGCTCAAGCGCCGCCACCCGGACGTCCAGACCACCCTGGGTCTGTCGAACATCTCGTTCGGTCTGAACCCGGCTGCCCGTGTGCTGCTGAATTCGGTGTTCCTGGACGAGTGCGTCAAGGCGGGTCTGGATTCGGCGATCGTGCACGCGTCGAAGATCCTGCCGATCGCCCGGTTCGACGAGGAGCAGGTCACCACTGCTCTGGACCTGATCTACGACCGGCGTGGCGAGGGTTACGACCCGCTGCAGAAGCTGATGGCCCTGTTCGAGGGTGTGAACACCAAGTCGATGAAGGCCGGCCGCGCTGAGGAACTCCTCGCGCTGCCGCTGGACGAGCGGCTGCAGCGCCGGATCATCGACGGTGAGAAGAACGGTCTGGAGACCGACCTCGCCGAGGCCCTTCAGACCCGTCCGGCCCTGGACATCGTCAACGACACGCTGCTGGAGGGCATGAAGGTCGTCGGTGAGCTGTTCGGCTCCGGTCAGATGCAGCTGCCGTTCGTGCTGCAGTCGGCCGAGGTGATGAAGACGGCGGTCGCCCATCTCGAGCCGCACATGGAGAAGAGCGACGACGAGGGCAAGGGCACCATCGTCCTGGCGACCGTGCGCGGGGATGTCCATGACATCGGCAAGAACCTGGTCGACATCATCCTGACCAACAACGGCTACAACGTCGTGAACATCGGCATCAAGCAGCCGGTCTCCGCGATCCTGGAGGCCGCGCAGGAGCACGGGGCCGACGTGATCGGCATGTCCGGCCTGCTGGTGAAGTCGACCGTGATCATGAAGGAGAACCTGGAGGAGCTCAACCAGCGCAAGCTGGCGGCCGACTACCCGGTGATCCTCGGCGGCGCCGCCCTGACCCGCGCCTACGTCGAACAGGACCTCCACGAGATCTACGAAGGCGAAGTCCGCTACGCCCGCGACGCCTTCGAAGGCCTGCGCCTGATGGACGCCCTGATGGGCGTCAAGCGCGGAGTCCCCGGAGTCGAGCTCCCGCCTCTGAAGCAGCGGCGCGTACCCAAGCGGGACACCCCGCTCCTGCTGGCGGAACCCGAGGAGGGCGGCCGCTCCGACGTGGCCGTCGACAACCCGGTGCCCGCCCCGCCGTTCTGGGGCACCCGCGTGGTCAAGGGCATCGCGCTCAAGGAGTACGCCTCCTGGCTCGACGAGAGCGCCCTGTTCAAGGGCCAGTGGGGTCTGAAGGACGCCGACACCATCGAAACGGACGGCCGGCCCCGGCTGCGCGGCTGGCTCGACCGGCTGCACACCGACGGACTGCTCGAAGCGGCCGTCGTGCACGGCTACTTCCCCTGCGTCTCCAAGGGCGAGGACCTGATCATCCTCGACGAGTTCGGCGGGGAGCGGACCCGCTTCACCTTCCCGCGCCAGCGCCGTGGCCGCCGCCTGTGCCTCGCGGACTTCTTCCGCTCCGAGGAATCCGGCGAGACCGACGTCGTCGGCCTCCAGGTCGTCACCGTCGGCAGCCGCATCGGGGAGGAGACGGCCCGGCTCTTCGCCGCCGACGCCTACCGCGAGTACATGGAACTGCACGGCCTCTCCGTCCAGCTGGCCGAGGCCCTCGCCGAGTACTGGCACGCCCGCGTCCGCGGCGAACTGGGCATCGCCGGGTCCGACCCGGGCTCCATGGACGGCATGTTCCGCACCGAGTACCAGGGCTGCCGCTACTCGCTGGGCTACCCCGCCTGCCCCGACCTGGAGGACCGGGCGAAGATCGCCGACCTCCTGCGGCCGGAGCGGATCGGCGTCCACCTGTCCGAGGAGTTCCAGCTCCACCCCGAGCAGTCCACCGACGCGATCGTCATTCACCACCCCGCGGCCACGTACTTCAACGCACGCTGACACCGGAAGGAACGATCCCTTGGCAGCCGTCATCGCAGAACGCCCCACCCTGGTCCGGCTCCGCCCCGCCGCCCGGCCCGGTGTGCGCGAGATCCTGGCCAGCGGCCGGCGCTCGTACTCCTTCGAGTTCTTCCCGCCCAAGACCGAGGCGGGTGAACGCACCCTGTGGCACGCGATCCGCCGCATCGAGGCCTTCGGCCCCTCCTTCGTGTCCGTCACCTACGGGGCCGGCGGCTCCTCCCGTGACCGGACCGTCGAGGTCACCAAGCGGATCGCAGCCGAGACGACCCTGCGCCCGGTCGCGCACCTGACGGCGGTCGGCCACTCCCGGGCCGAGCTGCGGCACATCATCGGCCAGTACGCCGACGCGGGCATCCGCGACGTGCTCGCCCTGCGCGGCGACCCGCCGGGCGACCCGAAGGGCGTGTGGACCCCGCATCCGCAGGGCTTCACGCACGCCCACGAGCTGGTCGGCATGATCCGCCAGCTGGGCGACTTCAGCGTGGGCGTAGCCGCGTTCCCCGAGCGGCACCCACGCTCCCCGGGCTGGACCGAGGACGTCCGGCACTTCGCCGCCAAGTGCAAGGCGGGCGCCGACTACGCCATCACGCAGATGTTCTTCCACGTCGAGGACTACCTGCGGCTGCGCGACCGGCTGGACTCGGTGGGCTGCCTGACCCCGGTGATCCCCGAGATCATGCCCGCCACCGACGCGCGCCAGATCCGCCGCTTCGCCGAACTGAGCGACGCCCGCTTTCCCGACGCCCTGGCCCGCCGCCTGGAGGCCGCGCAGGACAACCCGGCCGACGGCCACAAGGTGGGCGTGGAGTACGCGACCGCGATGGCCCAGCGACTGCTGGCCGAAGGCGCCCCGGGTCTCCACTACATCACCCTCAACCGTTCCACCGCGACGCTCGAGATCCACCAGAACCTGGGCGTCACCGCCTAGCCCCGCCATCCACCACCGGAGTAAGTCACCATGACCAGCCAGACCCCTGCCGATTTCACGGACTACAAGGTCGCCGACATCACCCTCGCGGAGTTCGGCCGCAAGGAGATCACCCTCGCCGAGCACGAGATGCCCGGCCTGATGTCGATCCGCGCGGAGTACGCCGCCACGCAGCCGCTCGCCGGCGCCCGTATCACCGGCTCCCTGCACATGACCGTGCAGACCGCCGTCCTGATCGAGACCCTGGTCGCCCTCGGCGCGGAGGTCCGCTGGGTCTCCTGCAACATCTACTCCACCCAGGACCACGCGGCCGCCGCGATCGCCGCCGCGGGCATTCCCGTCTTCGCCTGGAAGGGCGAGACGCTGGAGGAGTACTGGTGGTGCACGGAGCAGGCCCTGACCTGGCCCGGCGCCGACGGCCCGAACATGATCCTCGACGACGGCGGTGACGCCACCCTCCTGGTCCACAAGGGCGTCGAATACCAGAAGGCCGGCGCGGTCCCCGACCCGTCCACCGCCGACAACGAGGAGATGGCCCTCGTCCTGGGCCTGCTGGCCGACACCGGGATCGACTGGGTCAAGCTCGCCGCCGGCATCCGCGGCGTCACCGAGGAGACCACCACGGGCGTCCACCGCCTCTACGAGATGCACCAGGCGGGCGAGCTCCTGTTCCCGGCGATCAACGTGAACGACGCCGTGACGAAGTCGAAGTTCGACAACAAGTACGGCTGCCGCCATTCCCTGATCGACGGCATCAACCGTGCCACGGACGTCCTGATCGGCGGCAAGGTCGCCGTGGTCTGCGGCTATGGCGATGTCGGCAAGGGCTCCGCGGAGTCGCTGCGCGGGCAGGGTGCGCGGGTCATCGTCACCGAGATCGACCCGATCTGCGCGCTCCAGGCGGCGATGGACGGCTACCAGGTCGCCACGCTCCAGGACGTGGTGGAGACGGCGGACATCTTCATCACGACGACCGGTAACAAGGACATCATCATGGCCGCGGACATGGCCAAGATGAAGCACCAGGCGATCGTGGGCAACATCGGTCACTTCGACAACGAGATCGACATGGCCGGTCTGGCGAAGATCGAGGGCATCGTCAAGGACGAGGTCAAGCCGCAGGTCCACACGTGGAAGTTCCCCGACGGCAAGGTCCTGATCGTGCTGTCCGAGGGTCGTCTGCTGAACCTGGGCAACGCGACGGGTCACCCGTCGTTCGTGATGTCGAATTCCTTCGCGGACCAGACGCTGGCCCAGATCGAGCTGTTCACCAAGCCGTCGGAGTACCCGACGGACGTGTACGTGCTTCCCAAGCACCTGGACGAGAAGGTCGCCCGCCTCCACCTGGACGCGCTGGGCGTCAAGCTCACCACCCTGCGCCCCGAGCAGGCCGCCTACATCGGCGTCCAGGTCGAGGGCCCGTACAAGCCCGACCACTACCGCTACTGACGGTCCCCGCACGGCGGACACCCGCGTTCGAGCCGGGCTTGAGAGCCCGGCCGGATGCTGGGACGTCGGAAACAGGCCACAGTAAGCGACCGCGAGGAGAGTCAGTTGGAGAGTCTGCGAGAGCGCGCCACGGAGCTCGCGGCGATACGGGCCCTGGCCGTGGCCGGACCCGGCGAGCGGGCGACGGCCGCGCAGCACGCCAAGGGCAAACTGACGGTTCGCGAGCGCATCGAGGTCCTCTTCGACGAGGGCTCCTTCTGTGAGGTCGAAGGCCTGCGCAGGCACCGCGCGACGGGCTTCGGCCTGGAGGACAAGAAGCCCTACACCGACGGTGTGGTGACGGGCTGGGGCACCGTCCACGGCCGCACCGTGTTCACCTACGCGCACGACTTCCGCATCTTCGGCGGCGCGCTGGGCGAGGCCCACGCGGCGAAGATCCACAAGCTGATGGACCTCGCCGAGGCCGCCGGCGCCCCGATCGTGGGCCTGTGCGACGGCGCCGGCGCCCGCATCCAGGAAGGCGTGACGGCCCTCGCCGGGTACGGCGGCATCTTCAAGCGCAACGTGCGCAACTCCGGGGTGATCCCGCAGATCTCGGTGATCCTGGGCCCGTGCGCCGGCGGCGCCGCGTACTCCCCGGCGCTGACGGACTTCGTGTTCATGGTGCGCGGCACCTCGCAGATGTTCATTACGGGGCCGGACGTGGTCCAGGCCGTCACCGGTGAGGCCGTGACCATGGAGCACCTGGGCGGCGCCGACAGTCACGGAGAGGTCTCCGGCGTCGCCTCGTTCGTCTACGACGACGAGCGCGGCTGCTTGGAGGACGTCCGCCACCTGCTGTCCCTGCTGCCGTCCAACAACCGTGAACTGGCCCCGGCCGGTGACCTGGAGGACCCGGCGGACCGCCGCAACGACAAGCTGCTGGACCTGGTCCCGGCGCGTCCGACCCAGGGCTACGACATCCGCGAGGTGATCGAGGAGATCGTCGACCACGGCGACTACTTCGAGGTCCACGGCCAGTGGGCGCGGAACATGGTCTGCGCGCTGGCGCGCCTGGGCGGCCAGCTGGTGGGTGTGGTGGCGAACCAGCCATCGCACCTGGCGGGCGTGCTGGACATCGGGGCCTCCGAGAAGGCGGCACGGTTCGTGCAGTTCTGCGACGCGTTCTCGATTCCGCTGGTCACCCTGATCGACGTGCCCGGGTTCCTGCCGGGCGTGAACCAGGAGCACCAGGGGATCATCCGCCACGGCGCGAAGCTCCTGTATGCGTACTGCAATGCGACGGTGCCGCGGATCAGCCTGGTCCTGCGCAAGGCGTACGGCGGCGCGTACATCGTGATGGACTCGGGCTCGATCGGCGCGGACGTGGCCCTGGCCTGGCCGTCGAACGAGATCGCGGTCATGGGCGCGGAGGGCGCGGCGAACGTGATCTTCCGCCGGGAGATCGCCGCCTCCGCCGATCCCGAGGCGACCAGGGCGCAGCGGATCAAGGAGTACCAGTCGGAGCTGATGCACCCGTACTACGCGGCCGAACGCGGCCTGGTGGACGACGTCATCGACCCGGCCGAGACCCGCTCCCGGCTGATCGCCACCCTGCGCATGCTGCGCGCCAAGAGCGCGCCGCAGCCGAGCCGCAAGCACGGCAACCTGCCGCTCTAAATAAGTACGCGAGCCCGCAACGCAGTGGAGCCGGGACGGGGATCACCCGCCCCGGCTCCACGCTTGTCCGCGTCCGCCCGGCGGATCACGCCGGGCGGACGCGGGGTCAGGTGGCGGTGCGGAAGGCCCGCTGGTACCAGAGCAGCGGCCGGCCCGAGCCCGCCAGACGCACCTCCAGCACCCGGCCGACCAGCAGGTCGTGGTCTGCGGCAAAGCCGTCCTTGTTCTCCGAGACCCATTTCTGGGACGCGCGACGGCTGTCGAGGGCGCCGGTGAAGTGCGGTGCCACGTAGCGGGCGAGCATTTCGTAGCTGCGCTTGGTCTGCTCGCGGGTGGCCCAGTCCTGGGTGTTGACCAGCAGGGTGCCGAAGCCGCCGCTTTCGCGCTGCATGCGCTCGATGCCCTCGCTGAGCAAGGCCGATCTGCACCCCGATCCGGCCGCGGCGGCCGAGGAGGTGGAGCGCATCGCGCTCGGCTCCCCCGTCCACACCGTTTCCTCCCGCACCGGCGAGGGCCTCGGCGCACTGGACCGGTACGTCGAGCCGGGCCGCACCGTCGCCCTCGTGGGCCTGTCCGGCGTGGGCAAGTCCACGCTGACCAACCGGCTGCGCGGCGAGAGCGCCCCCACCGCTGACCCGGTCCCGGTGCACGGTGCACGGTTCCACGGCCGGGGCTCGAGCGTCCCTCAGGTCGCCCACCAGCGGCTTTTCCCCGGGCCCCGGCACACTGCCGGGAGCGGCACCGCACGGGGGGGGAGAGCCGATGACACCGAGGCCGCAGGAACTGGTGCGGCGGGACCGGGAGCTCGGCAGCCTCCGGGAGCTGCTCGCGGTGACCCGGCGCGGCGAGGGCCGGGCCGCCCTGGTCACCGGCAGCCCCGGCACCGGCAAGACCGCGCTGGTGCGGGCGTTCACCGCCGAGGCGGCGGCCGCCGGAGCCTTTGTGCTGCACGCGTCCGCCTCCCCGGCGGAACAGGGCATCCCGCTCGGCGTCGCCGGACAGCTGCTGAGCGCCGTACCCGGATTCACCGGGCCCGATCCCGACCCCGAACCCGCCGCCGCTCTGCCGGTGGTACGGGACGTACTGGTGGAGCTGGCCGCCACCGCCCCGGCCGTCGTCATCGCCGTCGACGACATCGAGTACACCGACGAACTCTCCGCGCGCTGCCTGCTCCACCTGTGCGGCCGGATCGGAGCCGCGCGCATCATGCTGCTCGGCGCGGGCTCCACGTACCAGCCGCCCCACCCGCCGGCCGCCGCCCTGCCCGTCGCCGAACTCGCCCGCCACCCCCGGTGCCTGGCCATCGCCCTCACCACCCTCGACGAGGACGGCGTCGCCGGGTTCCTGCGCACCCCGTACGGCGGGGCCGTGGACCCGGCCGGGGCCCGGCTGCTAGCCCCCGCCTGGCACCGGGCCACCGGCGGGAACCCCCGGCTGCTGCACGCCCTCGCCGAGGACCGGTCCCAGTGCGGACCGCTGCGCTCCGACCGTCCGGTGGCCTCCGCCGCCTTCAAACGGGCCGTCACCGGCTGCCTGCGCCCCGGCGGAACCCGGGACACGGCCCGGGCGCTCGCCGTACTCGGCCGCTCCGCCACCCTCACCACGCTCGCCCGGCTGCTCGGCGTCCACGAACGGGCCGTGGGGCCGCTGATGGACGTCCTCACCGACACCGGGCTGCTGGAGTCGGGACGGTTCCGCCACGAGGCGGCGCGGGCCGCCGTACTGGAGGAACTCCCGCCCCGCGAGAGCGCCCGGCTGCACACCGGGGCCGTCGAGCTGCTGCGCGCCGACGGCGCCGGAGCCGAGACCGTCGCCCGGCACCTGGTCGCCGCCGACGGGCCGGGTCCCGCGTCCGCGCAGCCGTGGGCTGTCGACGTACTGGCCGAGGCGGCCGAGCAGGCCCTGCGGGCCGCCCGGCCCAAGGCGGCCGCGGGATTCCTCGACGCCGCGCATCGCCGCTGCCCCGACCCGGTCCGCCGGGCAGCCCTGCTCGACGCACTGGCCGGCGCCGAATGGGAGAGCGACCCCGCCGCCGTGATCCGCCATCTCCATGCCCTCGAACAGGCCCTGGAGGCGGGGAGGTTCGAGGCCGACCGGGCCGCGGGCCCGCTCGGGCTGCTGCTGTGGCACGGCCGCCCGGAGGCCGCGGCCCGCGCGCTCGACACCCTTGGTACGGGGGAGCGGGCGCGGGAGCTGAGGGCCGGGGCGGCGTACGTCTACCCGGAACTGGGCCCGGCGGACGGGCCCGCCGCCGAAACCGGCCGTACGGCCGCCGTGGAACGGGCCGCGGAGGTCCTCGTATCGCGCCAGCACCCGGCTCCCGGCGTGGCGGCGGCCCTGTGCGCCCTGCTGTACGTGGGCGAGAGCGACCGGGCCGAGCACTGGCACGCCCTGCTGCGCGAGACGCGGACCACACGGGGAGCCCTGGACACCCCCGCCCGCCGGGCGGTGACCGCGGCGGCCGCCGCCCTGGTGCACGGCCGGCTGGGCCGGTACGCGGAGGCGGCCGGCGAGGCGGAGCGGGCACTGGGCCTGCTGGCGCCGGAGGCCTGGGGGATCGCCGTCGGGATGCCGCTGGCCGCGGCCGTAGTGGCCGCGACCGGGCTCGGCGACCACGAGGAGGCGGCCCGGCTGCTGCGCATCCCCGTCCCGGAGGCGATGTTCCGCACCCGCGCAGCTCCCCACTACCTGCTCGCCCGAGGCCGGTTCCGGCTCGCCGCGGAGCAGCCGGTGGCCGCCCTCGGCGATCTGCACGCCTGCCGGGACCTGATGGCCCGCTGGGCCGTCGAACCGTGCGAGGCCCTCGACTGGAGCACCCCGGCGGCCCGGCACCAGGACCCCGCCGCCCGGCTGAGCCGGGCGGAGCGACGGGTGGCGGTACTGGCCGCACAGGGCTGCACCAACCAGGTCATCGCCGCCCGGCTGTTCGTGACCGCGAGCACGGTCGAGCAGCACCTGACGAAGGTCTACCGCAAACTGCGCGTCCGTTCACGAACCGACCTCGCCGAGCTGCTCGGCCCGGGCCGCCCGGCCCGGGGTGCGCCGTCGTAGGCGTAGGGGCGTCTTGCCGGTGCCTCAGCTCCGGCGCTCCACGTTGCGGAAGCCCCGTTGGTTCTTGCGTCCCAGAGCGCCCGCCGCGACCAGTTCGGCCAGGGCCGGGGAGGGGGCCAGCTCCGGCATCTCGAAGCTCTCGAAGAGCCGTTCCTGGATGGCGAGCGAGACGTCCAGCCCGATCGTGTCCAGCAGGGCGAACGGCCCCATCGGGTAGCCGTACCCCTGCTCGACGGCCGCGTCCGTCGCGGCGATGTCCGTGTCGGCACGCTCCAGCAGGTCCAGCGCGTCACCGAGGTACGGGAACAGCAGCCGGTTGACGATGAACCCGGTCCGGTCCGGGCACTCCACGGCCGTCTTGCCCAGGTCACGGCAGAGCGCGCGGGCGGTCGCCAGGGCGTCCGCATGCGCGGCCGGCGTGTGCGCCAGCTCCACCAGCCGCATCACCGGGGCCGGGTTGAAGAAGTGCAGGCCGATCACGTCGGCCGGGCGGCCCGACGCCTCGGCGCAGGCGGTGACGGACAGGCTCGAGGTGGTGGTGGCCAGGACCGTGCCCGGTGCGCAGATCTCACCGAGGCGCCCGAACAGCACCCGCTTCGCGTCGAGTTCTTCGACGATGGCCTCCACGACCAGGTCGCGGTCGCCGAGCGCCGCCAGGTCGTGGGACGTCTCCAGCCGGCCGAGCGCCGCCTCCCGCTCCGCAGGAGTGATCCGGCCCCGGCGCACCCGGCGGGTCAGCGAATCGCCGACCGCTTCCAGGGCCCGCGCGGCCTGTTCCGCACCGCGCGCCACGAGCACCGTGTGCCGGCCGCCGACCGCCATGACCTCGGCGATGCCGCGGGCCATGGCGCCCGAGCCGACCACGCCGACGCGGGTGACCGGCCGGGCCGTGCCCGCGCTCGCGCCGCCGGCCGGCGGCGTCACCACGGCGCCCAGTTCGTCGTACGCGGCGAAGCCCTCGCCGCTCTTGCGGCCCAGGCGGCCGGCCGTGACCATCCGGCTGAGCAGCGGCGACGGTTCGAACGCGCAGTCCCCGGTGCGCCGCCAGCGGGCGAGGAGCGCCGCGTGGACCGAGTCGATGCCCATGAGGTCGAGCGTTTCCAGCGGGCCCAGCGGAAGACCGCAGCCCAGCCGCATCGCGGTGTCGATGTCCCGGGCGCTCGCGTAGCCCTCGTCGCACAGGATCGCGGCCCGGTTGAGGTAGGCCAGCACCAGGTCGTCGGCGTCCGCCGCCGACGGGACGGTGACGGGGACGGGCCGCAGGCCGAGCTCCGCCACGAGGGCGTCGAGCGCCGCCGCGGTGGTGGCCGAGGCCAGCGGGGAGTGGACGGGGCGGACGGGCCCACCGGAGGAGGGCGGAGTGAAGAACCGCAGGCCCGCGACCGATCCCGGGCTGCCCGAGGCGATGGCCAGCCGGGGCACGGACAGCGTCGTGGCGGTGGTCAGTACGGGCACGCCGGGCGCGCACCGGGCGACGATGTCGCACAGCACGGCCTTCTTGACGGCCTCGTCCTCCGGTACGGCCTCGATCACCAGCTCCGCCCGGGCGAGGGCGGCCGGGTCCGTGGTCAGGGTGACGGCGGGCCGGGCGGGCCCGTCGGCCTCGTCCGTCCGCGCGGCGTCGGCGGCCTTGAGCCGCCGGGCCGTACGGTCCAGCGCATCCAGGGCCGTGTCGACCGCGATGACCTCGTGCCCGGCCTCGTGGGCCAGGCGCAGCAACGCCTCGCCGACCGTGCCCAGTCCGACGATCCCGGTGACCGGCTTGCGCTCCGCGGTCACTGGCCGGCCTCCGCGGTGTCAGCACTGGCGTCGGTCCGGAAGCGGTTGATGGCCTCGAGGTGCGTGGCGCGCAGCTCGTGGTTCCGTACGCCCAGGCCTTCCCCCGGGGCCAGCGCGAGGACGCCGACCTTGCCGTGGTGGAGGTTCTGGTGGACCTCGTACGCGGCCTGGCCGGTCTCCTCCAGGGTGTGGACCTTCGACAGGGTCGGGTGGATCTTGCCCTTGGCGACCAGCCGGTTGGCCTCCCACGCCTCGCGGTAGTTCGCGAAGTGCGAGCCGACGATCCTCTTCAGCGACATCCACAGGTAGCGGTTGTCGAACTCGTGCCGGTACCCCGAGGTCGAGGCGCAGGTGACGACCGTGCCGCCCTTGCGGGCCACGTACACCGAGGCGCCGAACGTCTCGCGGCCCGGGTGCTCGAAGACGATGTCCACGTCCTCGCCGCCGGTCAGCTCGCGGATGCGCTTGCCGAAGCGCTTCCACTCCCGCGGGTCCTGGGTTTCCTCGTCCTTCCAGAACCTGTAGCCCTCGGCGCTGCGGTCGATGATCGCGGTCGCGCCCATCCTGCGGCAGATCTCGGCCTTCTGCGGACTGGACACCACGCACACCGGGTTGGCGCCGCCCGCCAAGGCCAGCTGGGTGGCGTAGGAGCCGAGTCCGCCGCTGGCGCCCCAGATCAGGACGTTGTCGCCCTGCTTCATGCCGGCGCCGTTGCGGGAGACCAGCTGGCGGTAGGCGGTGGAGTTGACCAGACCGGGAGAGGCGGCCTCCTCCCACGTCAGGTGCTCGGGCTTGGGCATCAGCTGGTTGGACTTCACGAGCGCGAGCTCTGCCAGGCCGCCGAAGTTGGTCTCGAAGCCCCAGATGCGCTGCTCGGGGTCGAGCATCGTGTCGTTGTGGCCCTCGGCGGACTCCAGCTCCACGGACAGGCAGTGGGCCACCACCCGGTCGCCGGGCTGCCAGCGGTTCACGCCGGGGCCGGTGCGCAGCACCACGCCGCACAGGTCGGAGCCCAGCACGTGGTACGGGAGGTCGTGACGCCTGGTCAGTTCGCTGAGCCGGCCGTAGCGCTCCAGGAACCCGAAGGTCGGCAGCGGCTCGAAGATCGACGACCACACGGTGTTGTAGTTGACGGCGCTCGCCATGACCGCGACCAGTGCCTCGCCCGGCCCCGGTTCGGGGGTCGGCACGTCCTGGAGGTGCAGGGACTTGCGGGGGTCCTTGTCCGCCGTCGCCATGCCTTCGAACATGCCGGTGTCTTCCTTGCGGACCACATTGCCGCGGTAGCTCTCCGGCAGCCGGAGGTTTTGGAAGTCACCCGGGGCGGCTTCCTCGGAGAGCAGAGCACTGATGATCTCGTCCACGTGATGTCCCTTGAAGTCGAGGAGCGCCTCAGCCAAACGTAGGAACGGGCCCCCTGGCCCCGGCACCCCAGACGTTCCCCTAGGCCCGGGCGGCGCCGGGGCCAGGGGGGTCCCAGGGGATCCGTACCGGGCGGCCGCACCCACAGGCTGGGTATTGAGCTCTGTCCGGGAATGAGGAGATCCGATGACGCGAACGACCGACGGAAGTCCCTGGTTCAGGAACTACCGGCCCGCCCCGCAGGCACCCGTCCGGCTGTTCGCCCTGCCGCACGCGGGCGGGTCCGCAAGCTACTTCCACCCCCTGGCCTCGGTGCTCTCGCCCGCCGTGGACGTGCACGGCGTCCAGTACCCGGGCCGCCAGGACCGCCGCTCCGAACCGGGCGAGACCTCCCTGGAGCGGCTCGCCGACCGGGTCACCGCCGAGCTGCTGCAGCTCGACGACGGCCGCCCGTACGCCCTGTTCGGGCACAGCATGGGGGCGATGCTGGCCTTCGAGGTGGCCCGCAGGACGGAGGCGGCCGGGCAGGGCCCGGCCCACCTGTTCGTCTCCGGCCGCCCGGCCCCCTGCCAGGACAGCTACGAGGCCTGGTTCCCCCGTACCGACGAGGAAGTCGTCGAGGAACTGCGTGCCTTGAACGCGACGGACGACGGACTGCTCGACGACCCGGAGGTTCGGCGGATGCTGCTGCCGCCCCTGCGCACCGACTACCGGGCGGTGCGCGAGTACCGCTTCCGGCCCGGGCCGCCGCTGCGCACCCCGATCACCGCCCTCACCGGCGACGACGACCACATGGCCCGGGTCGGCGCGGTGGAGGCGTGGC
This sequence comes from Streptomyces sp. NPDC097981, assembly GCF_040302565.1. Lineage (NCBI taxonomy): Bacteria > Bacillati > Actinomycetota > Actinomycetes > Kitasatosporales > Streptomycetaceae > Streptomyces > Streptomyces sp. NPDC097981. The sequence goes on from NZ_JBEORW010000028.1 coordinate 80,893, forward strand.
GCACCCACACCGACGCCGGGTTCGAGCTGTGGGTGCTGCCCGGCGGCCACTTCTTCCTGAGCGACCGCCTCGAGGAGGTGGCGGCCGCCGTGACCGACGCCCTGGCGCGGCTCTCGGTCGTGGCCGCGTGAGCGTCCACTCGCCCGCACTGGGATCTGTCGGCATCCTCGGCACGGGCTCGTACCTGCCCGAGCGGATCGTGCCCAACGAGACGATCGCCGCCCGGGTCGGCGTGACCCCGGCGTGGATCGAGCGCAAGACGGGGATCAGGGAACGGCGGTACGCGGCCCCGCACGAGGCCGCCTCCGACCTGGCCGCCGAGGCCGCCCTGCGGGCACTGGAGGACTCCGGCACCGACCCGGAGGACCTCGCCTGGATCGTGGTTGCCACCTCGACGCCCGACCACACCCAGCCGGCCACCGCCGCCCTGGTGCAGCACCGCCTCGGCGCCCACCGGTCGGCCGCCTTCGACGTGAACGCCGTGTGCAGCGGCTTCGCCGTGGCCCTGCACACCGGCGCCCGGCTCCTCGCCGCCCCCGAGGCGGACGGTCGGCGCCGCCCCGTGCTGGTCGTCGGAACCGACGTCTACTCCCGCATCGTCGACCCCGCCGACCGCCGGACCGCCCCCCTGTTCGGCGACGGCGCGGGCGCCGTCGTCCTCGGCCCGGTGCGCGAGAGGTACGGGCTGCTCGGTACCGGCCTGCGCACCGACGGCAGCCTGCACGGGCTGATCGGGGTCGGCGCCGGCGGCAGCCGCAAGCCGGCCGCCCTGAAGACGGTGGCCCGCGGCGAGCACTACTTCGCGATGCGGGGGCGCGACGTACGGGACTTCGTCGTACGGGAACTGCCCGGTGCGGTCGAGGAGACCCTTCGCGCGTTCGGGGTCGGGCCCGGGGAAGTGGCCCACTTCGTCCCGCACCAGGCCAACGGCGAGATGCTCCGCTCCCTGGCGGGATCGCTCGGCCTGACCCGGGCGACCGTCCACCTGCCCGTGGAGTTCCACGGCAACACCGGCGCGGCCTCCATCCCGCTGGCGCTGGACCACGCCGTGCGCGGGGAGGGCGGACCGGCCGACGGGGACCTCGTGCTGCTCGCCGGATTCGGCGGCGGCATGAGCGTGGGGACCGCGCTGGTGCGCTGGGGTGGCTGATTGCCGCCTTGCACGGATCTTCTAGCCGTGCTCCAGACCGAGGGGGGAGGCTCGCAGCACTGAAGCCGTTCTGCGGTGCGAGCCCGCCCGGCCCCAGGCCTGGCGGAAAAACAGTGGGGGACAGTCGATGAGACGGGTAGTCATCACCGGTATAGGGGTCGTCGCCCCGGGAGGAGTGGGCACCAAGGAGTTCTGGGAGCTGCTCACGGCCGGCCGTACGGCCACCCGGGCCATCACCCTGTTCGACGCGTCCTCCTTCCGTTCCCGCATCGCCGCCGAGGCCGATTTCCACCCGGCCGCCCACGGGTTCGACGCGCAGGAGGCCGCACGCCTGGACCGCGCCGCCCTGTTCGCACTGACCAGCGCCCGCGAGGCGATCGCCGACAGCGGCGTCGCCGACGGGCTGGACCCGCTGCGCACCGGTGTCAGCCTCGGCAGCGCCGTCGGCTGCACCATCGGACTCGACAACGAGTACGCGGCCGTCAGCGAGCTGGGCCGGCTCTGGAACGTGGACCACACCCGGGCTGTCTCGCACCTGTACGACTACTTCACCCCCAGCTCCCTGGCCGCCGAAGTGGCCCGGGACAGCGGCGTGCAGGGACCGGTCTCCCTCGTCTCCACCGGCTGCACCTCCGGACTCGACTCCATCGGCCACGCCGTCGAGCTGATCCGCGAGGGCACCGCCGACGTGATGGTCACCGGCGCCACCGAGGCGCCCATCTCGCCGATCACCGTGGCCTGCTTCGACGCGATCCGCGCCACCTCCACCCGCAACGACGACCCGGCGACCGCCTCGCGCCCCTTCGACCGCACCCGCAACGGGTTCGTCCTCGGCGAGGGCTCCGCCGTGCTGGTGGTCGAGGAGCTGGAGCGGGCACGCCGCCGCGGCGCCCGGATCTACGCCGAGATCTCCGGTTTCGCCAACCGCAGCAACGCGTACCACATGACGGGACTGCGTTCCGACGGCGCGGAGATGGCCGAGGCCATCACCGCCGCGCTCGCCGAGGCCCGCCTGGACGCCTCCGCCATCGACTACGTCAACGCCCACGGCTCGGGCACCAAGCAGAACGACAAGCACGAGACCGCGGCCTTCAAGCGCAGTCTGGGACAGCGCGCCTACGAGGTGCCCGTCAGCTCCATCAAGTCGATGATCGGGCACTCGCTCGGCGCCATCGGCGCCCTGGAGGTGGCCGCCAGCGCCCTGGCCATCGCGCACAACACCGTGCCGCCCACCGCCAACCTGCACGAGGCGGACCCGGACTGCGACCTGGACTACACCCCGCTCACCGCCCGCGAGCAGCGCACCGACGCCGTCGTCAGCGTCGGCAGCGGCTTCGGCGGCTTCCAGAGCGCCATGGTCCTCAACCGCCCGAGCCTGAAGGAAACAGCATGACCGCGCCCACGCTCGACCCGTCCGTTGCTCCGGCGCGGACCGCCACCGCCGTCTTCACCGGCATCGGCGTCACCGCCCCCAACGGGCTGGGCGCCGAGGCCTGGTGGGATGCGGTCCTGCGCGGCGAGAGCGGCATCCGGCCGCTGACCCGGTTCGACGCGAGCGGCTACCCTGTACGCCTCGCCGGCGAGATCCCGGGCTTCGTCGACGAGGACCACGTCCCCAGCCGGCTGCTGCCGCAGACCGACCGCGTCACCCGGCTCTCGCTCGCCGCCGCCAAGGAGGCCCTCGACGACGCGGGCGCCGACCCCGCCCAGCTGCCGCAATACGCCGCGGGCGTGGTCACCGCCTCCTCCGCGGGCGGCTTCGAGTTCGGCCAGCGCGAGCTGGAAGCCCTGTGGAGCAAGGGCGGCCAGCACGTCAGCGCGTACCAGTCCTTCGCCTGGTTCTACGCCGTCAACTCCGGCCAGATCTCCATCCGGCACGGGCTGCGCGGCCCCAGCGGCGTCATCGTCACCGAGGGCGCGGGCGGCCTGGACGCCGTCGCCCAGGCCCGGCGCCAGCTCCGCAAGGGCGCCTCCCTGATGGTGACCGGCGCCGTCGACGCCTCGATCTGCCCGTGGGGCTGGGCCGCGCACCTGGCCGAGGGCCGGATGAGCCAGGTCCAGGACCCGGCCCGCGCCTATCTGCCCTTCGACGCCGAGGCCTCGGGCCACATCGTCGGCGAGGGCGGCGCCCTGCTCGTCCTGGAGGACGCCGAAGCGGCCCGCGCCCGCGGCGCCCGTACCTACGGCTCCTTCGCCGGATACGCGGCCACCTTCGACGGCCCGGACACGCCCCGGCTCGCCGACGCGGCCCGCCTCGCGCTCGCCGACGCCGGCCTGGACGCCGCCGACGTCGACGTCGTCTTCGCCGACGCCGCGGGCGAACGCGCGGCCGACCGCGCCGAGGCCGAGGCGATCACCGCCCTGTTCGGCCCGCGCGGGGTCCCGGTGACCGCCCCCAAGTCGATGACCGGACGGCTGCTCTCGGGCGGGGCCTCCCTCGACCTCGCGGCCGCCCTGTTCACCCTGCGCGACCAGGTGGTCCCGCCGACCACCGGCACCGTGCGGCCCGCCGACGACTGCCCGCTCGACCTGGTCACCGGTGCCCCGCGGACCGGTACCGCCCTGCGCACCGCCCTGGTGCTGGCCCGCGGCCGGGGCGGCTTCAACGCCGCCGCCGTGGTCCGCGCCGTCTGACGCGGCGCACGTCGCACCCCGCTACGCCCGAACCCGAACCGCCAAGAGGAGATCCCCATGCGGCACCTTGAACTGACCGACCTGACCCGCCTGCTGCGCGAGTGCGCCGGTGCGGACGAGGGCGTGGACATGGGCGGCGACAACGTCCTCGACACCCTCTTCCTCGACCTCGGCTACGACTCGCTGGCGCTCCTGCAGACCACCGGGCGCATCGAGCGCGAGTACGAGATCACGCTCGACGAGGAGGCCATCGACGAGGCCGAGACCCCCCGCAAGTACCTCGAGCTCGTCAACCGGGTGCTTTCCGCGCACGTCAGCGCCTGAGCCCCCACTTCCTCCCTGCCCGACCCCGCCGCACGCCCAGGCCCTTCCCCAGACCCTTCCCCAGGCCCTGCCCCGCGCCCTGTTCCGCGCCCTGTCCCGCCACCGGGTCCGCACCGAAAAGGAAGCATCATGACCGCTCCAAGCCGTCGGCGCTTTGTCGCCGGTTCGATCACGGTAGGCGTCGCCGGCCTCGCCGCGGCGGGCGTCACGCCCGCCCTGGCCGCCGCCCCGAGGCGGCCCTCGGGTACCGGTGCGGGTACCGCGACGGGTACCGGCGGTGCGGACGCCACCGCGGACATCACCCCCGCCGACCCCCGCTACGAGGACCTGGCCACGCGCGGCAGCAACAAGCGTTTCACCGCCCGGCCCGCCGCGTTCCGCCTCGCGACCACCACCGAGCAGGTCGTCCAGGCCGTCGGCGAGGCCGCGCGGTCGGGCCGCCGCGTCGCCGTGCGCAGTGGCGGCCACTGCTACGAGAACTTCGTCGGAGACACGGCAGTCCGCCTGGTCGTCGACCTCGGCCAGATGAACGCGGTCCGCTACGACGAGGACAAGCGCGCCTTCATGGTCGAGGCCGGCGCGCGCCTGATGGACGTCTACAAGACGCTGTACTACGGCTGGGGCGTCACCCTGCCCGGCGGCGCCAGCGCCACCGTGGGCCTCGGCGGCCACATCACCGGCGGCGGGTACGGCGCCCTCTCGCGCCGGTTCGGCCTCGCCGCCGACCACCTGTACGCCGTCGAGGTCGTCGTCGCCGACCGGGCCGGCCGCGCCCGCGCGGTCGTCGCCACCCGCGAGCCGGACGACCCGAACCGCGAGCTGTGGTGGGCCCACACCGGAGGCGGCGGCGGCAACTTCGGCGTCGTCACCCGCTACTGGTTCCGCACCCCCGGCGCCACCGGCACCGACCCGGGCCGGCTACTGCCCCGCCCGCCCGCCACGATCCTGACCAGCGCCGTCCTCTTCCCCCGCGAGGGCATGGACAAGGCCGCCTTCCGCCGCCTGGTGCGCAACCACGGCCAGTGGCACGAGCGCAACAGCTTCGCCGACTCCCCCTACGCGGGCCTCTACGGCGGCCTCGTACTGTTCGGCAAGCTCAAGGAGAACGACCCGGGCCAGAGCGCCATCAGCTTCGCCCACATGGACGGCACCCGCCCCGACGCCGAGAAGCTGCTCGCCGACTACACCGCCGCGCTCACCGAGGGCGTCCCCGTGACCCCGTACGACATGGGCATCACCCGTGACACCTGGCTGAACGCCACCGTGGCGCTGGGCGAGTCCCAGGACACCGACAAGGGCCGCCAGAAGATCAAGTCGGCGTACCTGCGGCGGGCCTGGACCGACGCCCAGAGCGACGCGCTGTACACCCACCTCAACAACACCGACCACAGCTACGAGTCGGCGTCCGTCTCGCTCCAGTCCTACGGCGGCCGGGTCAACACCCCCCACGCCTCGGCCACCGCCACCGCGCACCGCGACGCCGTCCTCAACGTGATCTTCATGAACACCTGGCAGGACGCGGCCGGCGACGCCGAGAACATCGGCTGGCTGCGCCGCGCCTACCGGGACGTGTTCGCCACCACCGGCGGGGTCCCGGTCCCCGGCCGCGGCGCCGACGGCTGCTACATCAACTACCCCGACGTCGACATGGCCGATCCGGCCTGGAACACCTCGGGCGTGCCCTGGCAGCGCCTCTACTACAAGGACAACTACCCGCGCCTGCAGCGGGTGAAGGCGGCCTGGGACCCGCGCGGAGTCTTCGGCCACGAGCTGGGCATCAGCCCCGCCTGAGGAGAGGGAGAAACGGCGTGATCACTTTCATCAACCGCTTCGAGGTCACGGGCCCCCGCGATGAGTTCGAGGAGGCCTTCGACCGGACCTCCGCGTTCTTCGCCTCCCAGCCGGGCTTCATCCGCCACCGGCTGCTGCACCACATCAACGACCCGGACCTGTACGTCAACGTGGCGGACTGGACCGACGAGGAGTCCTTCCGCCGGGCCCTGGGGCAGCCGGAGTTCGCCGCGCACCGCGCCGCCCTGCGCGCCCTGGGCAGCAGCGACCCCAACCTGTACACCCCGATGCTGGAGCGCGTCGCGCGCTGACCGGCGCCTCCACCACGGCTCGAGGAGCGCTGCGGGAGCGGCTGTCAGGATCGCCAGCGGGCGGACCTGCCGTCCGACTCCCGCACGCACCACAGAAGGAAGCTGACGTGGACTCGACCAGGCCGGCAGTGATCGCTGAAGGGCTGCGCAAACGGTACGGCAAGAGGTACGTGCTCGACGGATTCGACCTCACCGTCGAACAGGGCACGGTGCACGGCCTCCTCGGCCCCAACGGCGCCGGCAAGACCACCTCCGTCGGCATCCTCTCCACCCTCATCCGGCCCGACGAGGGACACGCACGGGTGGCGGGCTTCGACGTGGTCTCCCAGTCCGCCGAGGTCCGCTCCTCCATCGGCATGGTCGGCCAGTACGCCGCCGTCGACGAGGTGCTCAGCGGCCGCCAGAACCTGGTGATGTTCGGCCGCCTGCACCACCTCTCGCCGCGGGGCGCCCGCCGCCGCGCCGACGAGCTGCTGGAGCGCTTCCGGCTCCACGACACCGGCAGCAAGCCGGTCAAGAACTTCTCCGGCGGCATGCGCCGCCGCCTCGACCTCGCGGCCAGCATGGTGCTCGCCCCGCCGGTCCTCTTCCTCGACGAGCCCACCACCGGCCTTGACCCGCGCAGCCGCAACGAGGTCTGGGAAGCCGTACGCGACCTCGTCGGCGGCGGCACCTCGGTCCTGCTGACCACGCAGTACCTGGAGGAGGCCGACCAGCTCTCCCACGGCATCTCCGTCATCGACAGCGGCACGGTCATCGCCAAGGGAACACCCGACCAGCTCAAGAGCCAGGTCGGCGGCGACCGGATCGACGTCGTGGTGCGCCGCGCCGAGGACCTGCCGGCCGCCGCGGGCGCGCTCGCCAGGATCGCCGAGGGCACCCCCGACACCGACCCCGACACCCGGCGGGTCAGCGTCCGCGTCGCCGAGCGCACCAGCGCCCTGGGCGAGACCGTACGCGCCCTGGACCACGCGGGTATCGAGGCGGAGGACATCGCACTGCGCCGCCCCACCCTGGACGAGGTGTTCCTGCACCTCACCGGCCGTACGGCCACCCCGGCCGCCGAAGCGGCCGCCGACGCCGAACCCGGCCGAAAGGCAGTCGCCGCATGAGCGCCACCACCCCGCTCCAGCTCCCCCAGATGCCGGCCATCCCGCGCGGCCCGCTCTCGCGGCTGCGCTGGGCCGCGGCCGACGGCTGGACCGTCACCCTGCGCGGGATGACGCACTGGGTGCGCGAACCGGGCACCCTGGTCGGCGCGCTGACCTTCCCCATCCTGATGGTCCTGATGTTCGGCTACTTCTTCGGTGGCGCGATGCAGGTACCCGGCGGCGGGGACTACAAGGAGTTCCTCGTCCCCGGCATGTTCGTGATGACGATGGTCTTCGGCATGGGCGAGACGGTCACCGCCGTCGCCGCCGACAAGAACCGCGGCATCACCTCCCGCTTCCGCACCCTGCCGATGTCCCCCTCCGCGGTGGTCGTCGGACGCGCCGTCACCGACATGATCAGTTCGGTGCTCGCGCTGGCCGTGCTGATGGGCGTCGGCCTGCTGATGGGCTGGCAGGCCCACGGCAGCCTCGGCGACACCACCCTGGCCGTCGGCCTGCTGCTGCTCCTGCGCTTCGCGCTCGTGTGGGCCGGCGTCTATCTCGGCCTGCTGATGAGCGGACCCGAGGGCATCACCATGGTGCAGACCCTGGAGTTCCCCATCGGCTTCCTCACCAGCGCCTTCGTCGCCCCCTCCACGATGCCGGGCTGGCTCGGCACGATCGCCGAGTGGAACCCGCTGTCCTCGACCGTGCTCGCCACGCGCGAGCTGTTCGGCAACCCCGGCTGGGGCGGGGACTCCTGGATCGCCCAGCACTCCCTGCTGATGGCCGTGGTGTGGCCGGTGGTCCTGTGCGCCGTCTTCTTCCCGCTCTCCGTACGCCGGTTCAGGAATCTGACAACCTGATCACCGGCAGGGGCAGCAGACCGGAACGACCGAGGAAACGGACGCATGGTGTGGATTGCGCGTGAGCAGGCCGGACTCCTGGCGCGGTGCGCGGCCGTGTTCGAACCGGGGGACCCGGCCAGGACCGGGGAGATCCTCCTGTGGAACCCGGACGGATCCCCACCGCCCGAGGTGCCCGGGGGCCGGCCCGGCGAGGCCGGCCTGCTCACCGCCGACGGACCGCGCACCCTGCCGGTACTCCGCCTCGCCCTGGCCGACGTGCTGCCCGTACTGGCCCACGCCCGCCGGGCCCACGAGGAACGGCGAAGGGGCCGGATCCCGGCCGAGCCCGTCCACCCGGCCGCCGCCTTCTGGGGCGGGGCCCTCGCCCTCGCCCTGCACCTCGCCGCCCGCGAACGCCTGCTGCCGGGCGTCTCCCCCGGCGGCTACGACGCCTGGCGGACCGGCCCCTATGACCCCGAGGACGTGACGCGACTGCGCGAACTGGCCGCCGCCGCGCCCCCCGAAGCGCTGGCACTGCCCGTGGCCGCCGGCTCCGGGCTGCTGCCCGAGGCCGGCACCGTACTGCGCGCCTTCCTGGACGCCGTCGCCGACGTGCTGCCGCGCACCCCGGCCGCCGAGGCCGCCACCGGCCGCGCCGCGTTCGCCGCCACCGCCCCCCAGCACGTGCCCCAACTGCGCGCCTGGGCCGAGGAGATCTCCCTCGGCGTCGACTCCGGCGTCCGGGTCTCCCTCAGCGTCGTCGTCGGCGACGGGGCCGCGGAGCCGCTCGTACGGATCGAACCGCGGGTGGCGAGCCTCTCCGACCCCACCGTGGCCCTGGCCGCCGCCGAACTCTTCGACGGCGCCCCGCACGCACTGGGGCCCCGCGCCCAGGCCGACACGATCCTCGCCGTACGCCGCGCCGCCGACGTGTGGGAGCCCCTGCGGCGGCTGCTCCCGGTGCCCCGTGAGATCGTCCTCGACGACCGCGAGACCACCGCGCTGCTCGGCGACGCCGGAGCCCGGCTGCGCGCCCACGGCGTCGACGTCCACTGGCCGGCCGACGCCGCCCGGGGCCTCGGCGCCCACGCGCTGGTCGGCGCCGACCGCGAACCCCCGGCCGACCTGCGCGCGTTCATGGGCGACGGCACCGTCGACCTGCGCTGGCAGCTATGCCTGGACGGCGAACCCCTCACCGAGGCGGAGACCGCCCGCATCGCGGACGAGGGCCGCCCCGTGCTGCGGCTGCGCGACCGCTGGGTCTTCGTACCGGCCGAACTCGCCCGCAAGGCCCGTACCCGCGAACTGAAGCCGCTCACCGCCATCGAGGCGCTCTCGGTCGCCCTCGGCGGCTTCACCGAGATCGCCGGCGAACGGGTCCCCGTCGTCCCCGGCCCCTGGCTGGTGGCCCTGCGCGTCCGCCTCGCCGAACCCGACGGCGGCGACGAACAGACCGCCGCGCCCGCCGCCCTGGCCGCCACCCTGCGCGACTACCAGCTGCGCGGACTGCGCTGGCTGGACCGGATGACCTCGCTCGGCCTCGGCGGCTGCCTCGCCGATGACATGGGCCTGGGCAAGACCGTCCAGCTCATCTCGCTCCACCTGCTGCGCCAGGAGGACCCGCGCAGCCAGGGACCCACCCTGGTGGTCTGCCCGGCCTCGCTGCTGGGCAACTGGGAGCGCGAGGTGGGCCGGTTCGCGCCCGGCACCCCCGTACGCCGCTTCCACGGGCCCGGGCGCACCCTGGAGGGCGCCGAGCACGGATTCGTCCTCACCACCTACGGCACGATGCGCCTGGACGCCGACCGGCTCGCCGCCCACCACTGGGGCATGGCCGTCGCCGACGAGGCCCAGCACGTCAAGAACCCGGCGTCCGCCACCGCCCGCGCCCTGCGCCTGATCCCGGCCGGTGCCAAGGTCGCGCTGACCGGCACCCCCGTCGAGAACAGCCTCTCCGAGCTGTGGGCCGTCCTCGACTGGACCACCCCCGGGCTCCTGGGCGGCTACGGGCACTTCCGCCGCCGCTGGATGGCCCCGATCGAGGCCGAGCGCACCGGAGCCGTCGGGTCCGCCGAAGGAACGGACACCGCCGCCCGGCTCGCCGGCCTCGTACGGCCCTTCCTGCTGCGCCGCCGCAAGTCCGACCCGGGCGTCGCCCCCGAACTGCCGCCCAAGATGGAGACCGACCGCCCGGTCGCCCTGACCGCCGAGCAGAGCGCCCTGTACGAGAAGCTCGTGCGCGAGGTCATGGCCGAGATCCGCGCCACGGAGGGCATCGCCCGCTCCGGCCTGGTCCTCAAGCTGCTCACCGGGCTCAAGCAGATCTGCAACCACCCGGCCCAGTTCTTGAAGGAAGGCGTCGGCAAGGAGGCCGGCGCGGTCCGGCTGACCGGCCGCTCCGGGAAGCTGGAGCTGCTCGACGAACTGCTCGACACCATCACGGCGGAGGACGGGGCCGTCCTCGTCTTCACCCAGTACGTCGCCATGGCCCGGCTGCTGGAGGCGCACCTGCGCGAGCGGGGCGTACCGGCCCAGCTGCTGCACGGCGGCACGCCCGTGCCCAAGCGCGAGGAGATGGTCAGCCGCTTCCAGGACGGCGAGGTGCCGGTCTTCCTGCTCTCGCTCAAGGCGGCGGGCACCGGACTCAACCTGACCCGCGCCGACCACGTGGTGCACTTCGACCGCTGGTGGAACCCGGCCGTCGAGGCGCAGGCCACCGACCGGGCCCACCGGATCGGGCAGACCCGCCCGGTGCAGGTGCACCGGATCATCGCCGAGGGCACCATCGAGGACCGGATCGCCGAGATGCTGGCGTCCAAGCAGGAGCTCGCCGACGCCGTGCTCGGCTCGGGCGAGCAGGCGCTGAGCACGCTCGGCAACGACGAGCTGGCGAACCTGGTCGAGCTGAGGAGCACGTGATGGCCGAAGGACACGACAGCGCACGGGGGTTCCCCGCCTTCGCCGCGCGCAAGGGCGGCCGGGCACGCGGCAAGTCCTGGTGGGGCGGACAGTTCGGGCAGGCCGTGGAGGACCTCTGGCCCGAGGAGGACCCGCTCAAGCGGGGCCGTGCCCTGGCCCGTTCGGGCCGGATCGGGCCGCTCACCGTCAGCCCCGGCCGGATCGCCGCGCAGGTCCACGGGGGCGAGGACGGCCCGTACAGCGCGGAGCTGACCCTGCGGGTGTTCGGGGACGAGGACTGGGACGCCCTGTGGGAGAAGACCGCGGACCGGCCCGCCGAGGCCGAGGCGGTCCTCGCGGGTGAACTCCCGCCCGACCTGCTGGAGGCGGCCGAGGACGCCCGGCTGGGCCTGCTGCCCGGCTACGGGGACATGGAGCCGGACTGCGACTGCGACGAGCCCGACCATCCGTGCGCGCACGCGGTGGCGCTGGCCCACCAGTTCTCGTGGCTGCTGGACGAGGAAGCGGCGCTGCTTCTGTTCGTGCGAGGGCGAGACGCCGAGGAGGCCGCGCACGAGCTGGGGTCGGCCTTGATGCTGCGGGCCATGATGTCGATGGACGGGTCCGACGACGCGGACGAGGAGCCGCCGGAGTCCGAGGACGCCGACGGGGCGCGGGACACCGCGGGCCCTGCGCTGCGCGGCACCCCCGCCGCCGAGGCCTACGCCCGCCCGGCCGCGGAACTGCCCCCGCTGCCCCCGATGCCCCAGGCCGCCGCCCCCGCCGAGGAGCCCGAGGCGGTCACCGGGATCGCCGCGGACCCGCTGGAACGCCTGGTCGCCGACGCTGCCGCAGCGGCCCGCGCCCTGCTCGCGTACACGCACGGCCTCACCGCCGAGCCGCCCGCCGAGCTCGACCTGTGGCAGGACACCGTACGGATCACCGCCACCCACCCCGACCCGAGGGTGCCCGAACGCCTGCGCGCGGCCTCGGACCGGGCCGCAGACCTGGACCGGGCCGCGCAGGCCTGGCGCCACGGCGGCGCGGCGGGCCTGCGGACGCTGGAGGAGGCCTGGGAGCCGCCCGCCCAGGAGACCGCGCGGGCCCGTACAGCCCTGGCGGCGGCCTGGGAGGCCGACGAACTGCCCGAGCTGGAGGTGTCCGGCAACCACTGGACGCTGACCGGCCGCGGCCTCCAGCTGCGGCGCGGCCGGGACGGGCGCTGGTACCCGTACCGCGAGCGCGCGGGCCGGTGGTGGCCGGCCGGCCCCCCGGACGCCGAACAGGCCCTCGTCCTCGCCGGACTCCTCGAGGAGGCCCCGTAGTCCTACCTGCGAACGGGCCGCCAGCGGGACTCCGATGATCCTCCAGTCACCGAAACCACGATCGGGACGAGAGCTTCGATCGTGAGGACCGGAAGGAGTCCAGGCCCGTGAAGAGCGCCGGTACCGCGGCCGTCCGCACAGCCCGCTCCCTCGCCGACGGCATCCTCGCCCAGGCCCGGCGCAGCCCCCAGGCCACCGCGCTGTTGTGGCGCGAGCAGGAGATCGGCTACGGCGCGCTGCTCCGCCGGGCCGAGCAGGAGCGGGCCCGGCTCGCCCGCATCCCCGCGGGCTCCCCGCTGGGGGTGCCCGCCGTCAAGTCACCCGCGGTCGTCGCCCTCGTGCTGGCCGCGCTGCTGGAGCGGCGGCCCGTACTGCTGCCCTCGCCGCAGCTCGGCGCGGAGGTCACGCAGCGGCTGTACGCCCAGGCGGGCGTCGAGCACGTCCTCAGCCCGCTGGACACCCCCTTCGACGAGTCGGCTCCGGCCGGACGGTTCGCCGACGCCGCGCCGCCCGCCGAGGGGGCCACCGCGCTGCTGCTGACCACCTCCGGTTCCACCGGCACCCCCAAGATCGTGCCGCTGCGGGCCGGGGCCCTCGACCGCTTCACCCGGTGGGCGGCGGACTCCTTCGGGATCGGCCCGGGCACCACCGTCCTCAACTACGCGCCGCTCAACTTCGACCTGTGCCTCCTCGACGTGTGGACCACGCTGGCCCACGGCGGCCGGGTCGTGCTCGCCGACACCGACCGGGCGACCCAGGGCGGCTACCTGCTGGACCTGGTGCTGCGCCACCGGCCCGAGATCGTCCAGGCCGTCCCGCTGTTCTACCGGCTGCTGGCCGACGCCGCCCGCGAGCGCGGCGACGCGGCCGTCCCCGGCGTACGGCACGCGCTGTTCACCGGCGACGCGCTGCCCGCGCCGCTGCGCGCGGAGCTGCCCGCACTGCTGCCCGGCGCCCGGCTGTACAACCTCTACGGCTGCACGGAGACCAACGACAGCTTCCTGTACGAGCTGACCGGCGGCGAGGACCCCGCCCTGCCGCTCCCGCTCGGCTCCCCGCTGCCCGGCGCCGGCGCACTGCTCGTCGACGCGGAGCACGGGGTGCTCGAAGGGCCCGGCACCGGCGAGCTCTATGTCACCACCCCCTTCCAGACGGAGGGGTACCTGGGCTACCTGGGTGCCGTGGCCGCCCCGGCCGTGTTCACGGACCATCCGGCCGGCGCCGACGGCCGCCGCTGGTTCCGCAGCGGCGACCTCGTGACCCGCTCCGGCGACGGCACGCTGAGGCTGGCCGGCCGCACCGACTTCCAGGTGAAGGTGCGCGGTGTGCGGATCAACCCGCAGGAGACCGAGCACGTCCTGCTCGAGCACCCCGGCGTGCTGGAAGCGGCCGTCCTGGCCCTGCCCGACCCGGTGGCCGGCCGGCTGCTGCACGCGGTGGCCCGCCGGGCGCCCGGCTCCGGCCTCAACAGCCTCACCCTGCGCGGACACCTGGCCCGGGGCCTGCCCCGGGCCGCCGTGCCCTCGGTCCTGCGGATCACCGACGGCCCGCTGCCACGGACCTCCACCGGCAAGGTCGACCGCGACCAGGTCGCCCGCACCCACTTCACCAAGGAGAACTGACATGCCACGCATCCAGGCCATCAAGGAGTTCATGGTCCGCGAGTTCCTGCCGGACGTCCCTGCCGGTGAGCTGGACGCGGACCTCGACCTCCTGGAGGCCGGCGTCGTCGACAGCCTCGGCCTGCTCAAGGTGATCGCGTGGCTGGAGGACGTCCACCACATCAACACCGACGAGTTCGACCTGGACCCGGAGTTCTTCCGCTCGGTCGCAGCCATCGACGAGTTCATCACGGACGCGTCCCGGCAGCAGGCGGAGGCCGCGTAACCATGCACGACGCCGTCGCCGCCGTCATCGGGCAGGACCGGCCGGTGGACCTGCCCATGTGGCGCTCGTTCTGGGACGGGCTGCACGAGCGCGGACCGCAGCACGAGCGCGGGCTGCGCCGGGGCGAGGCCGTCGCCCTGCTCGCCTCGCTGTCCACCGCGATGCCCGGCCGCACCACGCTGACCGCCCTGCTCGACTCGCTCGCCGAACGCCGCCCGGGGCACACGGGCCGGCTGGGCGGCGGCCCCGGGGCCTTCGACGGCGCGGTCAACATCGTCGGCACCGGCGGCGGTCCGGCCACCTTCAACATCTCCACCGCGGCCGCGCTGGTGGCCGCCGCGATGGGCACCCCGGTCGTCAAGACCGGCTCCCGCGCGTACACCTCCTCGATGGGCTCGGTCGACCTGCTGGAGCGCCTCGGCATCCCGCTGACCCGGTCGTACGAGGAGACCCACGAGACGCTGGAGGGCTGCGGCATCGCATTCGCCGGGTCCTTCGTCTACCCGGCGGAACTGGCCCTGCTGGCCCGCGCCGTCCTGCCGCTGGACATCCGCGGGCTCGGCCGCTGCATCAACGCGCTCGGCCCCTTCCTCGCCGACATGCCGGTCTCCGCGCAGGTCACCGGCGTCTCCGACGCCCGCCTGGCGCCGGCGCTGCGCACCGCGGCCGCGCACACCGCTCGCCGCACAGGCCGCCGGGTGTGGCTGGCCGGCAACGACCTGGGCGCCGACGAACTCCTCGGCTGCACCACCAACCAGGTGCACTCCTACGAGGCGGGCGGGGAGGACGAGTTCACCCTCGACCCGGCCCTGCTCGGGCTGCGCCCCGGCACCCTGGAGGGCCTGCGCCCGCGCGGCGCCGACCCGGTGGCGTACTTCCGCACCGTGCTCGGCGGCGAGGGAAGCCGCGACGCCGAGGACACCGTCTGCCTCAACGCCGCCGCCCTCGCCGTCGCCGGCCGCACCACGGGCGACTGGCACGAGGCACTGGCCGGCGCCCGGGCGGTGATCCGCGACGGAGGTGCGCTCGCGCTGCTGGAGCGGCTGCGGACCCGGGCGGCCGTCCATGCCTGAGCCGGACGCGTTCTTCGCCCGGCGCCGGCCAGGCCGGCCGGGCCTCGCCGTCTTCCTCAACGCCGGGGACCCGCCGCTGGAGCGGCTGCCCGAGCTCGCCGCGATGCTCGACGAGAACGAGGTCGACTGCCTCGAACTCGCCGTCCCGTTCCCCGACTCCGTCACCGACGGCCCCGTCGTCCGCCGCTCCGCCGGCCGGGCGCTGGCCGCCGGGACAGGCCTGGAGCAGACCCTGGCCGCAGTGGCCCGGATCCGCCCCGGCCTGCGCCGGCTGAGGATCGCGCTGCTCGCCGACTGGAGCCACACCGTACGGGGCACCGCCCCGGCGGACTTCGCGGCCGCCGTCCGCGACGCGGGCTGCGACGGGCTGCTGCTGCACGGCGTACCACCGCGGCTGCGCACCGCCCACTACGAGGCCGCGCACCGGGCCGGGCTGCCCCTGGTGAGTACCTGCTACGCGGTCTCCGGCCCCGAGGCCGTGGCCGAGGCGGCCCGCCACGCCACCGCCTACCTCTACCTGGTCGCCCACTACGGGCGCAGCGGCACCTCCGCCGCCCCCGACCACGCCCGGCTCGCCCGGGCGCTCACCACCGTGCGCGCCGCCTGCGCCGTGCCCGTCGCCGTCGGCTTCGGAGTCAAGACGGCCGAGGACATCTCGCGGCTGGCGGGCCTGGGCGCCGACGCCGCCGTCGTCGGCAGCGCCGGGGTGGCCCGTATCGAAGCGGCCCTGACCCAGGGCCGCGATCCCGTCGAGGAGTTCGCCTCCTTCGTACGGGAGCTGCGCACGGCCGGCGGGACCGTCCGCCGGCCCGACTTCGCACCCGACTCAGCAAAGGAGTTCCACTCATGATCGTCCGCAAGCTCGACGAGGTCCCCACCGTCGACTGGGGCAACGGCCTCAGCCGCCGCTTCCTCACCCAGCAGGACGGGGTCGGCTACACCGTCACCGACACCATCGTCCGCGCGGGCACCAAGTCCCGCCTGGAGTACCGCAACCACATGGAGAGCTGCTACTGCATCGAGGGCAGCGGCGAGGTCATCGACACCGTCGGCAACTCCCATCCGATCGTCCCGGGCACCCTCTACGCGCTCGACCGCCACGACGCCCACTGGCTGGTCGCCTCCCCGCACGAGGACCTGCGCCTGGTCTGCATGTTCACCCCCGCCCTGCGCGGCGACGAGGTCCACGACCTGGACTCCGCCGAGTACTCCCATTACTGAGCCGATGACCAACTGGACCGCGGACCAGCAGGCCCTGCGCGACGGCCTGGCGCCCTGGCTCGAGAAGCTGAGCGCCGGGCACGTTGAGCGGGACGCCGAGGCGGCCTTCTCCCCGGAGAACTGGGCGGCCGTGGCCGCGACCGGCATCCTGGGCCTGCCCTTCGACGAACAATGGGGAGGCCTGGGCCAGTCCCTGCTCACCACCATGTACGTGCTGGAAGGGCTCGGCGAGGGCTGCCGGGACGCCGGCCTGAACTTCTCGGTGTGCACGCACATCGTCTCCACCGGGGTGCCGCTGCACCGCTTTGGCTCCCCGGAGCTCAAGGACCGCTTCCTGCCGGGCATCTGCTCGGGCGAGATGATCGGCGCGCACGCCATCAGCGAGCCCGGCAGCGGCTCCGACGCGCTGGCCATGCGGACCCGCGCGGTGCGCGACGGCGACCACTTCGTCCTGAACGGCAGCAAGGCCTTCGTCAGCAACGGGCCGGTCGCCGACCTGCTCACCGTGTACGCCCGCACCAGCGACCGCTCGGGCCCGCTCAGCATCACCGCGTTCCTGGTGGAGCGCGACACCCCGGGCCTGACCGTCGGCGGCCCCATCGCCAAGATGGGCCTGCGCACCTCGCCCTTGAGCGAGCTGTACTTCGACGACTGCCGCGTGCCCGCCTCCCATGTCGTCGGGCGGGTCGGCGGCGGCTTCCTGGTCCTCGACCACGTGATGCGCTGGGAGATCCTGTGCTCCTTCGTGATCAACGCGGGGGAGATGCGCCACCGGGTGGCGCGCTGCGTCGAGTACGCCCGCGGCCGCACCCAGTTCGGGCAGCCCATCGGCTCGTACCAGGCGGTGTCCCACAAGATCGTGGACATGGAGGTCGGCGTGGAGACGGCACGGCACTGGCTCTACGCGACCGCCGGGAAGATGGCCGCGGGCGAGAACGTCACCCGTGACATCGCCATGGCCAAGCTGGTCACCAGCGAGGCCAACGTCGCCTCCGCGCTGAACGCCGTACAGATATTCGGCGGCAACGGCTACATGGCCGAGTACGGCATCGAGAAGGAGCTGCGCAACGCGGTCGCCGGAACCATCTACTCCGGCACCTCGGAGATCCAGCGCAACCGCATCGCCTCGCTGCTCGGCCTCTGAGCCGGGCCGCCGTCGACGCAGGCCGCCCTCGGCGCAGGCCGCACTCGCGTCGGCCGCCCTCGCCCCCGAAACGGAAGCAGAGTCCACCCATGAGCACCACACCGAGCCCCGGGACCGGGCACGCCACGCTCGCCGCCACCGAGTTCATCGACCACGGCTCGCCCGAGGTCCGCGAGTTCGTGGCGCGCGCCGTGCCGGCCGACGCCACCACCCCCACCGCCCGGGCGGTCGCGCTGTACTACGCGGTGCGCGACAAGATCCGCTACGAGGTGTACGGGGCGGACCTGTCCCGCACCGGCCTGCGCGCGAGCAGCGTGGCCACCGCCCGCTCCGGCATGTGCCTGCACAAGTCGGTGCTGTACACGGCCGGGCTGCGCTCGCTGGGCATCCCCGCCCGCCTGGTACTGACCGACGTACGCAACCACCTCGCCTCCGACCGCCTCAAGGAACTGCTGGGCGGCGACGTCTTCCACCAGCACTGCCTGACCTCGGTGCGGCTGGAGAACGGCTGGGTCAAGGCCACCCCGGTGTTCAACAAGACGCTGTGCCGGCTCTACGGGATGGCGCCGCTCGACTTCGACGGCGCCGCCGACAGCCTGCACCACCCTTTCGACCTCCAGGGCAGGCGCCAGATGGAGTTCCTGCGCTTCCACGGAGAGTTCGACGACCTCCCGTACGAGGCGGTGCTGGCCGATCTGCGGGCCGCCCACCCCGGGATGATCGGCCCCGACGGCACGGCGTTCGCCGCCGGCTCGCTCGTACGGGACGTCCGGCGGACGGCGGCGGCGTAGTGCTCGTGAAGTTCTGCGGGGCCACCCGCGCGGCCGAGGTCGGCGACATGGCCGAGGCCGGCGCGGACCTGGTCGGGCTCTGGTACCGGGTGCCGGGCGGCCCCGCGGAGCTGACCTCCGCGCAGCTGACCGAGCTGGCCGCCACCGCCCGCGAGCGGGGCGTGGCCCCGGTGCTGGTCACCTTCGCCACCGATCCCGCGCCGCTGCTCCAGGCGGTCGCCGCCGCCTCGATCCCGTGGATCCAGCTGCACGGCTACCAGCCGCCCTCGGTGGTGCGCGCCCTGCGCCGGGACGGCCCGCCCGGCCTGAAGATCGCCAAGGTGCTGCACCTGAAGGACGGGACGTGCGCCGAGGGCGGGCTGACCGCCGCGTACGAACGGGCGGGCGCCGACTGCTTCCTGTACGACGCGGTCGCGCCCGACGGCCGGATCGGCAGCACCGCCCGGACCCTGGACGACGCCGCCGTCACCGCGCTGGCCGACCGCACCGGCCTGCCGTTCCTCCTCGCCGGAGGGCTGCACGCGGGCAACCGGGACGCGTTCGCGGGCGCGGTGGCGCATCCGCGCTTCCTCGGCATCGACGTCGACTCGGCGGCCCGCGGCGAGCGCGGCCTGCTGGACGCGCGGCGCGCCGCCGCCGTCACCCGTGCCTGGAGATCCCGATGACCGCCTTCACCGAAGCACTCGCCACGGCCCGCCGCCCCTTGATCATGGAGGTCAAGCGGCAGGACGCCGACGGCCGCGACCTGACGCGCGGGCGCTCGGTCGCCGAGATCGTCCGCGGCTACGAGGAGGCGGGCGCGCCCTGCATCTCGGTCGTCACCGGCCGCTGGTTCGGCGGCACCGAGGAACTCCTGGCCGAGGTCGCCGCGCTCACCCCCCTCCCACTCCTCCGCAAGGACTTCCTGACCAGCCGCCGCCAGCTCGAGCGCAGCCGCGAACTGGGCGCCTCCGCCGTCCTGCTGACCGCCAAGGTGCTTCCGGCGGGTTCCCTGGCCCGCCTCACCGACCACGCCCTGGACTGCGGCCTGACCCCGTTCGTGGAGGTCGCCGACGCCGCCGAGGCGGCCGCCGTGCACCGCGGCGCGCACTGCGTGGTCGCCGTCAACAACAAGGACATCGCCACCCGCGAACGCCTCCCGGGCGACGTGGACCGCGGCGCGGCCCTGCTGCCCGGCCTCCTGCGCACGGGCACCCGCTTCCCGGTCAGCGCCAGCGCCATCGACACCCCCGCCCGCGCGGCCGCCCTCCTCCACCAGGGCTTCACCGCCCTCCTGATGGGCACGAGCCTCCTCACCACCCCCAGCCTCCCCGAGTGGTGCACCACGTTCGACAAGGCCCGCGCGTGACCGGACCCGTCTAGACGGGTTGGGCACCGGTCCCGGCGCGGCGCCCACCCGGAGCCGGATGCCCCGCGCATGATCCTGGAGTGGGACGGGTTCGCCAGGCAGCCGCCGCCCGGGAAGCTGCCCGGGCGCCACCGGAAGTCCTGAGCGCACACGACGGAGGACCGAACGTGGTACGTGGGCACGGGCGGCGCAGGGCTCTGCTCGTCAGTCGTGGTGGGGGTCGGGCCGGCCGTCGGGCTGTATTGGTTTCGAGCCGTGGAAGCTGTGGGTGGACGAGACGGTCGACGAGGCCGTGCCCTCGGCCTCGGCCACCCGGGCCGCGCAGGCGCGGACGGTGGCGCAGGGCACCCTGATCAGCCACGAGCACTCCACCACCGGCACGGTGAAGCTGCTCCGCCTCGCCGACGGCTCGTACACGCTCCGTCTGGAGGACCTGGACACCAGCAACGGCCCGGACCTGCGGGTCTGGCTCACCGACGCCCCGGTGCTCGAAGGCTCCGACGGCTGGTACGTCTTCGACGACGGCAAGCACGTCAGCCTGGGCGCCCTCAAGGGCGACAAGGGTGACCAGAACTATCCCGTCCCGGGCGGCGTCAACCTCGCCGACTACACCAGTCTCGCCATCTGGTGCGACCGCTTCGACGTCTCCTTCGGCGCGGCCGCTTCGACGTCTCCTTCGGCGCGGCCGAGCTCAGGCCTTCCTAGGGCGGCGCCCCGCCGGCTGGGCGGCCTTGCCGCGCGAGGTGCGGCCCCAGGGCTTGTAGACCGAGACCACCGCGGCCACGGTGAGCAGGACGAACAGCGCGGGCACGCTCCACACCAGGAAGTCGCCGGCCCCGCCGGGATCCGGCGCGGCGCCGCCGGCCGTTGCCGTGCGCTCGCTGGCGTCCATGACCGTCGGGTGGATCACGAACCAGGCGAAGAACGTCATGAACAGGGTGATGACCCACTTGACGATGATCCACCAGTGCAGCAGCAGACCCCACTTGGTCCCGCAGGACAGCAGGATGCCGGTGATCGCGGCGGCGAGGCTGAAGACCGTGACGCTCGTGTCGTCGAAGACGTACATCGCGTAGTAGACGCCCTTGGCGATCGCTGCGTCCTTCGTGGTCACCCCCATGACGGCGAGTACCACCATGGACAGGGAGAGGCCGACCCACCCGACCGAGGTCAC
This sequence comes from Streptomyces sp. NPDC097981, assembly GCF_040302565.1. Classification (NCBI taxonomy): domain Bacteria; kingdom Bacillati; phylum Actinomycetota; class Actinomycetes; order Kitasatosporales; family Streptomycetaceae; genus Streptomyces; species Streptomyces sp. NPDC097981. Next base: position 101,903 of record NZ_JBEORW010000028.1, read on the forward strand.
CACGTGCACGGCGAGCGTCAGCTTGCGGGCGCCCCGGCCCAGTTCGAACTTCTTGCCCTTCGGGCGGGGGGTGGTCTCGCGCGCCGTCTGCGTGGCTGCGGCGCCGTGTTCGGTGGTGGGGGACAAGGGCGGCTCGCTCTCTGCTGCGTATGGGAAAGTCACTGCCGCGGCAGCCGCGGGGGAAGGACCACCGCGGCAGTGACTCTGTACACCGTACGGAGTGAATCTGTACGGTGTACAGAGTTACCTCTTCGGAAAGGGGCTAAACCAGTCATGGGCAGAGAAGTTGGCCGAAAGATGGACCCTGCACGGACGCTGGCCTTGCTGTGGCGGACCCGCGACACGGACCCGACGCCCCCTGCCCGGCCCGCCCGCGGCCCCCGCCAGGGGCTGACCGTCGACCGCGTCGTACGCGCCGCGATCGACCTCGCCGACGCCGAGGGCCTGGCCGCGCTCTCCATGCGCAGGGTGGCCGAGCCGCTCGGCGTCTCCACCATGTCGATCTACACCTACGTCCCCGGCCGGGCCGAACTGGTCAACTGCATGCTGGACGAGGTGCTCGGCGAGTCGCCCTCCCTCGCGGGCGCCGCCCACTGGCGCGAGGCCCTGGAGATCTACGCCCGCGGCAGCCGGGACATCGCCCGCCGCCACCCGTGGGCGGCGCCGCTGTTCTCCTCCCGCATGCTGATGGGCCCTCACGAGACCGCGGTGTGGGACGCGGTGCTCGGCGCCGTTGCCACCACCGGCCTGAGCGAACGGGACACGCTCACCGTCGTCCACCTGGTCAACGGCTATGTCCGCGGCGCCGCCCAGCAGTCGGCGGACGCCGAGGGCGACGAGCGCCGCTCCGGCCTCAGTTACCAGGAGTGGTACGAGCAGAGCGGCCCGCTGCTGGAACGGCTGATCCCGTTCTCCCGGTACCCCAGCCTCACGCGCGTGTGGCTGTCCGGCGTCTTCGAGGAGCCCGGCGCCGGCCTCGGCGCCGACGGCGGTTTCGAGTTCGGGCTGCAGCGCGTCCTCGACGGCATCGAACAGTACGTCGACCAGCGCGTACCGCCGCGGACGCCCGATCGCAAAGACACCCTGTCGGCCGGCTGACAGCGCCCGGACGCCCTCGACCCGCCCTCCAAGAACCCTCCAGGACCCCGGCCGACGCTGGCAGCACAACCGACCGAGGTACCCGGGGCGACCGGGTGTGAACAGGGTGGAGCAGACGAGTGACAGTTCTGGTGACAGGAGCCACGGGTTCCGTGGGCCGCCACGTGGTCGGCCGTCTCGTCTCCGCGGGAGTGCCCGTACGCGCGCTCACCCGCACCCCCGCCACCGCGGGACTGCCGGACGCGGTCGAGGTCTTCGAGGGCGACCTCGACCGGCCCGAGACGCTGCGCGCCGCGCTCGCCGGAGTCGAGAGCCTCTACCTCTTCCCGGTGCCCGGGACCGCCCGCGAGGTCGTCGCCGCGGCCAAGGAGGCCGGGGTCCGCCGGATCGTCGTGCTCTCCTCGTCCTCCGTGCTCGACACCTCCGGCGACAACCACAGCGGTGAGCACCACCGCGCCGTGGAACGCGCCGTCGAGGAGTCCGGCATCGAGTGGACCTTCGTCCGCCCGGACGAGTTCGCCACCAACGTGCTGTGGAAGTGGGCCCACTCCATCCGCACCGAGGGCGTCGTCCGCGCCCCCTACGGCAACGCCCCGCGCGTGCTGATCCACGAGGCCGACGTGGCCGCCGTCGCAGCGGCCGCGCTGCTGGAGGACGGGCACGCCGGCCAGGCGTACGTGCTCACCGGCCCTGAGGTCGTCACCCAGGCCGAGCAGGTCGCGCAGATCGCCGGGGCCATCGGCCGCCCGGTCGCCTTCGAGGAGATCACCCCCGACCAGGCCCGCCGGTTCATGGGCCAGGCCATGCCCGCGCCGGTCGTCGAAATGGTCCTCGGCTACCTGGCCGACGCCGTCGCCAACCCGCCCGTCACGGTGGACACCGTAGAGAAGATCACCGGCCGCCCCGCGCTGACCTTCGCGCGCTGGGCCGCCGACCACGCCGCCGACTTCGCGCCGCTCGCCCAGGGGGAGGCCGCATGAGCACCACCTCCGCCGAGCGCACCGCTGCCGCTGCTGCCGCCGCCACCGCGGCGCAGGCGGCCGGCGCCGAGCCCAACACCCTGGTACGGATGACCGGCAGCGGCGAGCCCGAGCAGCACATCGTGCCCGCCGAGGGCCCCCGCCCCACCGCGGGCAAGGGCAAGGTCGTCGTCGAGGTCCAGGCCGCCGGCGTCTCCTACGCCGAGGTGCAGATGCTCCAGCACCTGCACCCCTTCCCGCCCAAGTTCCCCTTCGTGCCCGGCTACGACCTCGTCGGCACGATCACCGAGGTCGGCCCCGGCGTCACCGGCTGGAAGGCCGGCGACCGGATCGCTGCCATGCCCCGCCAGGGCGCCTGGCAGCGGTACGTCGAACTGCCCGCCAAGACCCTGGCCGCCGCGCCCGCCGGCATGGACGCGGCCCTGGCCGTCTCGCTGGTGACCAACGGGGTCACCGCGTACCAGATGCTGCACCGCCTCACGAAGCACCTGCGGCCCGGCCAGACCGTCCTCGTGCACGGCGCCAGCGGCGGGGTGGGCGCCCTGCTCACCCAGCTCGCCGTCCACCACGGCCTGCGCGTCATCGGCACCGCCTCGCCCGCCAAGCACGACACCGTACGGGAGTTCGGCGCCGAGCCGCTCGACTACCGCACCCCGGACCTCGCCGCGGCCGTGCGCCTGCTCGCCCCGCGCGGCGTGGACGCCGTCTTCGACCACATCGGGGGCTCCGGCCTGGACGTGGCCTGGAAGGTGCTCGTCGAGGGCGGCACGCTCGTCTCCTTCGACTCCTCGGTGGCCGGCTACCGGCCCGGCCAGTGGTTCCGGCCGCACGTCCCGGCCCTGCGCCGCACGGTGGCCCGCTGGTTCACCCGCCACCTCGGCCTGACCGGCGGCCGCCGCATGACGATGTACTACGTCAAGCCCGGCGAGGCCTTCAACACCGACTACGCCGCGCTGTGCCGCCTGACCGCCGAGGGCGTGCTGCGGCCGCAGATCGCCGGCCGCCACCCGCTGGGCGGCGCTGCCGCTGCGGTCCGGGCCCTTCTCGACGGCGCCACCGTCGGCAAGCACGTCCTCATCCCCTGACCCACCCCCCGTACGCGCACCCAGAGAAGGAACCCGGCCATGTCCCTCACCCTGACCGAGACGACCGACGGCGCCACCGCCGCGCAGAGCATCCAGGAGCGCAACAAGCAGATCGCGCTCGACTGCGCCGCCGCCTGGAACCGCTGGGACCTGGACGGCATCCTCATCCACTGGTCCCCGGACATCCGGCACTTCTCCGAGGACCGCCCCGTCGACACCCAGCAGATGATCGGGGCCATGCGCGGCGGCCTCGCCGCCTTCCCCGACCTCCACCTGGACGTCAAGAGCGCCGTCTCCGAGGGCGACCGCGTCATCCTGCGCATCACGGTGACCGCCACCCACCTCGGCCAGTTCTTCGACAAGGCCCCCACCGGCAAGAAGGTGACCTGGTACATGCTCGAGGAGCTCCGCTTCGACGAGGCCGGCCGGATCATCGAGCACTACGACGTCTTCAACTACCTTCCGATGCTGAAGGAGCTGGAGTTCGTCCCGGCGGACGTGATGTGACCTTGACTCCCTCAGCTCCCACGACCACCGCGGCGGACGCCGCCACCACGGAGATCGCGGACGGCGTGTACGCGTACGTCCAGGGCGACGGCGGCTGGTGCCTGAACAACGCGGGCCTGGTCACCGGCGGGAACGGGCAGAGCCTGCTCGTCGACACCGTCGCCACCGAGCGGCGCGCCCGGAACCTGCGCGAGCAGGTACTGCGGCTGGTCCCCGAGCCCCCGCGCGCGCTGGTCAACACGCACTTCCACGGCGACCACACCTTCGGGAACCACCTCTTCCCCGAGGCCGTCGTCATCGCCCACGAGCAGACCCGCACCATGATGGACCTGGCCGGGCTGCACCTGACCGGCCTGTGGCCGGACGTCTGCTGGGGCGACCTGGAGCTCAGGCTCCCGGACGTCACCTACCGCGACTCGCTGACCCTGCACATCGGCGGCGTGCGGGCCGAACTGCTGCACCTGGGACCGGCCGCGCACACCACCAACGACACCGCCGTGTGGCTGCCGGAGCAGCGGGTGCTGTTCGCCGGCGACCTGGTGATGTCGAACGCCGCCCCGTTCTGCCTGATGGGGTCCGTCTCGGGGTCCCTCGCCGCGATGGAGCGGCTGCGCGCTCTGGGCGCGCAGACCGTGGTTCCCGGCCACGGCCCGGTCGGCGGACCCGAGCTGATCGACGCCAACGAGGCCTACTTCCGCTGGATCGCCGGGCTCGCCGAGGGCGGCGTGGCGGCCGGGCTGACCCCGCTCGAGGTGGCCGCCGAAGCGGGGGAAAGCCCGTTCGCGGACCTGCTCGACGCGGAACGCCTCGTACCGAACCTGCACCGGGCGTACGCCGAGCTGGCCGGGGCGGCCCCCGGCGCACCGCTCGACGTGGGCGCCCTCTTCCAGGAGATGGCCGAGTTCAACGGCGGGCTGCCCGCCTGCCACGCCTGATCCTCCCGCGCCACCGGAACGCACCGGCGGGGCCGGAACCGCCGCCGCGGATCCGGCCCCGCCGGTCTCATTCCCTGGGCTGGCCCGCTCAGGCCGAGGGGACGTCGATGCCCTTCAGGTACGTCGCGAAGGACTGCAGCCCCGGGTGCTCGGCCCGCAGCGCCGCGATGTCCGCCTCGTACCCGTGGTACTGGAACCACTCGAACATCAGGGCGATCTCGGGCCCGTTGGGGATGTACGGGTTGTTCGCGACGGCGTCCAGCGGCACCTCCTCGAAGCGCGCCGGCAGACCGCTGCGCTCAGCGAAGGCCTGCGCGACCTCGGTCGCGGTCAGCTCGTCGCCCGCGATCTCCACCGCGCGGCCCGCGTACTGCTCCGGCTTGTCGAAGGCCTCGGCGGCGAAGAAGCCGATGTCGTCGACGGCGATGAACTGCACCCGGGTCCCGGGCTTCAGCGCCAGCTGCACCACCAGGGTGCCGTCGACCACCTGCGGGCCGTGCGCCGCGAAGTTGTCCATGAAGAACGTCGGGCGCAGTACCGTCAGCGGCATGCCCTTGCTCTCCAGGTACCGCTCGATGCCCCGCTTGGAGTCGAAGTGCGGGATGCCGCTGTGCCGTTCGGCGCCGCCCACCGAGCTGTAGACCACGTGGCCGATCCCCGCCGCCTTCGCGGCCCGTGCCAGCGCACGGCCCTGGCGGACCTCGCCGCCGAGCCCGGCCGGCGTCATGAAGTTCTGCACGGAGAACAGTCCGTGGAAGCCCTCCAGCGCCGGACGCAGCGAGGCCTCGTCGTCGAGGTCGCCGCGGACCAGGTTCACGCCCAGCTCCGCCAGCGCCCGCGCCGCCTCCGACTCCGGGTTGCGCACCAGCGCCGATACGGACCGGCCGCGGCGCACCAGCTCGCGGGCCACCGCACCGCCCTGCAGACCGGTCGCGCCGGTCACCAGGATGTCAGTCATCTCAATCCCCCTGAGGTTCGATTCCGGCTGTTCAGCCGAAGAGGGCCGCGTTCTCCACGGCCCATTCGCGGTAGGGGCGCGGCTCGCGCCCGGTGAGGTCGCGCACCACCGAGGTGGGCTTGGCCCACGGCACCTCGGGGCTGTGCAGGGCCGCGACGTTGGTCTCGGCCGCCGGACGGTCACCGGTGATCCCGGTGAACACCCCCACGACCTCCTCCGCGGGGGCCACCGAGAAGTCCAGCTCCCGGCCCAGCACCTCGCCCAGGATCCGCGCCTGCTCCTCGGATGACAGCGTCTCGGGGCCGGTGAGCAGGTACGACCTGCCGGTGTGGCCCTCCTCGGTCAGCGCGACCACGGCGACGGAGGCGATGTCGTACTCGTCGATGGGGGCACCGGGGTTGTTGCCGATCCAGCAGCGCACCGCGCTGTCCTCGCGCACCGTCCTGATCCACCAGGAGGTGTTGGCGTGGAACGGGCCGGGGCGCAGGAAGGTCCACGGCACGCCGGACGCCTCGATCGCCACCTCGGCGGCCCGGTGCTCGTCGGCGATGCCGTGCGGCAGCGGGTGCTCGATGCCGCCCGAGGAGAGCAGCACGATCTTGGACGTGCCGGCCGCGCGGGCCGCGGCGGCGACGTTGGCCGCCTCGCCGCCCACGTCGCCCGAGAGCACCACCAGGGCGGCGCCGACCCCGTCGAACGCCGCGGTCAGCGAGTCGGGGTCGGCGGGGCTGCCCGCCACGACCTCGACGCCCTCGGGCAGGTTCGCCTCCTCGGGGGTACGGCTGAGGGCGCGGACCGGGTGGCCCAGCGCGAGCAGCTGGTCGACGGCCTCCCGGCCGACCTTGCCGGTGGCTCCGGTGATCAGAAACATGTCAGTCCCTCCAGCCCTGCGGCTCGGGCCACGGGGAGCCGAGCTGACGGTACGTTCCCTGGTAGTCGGGCCAGTCGCGGTGATCGCGGATCTTGCCGTCGACGAAGCGGATCAGGTGGATCTGCTCCCCGGAGAAGACCCGTCCGGTGGGGGCCATGCCGACGAGTTCGCCCACGTGGCGGCCGTACAGCACGAGATAGGCGCGCACCCAGTCGCCCTGCTCCTCCAGCTGCACCTCTTCCAGGCGCGCCTCCTCGGAGAAGGTCATCCGCAGCCACTTGACGGCCATCGCGAACGAATCGGGGCCGCGCAGATCCATGTGCTCCATGGCCGCCGGATTGAGGTAATCCGGGTGAATGTATTCCGCCACGTTCGCGGTATTTCCGGTGTTGTACGCCTCGATCATCCGGCGTACCGCGTCTATCTGGGCGCTCATCGTATTCCCTCCAAGGGATTCCTCCAGCTCTGCGGATCCTGCGCAATCTTGGTGCGCAAGACGGCGGCCGGACAAGCTCCGGATATCCGAAAAGCCCTCATCACCAGCGGAGTTCGAAGATTTCCGGAAAGGAATTCAACGCCTTTCACACCATGCGTCGAGCGGCTCTCGAAGACAGCTCCACCGCCACCCGGGGCGCCCCCCGCACGATGAGTGCGCATGGCCGACAGGCCGCCCGACGCACCCCGGAGCTGAATGTGGAAACCGCCACCGCCACCGACACCTACAAGACGAAGGTCACCGCTGCCTTCAACGGGGCGGCGGCCGCCTACGACCGCCTCGGCGTGGAGTTCTTCACCCCCATGGGCCGGCGGCTGGTCGAACTGGCCGCGCCGGGGCCGGGGGAGCGGGTGCTGGACATCGGCTGCGGCCTGGGCGCCACCCTGCTGCCCGCCGCGGAGCTGATCGCCCCGGGCGGCAGCGCGCTGGGCATCGACATCGCCGACGCGATGATCGAGGAGGCGGGCCGCGAGGCGGAGCGCCAGGGCATCACCAACGTCGAACTGCGCGTGATGGACGGTGAGCACCCCGACCTGCCGGCACGCTCCTTCGACCTCGCGCTCGGCAGCTACAGCGTCATCTTCCTGCCCGACGCGCGCGCCGCGCTCGCCCGCTACGCGGACCTGCTCGCCGACGGCGGCCGGATCGCCTTCACCAGCCCGGTCTTCACCCGCGACACCTTCCCCTTCCTGCCGCCGCTGTTCACCCCGCTGATCCCGTTCGAGCTGCTCCAGTACCTGCCGGAGTCCTGGCACCCCGAGCAGCTTCACCGCCAGCTGCACTCCTGGCTCGAGGACCCGCGAGACCTGACCGCCGCGCTGGAGAAGGCCGGCTTCACCGAGGTCGAGATCACCGACGAGCCCGTCCTGATGACGGCCGAGTCCGGCGAGGCCTGGGTCAAGTGGTCGCACACGCAGGGCATGCGCCTGCTGTGGCAGCACCTGCCGGAGGACGAGTCGGCCGCCCTGCGCGAGCGCCTGATCACCGCCTTGGACGCGCTGCGCGCCGACGGCGGCCCGGTCCTCATCGAGGTCCCGGTCCGCTACGTCACCGCCACGGTCGCCCGCTGACCCCGCGAGACGTACGAAGAGGGGCCGCCCGCGCAGTGCGCGGGCGGCCCCTCTTCGTTCTTGTACCCCGTGCCCGTCAGGTCACCGACAGGGCGCCGTCCACCGCCAGCACCGTGCCGTTGGCGTACACCGCCTCCGGACGGGTCAGCTGGACGATCCACCAGGCGATGTCCTCGGGGCGGCCGACCCGGCCCGAGGGGATGCTCCCGGCCACCTGCTCCAGGAAGCCGCGGTACGCCTCCTCGGGCATCCCGGCACGGACACCGACGCCCGTGTCCACCACACCCGGCGCGATGCCCACCGAGCGGATGCCGCGCGGCGCGAGCTCCACGGCCCAGGTGCGGGTGAGGAAGTCGAGGGCCACCTTGGCCATGCCGTACACGGAGTTCTCCGGCCAGGCCCGGCGGCCCAGCGAGCCCGCCGAGCTGACGTTGACGACCAGGCCCTTGGTCGCCTCCAGGGCGTCCAGGGCGGCCTGGGTCAAGAACACCGGCGCGATCAGGTTCGTACCGAGCTGGGCGCGCACGGAATCGCGCTCCAGCCCGTCCAGCGCGGCGAAGCCCGTCACGGCCGCGTTGTTGACCAGCACGTCGAGCCGGCCGAACTCGCGCAGCGCGGTCTCGACGATCAGCCGCGGCGCGTCGTGGTCGTGGATGTCCGCCGCGAGTACCCGGATGCGGTCGTGACCGTCCGCGGTCTGCTTCAGCGTCGCCTCACTGCGGCCGACGACCAGCACGTGCGCGCCGTCCTCGGCGAAGGCGCGGGCGGTCGCCGCGCCGATCCCCGTACCGCCGCCGGTGACGACGACGGCCTTCGTGACGGAGGAGTGAATGTCCGTGGTCATCGGCTCAGGAGCACAGCGCGGTGTTGACGCCGCGGATGACGGCCTGCTCCGCGTCGTGGCCGAAGTCCTTGTCGCCGATCGTGAACGACAGCTGGACGCGGTGCTGGAGGTCGCGCGTGGTGGCCGCGAAGGTGGCGTAGCCGGGGATGCCGGCCCCGTGGCCCCAGAGGTCGAGGTCGCCGTCGTTCTCCAGCTTCATGATGCCCAGGCCGTAGCCGATGCCCATCGGGAGGTTCTCGATCATCTCCTCCGGGAGGGGGGTGGTCATCTCGGTGAACTCCGCCTCCGCCAGCAGCTTGCCGCTGAACAGGGCCGAGAAGAAGGTGTCGAGGTCACGGGTGGTCGAGATGATCTCGCCCGCGCAGCCGGCCTCCGACGGGTTCATCAGCGTGACGTCCTCGGGACGGCCGCCGATCTGCATGTAGCCGCGGGCGTGCGGCTCCGGGATGTTCGGGTCGTCGCCCGGCAGGACCGTCTCGGTCAGCTCCAGCGGCTCCAGCACCCGCTCGGTGATCTCGACGCGGTACGAGCGGCCGGTGACCTTCTCGATGAGCAGGCCGACGATGAAGTAGTTCGTGTTGCAGTACGCGAACTTGCTGCCCGGCTCGAACTCCAGCGGCTTGGCGGCCGCGATGGCGATCAGGTCGGTCGGCTCGTAGTGCTTGTAGCGCTCGGTCAGGAACCGGTCGCCCGGCTTCTGGAACGAGTCCATGTAGTTGTACAGACCGCTGGTGTGCTGCATCAGGTTGCGGATGGTGATCTTCTCGCCGTAGGGCAGCAGGCCCGGCAGGTAGCTCTCCACCGTGTTGTCGAGGACGATCTTGCCCTCGGCGACGAGCTGGAGCACCACGACCGAGACGAACGGCTTGGTGATGCAGGAGATGCGGAAGCGCCCGTCCTCCGGCACCGGGCGGTCGGAGCCCAGCTCGGCGATGCCCGACGTCACGACGAAGGAGTTGTCCCCCCGGGCGACCCGGAACTGGACTCCCGCGGCACCGGCCTCGACGAGGCGGTCTGCTGCGCCCTGCACAGCCTCCTGAAGGGCCGAGACCTCCGGCCGGGCGATCGTCGTCTGCGACATTTCGGCAAACCTCCACAGGTGGCACTTCGATTGGGATGATGCGTCCCACGTACGCCCCAGAGCCTGCTCATCGAGGATGGAGGTACGGCGGGGCGGCGCTGGAGCGCCGGTCAGGCCAGGTCGTCGCGGGTCACCCGGCGGGTGGCGACCTGCAGCGCGCCCTCGACACGGACCAGGACGTCCTCGCAGACGCACACCCGGTGCACCTGGGAGTCGCCGCCGATGGCCGAGGCATAGACGATCGCGTACGAGCGGACGTCGACGACGCCGTCCGGGCGCTCGGAGACGTCGAACATGCCGATGAAGTGACGGTGGCGCTGGCCGGCCTCGGCCAGCTGGGCGGCGGTGCGGCTGGTGGCGGCGACCAGGCCCGCCCGGCCGCGCACCGGCTCCGGCAGCGTCGGCACGTCGAAGGTGGCGTCCTCGGTGAACGTCTCCGCCCAGCGCTGCGACTCGCCGAGGTCCAGCAGCTGCATCTGGTGGGCGTAGAACTGCTGGACCTCGGCGTAGAGGGCGCCGAAGGCCACGGCGGCCTGCTGTCCGATGCCGGCCTGGATGGTCATGGAGAACTCCGATCTGGTGGGTGCCCCCACCCTCATCGCCGCAAGTCGAGCGGGATTCGAAGACGCCTCAAACGGCCGCCGTCCGCGCCCCGCCGCGACCGGTCCTCAAGCGCCGTTCGTGCGGGCGTCAAGGGGGCCGGGACACGGTCGGACCATCAACGCCGTTCTGGAGGTACACCGATGACGAAAGAGACGAAGCCGGTAGCCCTGGTCACCGGGGGTACCAGCGGGATCGGGCTGGCCGTGGTCCGCGATCTCGCCCGCCGCGGACACCGCGTCTTCCTCTGCGCCCGCACCGAGCAGCAGGTCAAGCAGACCGTCGAGGACCTGCGGGCCGAGGGCCTGGAGGTCGAGGGCGCCGTCGCCGACGTCCGCGACGCCGCATCCGTCAAGGCACTGGTCGCCGCCGCCGTCGAGGCCTTCGGACCGATCTCCGTCCTCGTCAACAACGCCGGCCGCAGCGGCGGCGGGCCGACCGCCGAGCTCACCGACGAGCTCTGGTACGACGTCATCAACACCAACCTCAACAGCGTGTTCCTGCTGACCCGTGAGGTGCTCAAGAACGGCGGCCTCGAGGGCGCCCCGTACGGCCGGATCATCAACATCGCCTCCACCGCGGGCAAGCAGGGCGTGGTGCTCGGCGCCCCCTACTCCGCCTCCAAGCACGGCGTGGTCGGCTTCACCAAATCGCTCGGCAACGAGCTCGCCCCCACCGGCATCACCGTCAACGCGGTCTGCCCCGGATACGTCGAGACCCCGATGGCCCAGCGCGTGCGCACCGGCTACGCGGCCGCGTACGACACCTCCGAGGAGCAGATCATGCAGAAGTTCACCTCGAAGATCCCGCTCGGCCGGTACTCCACCCCCGAAGAGGTGGCCGGGCTGGTCGGCTACCTGACCACCGACGTGGCCTCGTCCATCACCTCGCAGGCGCTCAACGTCTGCGGCGGCCTCGGCAACTTCTGATCCGGAAAGCAGGAACTCCACGATGTCCGCTGAGCGTGTGCACCGCACGACGCACGAGGTGACCGTCGCCGCCCCCGCCGGAGTGGTCTACGGCCTCATCGCCGACGCGGCCAAGTGGCCGCTCTACTTCCCGCCCAACGTCCACGTCGAGCAGCTGGAGTCCGACGGCTCCCGCGAGCACCTGCGCATGTGGGCCACCGCCAACGGCCAGATCAAGTCCTGGACCTCGCGCCGCACCCTGGACGTGGCGCAGCGCCGCATCGAGTTCCGCCAGCAGGTGCCCGCCTCCCCGCTGGAGTCGATGGGCGGCACCTGGATCGTCGAACCGCGCGGCGCGGCCGCCTGCCGGCTGGTCCTGCTGCACGACTTCACCGTCGCCGGTGACGACGCCGGCTCCGTCGCCTGGGTCGAGAGCGCCACCGACACCAACAGCCGCGCCGAGCTCGGCAACATCAAGAAGCTTGCCAAGGGCTGGGAGCGCCTCGACGACCTCGTGATGTCCTTCGAGGACTCCGTACGCGTCGACGGTCCGGCCGACCGCGTCTACGACTTCCTGCACCGCGTCCAGGACTGGCCCACGCTGGTCCCGCACGTCTCGCGCCTGGACGTGACCGAGCCCGAGCCGGGCGTGCAGGTGATGTCCATGGACACCCTGACCGCCGACGGCAACGCCCACACCACCGAGTCGGTCCGGGTCTGCTTCCCGCACGCCCGGCGCATCGTCTACAAGCAGACGGCGACGCCCCTGCTGATGTCGGCCCACACCGGCGAGTGGTCGCTCGTCGAGGACGAGACCGGCGTGACCGTCACCTCGCAGCACAGCGTCGTGCTGCGCGAGGAGACCATCACCCGGGTACTCGGCCCCGAGGCCGGCGTCGCCGAATCCCGCCGCTACGTCCGCGAGGCGCTCGGCCGCAACAGCACGGCGACGCTCAACCTCGCCAAGGCCTACGCCGAGTCGAAGGTCACGACCCGCGCCGCGTAGCTGCCGGCGGCTGCGTCCACCACTGCTCCGGCTCTGCTCAAGCGGTCCTGACCAGGCTGGCCACGACGGACTCCTCGGACAGATACCAGGGCGGCACGCGGGCGCTCCTCAGACATGCGCAGCCCCAGTCACCCAGGCCGGGGTTGCTTTGCGTGCACCTGCGGCACCCGCTGCTCCGGCCCGAGCGGCCGCGCGTCGGCCGTTCGCCCTGTTCCCCTGGTTCGCCCGGTTTTCCGACACACCCAAGGAGAGGTATGACCCCCAACACGATCACCGCCGAGGAGAGGCACGGAGCGGCGGTCGCGCCGACCGGTCCGCTCCCGTTCCACCTCGACCTGGTCAGCGGGACCAACGGTGCCTCCCTCGACGCGGGACTGGCCACCCTCAAGAGCGCCGCCGCCCCGGCCACCGCCGCCCCGGTCACCCGGCGCACCGTCGGCGCCGGCTCCGGCACGCACCGCGGCGCCGTCCTGACCGGCCCCGAGGGCCCGGCCGAACTGGGCGCCAAGGAGACCGGCGCCACCGCCGCGCCGCTGGCCTTCCTCTTCCCGGGCCTGGGCGACCACTACCTCGGCATGGGCCGCGACCTGTACCGGGACTTCCCCCTCTTCCGCGCCGAGGTCGACCGCTGCGCCGAACTGCTCGCCCCCGACCTCGGCCTGGACCTCCGCGAGGTGATCTTCCCGGCCGCCGCCGCGCCGGCCGCCACGGAGCGGGCCGGCACTGTGCCGGCCGGCGAGGGCGCGAAGGCGCCCGCCATGGACCTGCGCCGCATGCTCGGCCGCGACAGCGGACCGGTCAGCGCCGAGGAGCGCCGGCTGAACGCCACGAAGCTGGCCCAGCCCGCGCTCTTCGTCATCGAGTACGCCCTCGCCGGACTCTGGCGCAGCTGGGGCGCCCGCCCGGCCGTCCTGACCGGCTACAGCCTGGGCGAGTACGTCGCCGCGACGCTGGCCGGGGTGCTCTCCCTCAAGGACGCGCTGACCCTGGTCGCCCGCCGCGCCGCGCTCATCGACGCGCTGCCGCAGGGCGCCATGCTCGCCGTCATGCTCCCGGAGCAGGACGTACGCGCCCTGCTCGGATCGAACCTCTCGCTGTCCGCCGTCAACGGCGACGCGTTCTGCGTGGTCGCCGGACCCGAGGAGGACATCATCGCGCTGGAGACCTCCCTGCGCACGCGCGAGGTCATCAACCGCCGGGTCACCACCACGCACGCCTTCCACTCCACGATGATGGAGCCGATCGCGAGCGAACTGACCGCGCTCGCCCGGACCCTGACGCTGAACGCGCCGAGCATCCCGTACGTCTCGAACGTCACCGGCGCGCTCATCACCGACGAGCAGGCCACCGACCCCGGCTACTGGGCCCGCCACCTCGTCAGCCCGGTCCGCTTCGCCGACGGCCTGCGCGCCATCGGCGAGGACCACGTCCTGCTCGAGGCCGGCCCCGGCCAGACCCTCGCCAGCCTCGCCACCGAGGTCCGCGGCGTCGGCAACGGCGCCGTCGTCGCCTCGATGCGCCACCCGCTGGAGCGCCGCTCCGACACCGCCGTCGCCCTCAAGGCGCTGGGCCGGGTGTGGCTGGCCGGCGGCGCCGTGGACTGGACGGTCCACCCCGCCGAGAACCTCACGGCCGACGGCGCCGCCGCCCCGGCCCCGGCGCCCGCCGCCGAGGGCGAGCCGAGCGCCACGGAGCAGGAGCTGCACGCCCTGTGGGCGCGGCTGCTGAAGACCGAGGAGCAGCTCCCGCGGGACGTCTCCTTCTTCGAGCTGGGCGGCAACTCGCTGCTGGCCACCCGCCTGATCCTGCGCATCACCCGCGCCTTCTCCGTAGAGCCGACGCTGCGCCAGATCTACGAGTGGGCCACGCTCGCGCGGACCGCGACCGCCGTCGACGCGCTGCGCGCCGGCCGGGACCCGCAGGAGGCGCTGGCCGGGGACGGCTCCGGCTCCTCGCACACCGGAAGCTCGCTCGCCCGCTTCCAGCTCCCCAACGGCCTGATGATCTCCCACCAGAACGAGGCGGAGACCCTCCACTTCTACGAGGACATCTTCGACCACCGCGTTTACGCCAAGAACGGGATCACCCTCCCCGACGGCGCCACCGTGGTCGACGTCGGCGGCAACATCGGCCTGTTCACGCTCTTCGCGCACTACGAGGCCAAGGACGTGACCATCTACACGTTCGAGCCGGCCCCGCCGCTGTTCGAGCTGCTCAGCCGCAATGCCGCCGAACACGGCGCCGACGCCCGGCTGTTCAACATCGGCATCTCCGACGGCGAGTGCGAGGCGCAGTTCACCTTCTACCCGCGCAGCTCCGGCATGTCCTCCTTCCACCCCGACGAGGCGGAGGAGAAGCACAACCTGCGCACCATCATCGCCAACCAGCGCGAGGCCGGCGGGGACGAGGCGGCCGACCAGCTCGCCGAGTACACCGAAGAGCTCATGGACGTGCGCTTCGAGGCGATCGAGTTCACCGCGAAGCTGCGCCCGCTCAGCGCCGTCATCCGCGAGCAGAACATCGAGCGCATCGACCTCATCAAGATCGACGTGCAGAAGAGCGAGCGTCAGGTCATCGACGGCATCGCCGACGAGGACTGGCCCAAGATCCAGCAGATGGTGCTGGAGGCGCACGACGCGGACGGCGAGGTCGCCCGGCTCGTCGCGCTCCTGGAGAGCCGCGGCTTCACCGCGCACGCCGAGCAGGACGAGCTGTACGCCGGCACGGACATCCACAACATCTACGCCGTACGCGGCGCACGCTAACGGAGTCGACCACCAATGGAATTCACGACAGCAGGAGTCGTCGGAGCCGGCGTCATGGGCGTCGGCGTCGCGCAGAACCTCGCCCAGACGGGCCACCGCGTCGTCCTGGTCGACGTCTCCGAGGAGATCCTCGAGAACGCGCGCAAGGAGCTGCGCAGCAGCCTGCGGGCCTTCGCGATGTTCAACCGCAAGGCCGCGGTGGACCCCGCCGCGGTCTTCGAGAAGATCGAGTTCACGACCGACTACGAGCTGCTCGCCAAGGCGGACTTCGTCGTCGAGAACGTGACCGAGGAATGGGCGATCAAGGAGAAGGTCTACAAGGAGCTCGACCGGATCTGCCGGCCCGAGGTCGTCTTCGCCGTCAACACCTCGGCCATCTCCATCACCCGGGTCGGCTCGGTCACCAGCCGCCCCGAGCGCGTCGTCGGCATGCACTTCATGAACCCGGTGCCGCTCAAGCCCATGGTCGAGGTCATCCGCGGCCACCACACCACCCCCGAGACGATCGACACCGCCCGCCGCTTCCTCGCGGAGCTGGGCAAGGAGTGCATCGTCGTCGAGGACGTTCCGGGCTTCGTCTCCAACCGCGTCCTGATGCTCACCATCAACGAGGCCGTCTTCCTGGTGCAGGACGGGGTCGCGCCGCCGGCCGACGTCGACCGCATCTTCAAGACGTGCTTCGACCACAAGATGGGCCCGCTGGAGACGGCCGACCTGATCGGTCTCGACACCATCCTGAAGTCGGTCGAGGTGCTCTACGAGAGCTTCAACGACAGCAAGTACCGGCCGGCGCCCCTGCTCAAGAAGATGGTCGCCGCGGGCCTGCTGGGCCGCAAGAGCGGCCAGGGATTCCACACGTACCGCTGACCGGGCGCCGCGCGGGCGCCTCGCCACCAGCGTCGACGCGTACGACATCACCGCCGACCCGAAGATGTTCACCCCGCAGGAAAGCAAGGCCCCGGACGCCCCCGAGCAGGCCG
>NZ_JBEORW010000029.1:0-116274 GCF_040302565.1 Streptomyces sp. NPDC097981
CGGCATGTTCGTGCAGAGCGGCAAGTTCGTCGCGAAGCGCCGCGGCAAGGACCACACTCACGACATCGCGGTGTATGGCCAGGGCGGCCGGAGCCCACGCTCCGGCCGCCCCTCCGTCGTGTCCGTGCCCGCGTGTTCAGCTCGTCGTCCGGGCCCGCCGTCACGCCGCCCAGTCGGCGAGCCTGTCGAAGTCCGGCCGGGTCAGGCCGATCTGCTCGTCGATGCGCATCAGCAGCGCCCGCGCCGGGTGCCGTTGGTCCACGTACTCCCCGTCCATCGCCGTGATGTCGTCGTCGATCCACGCGAACTCCCGTGCGCCCGCGTACTCCAGGACGTATTGCGTCTTCCAGATGGTGCCGCGCGGGGCCCGCCCGTGCATCTGCGGCCAGTCGATGAAGGGGAGCCGCGGCAGGCCGAGGTGCGGGCCTATCCAGTCGTTCGCCTCGTCCTTCCATGTGGTGGCCCAGACCAGCTCGTACGAGTGCGCCAGCGCGAGCAGCTCCGCGCCGTGGGCGCGGTTCAGCCAGACCCGCAGCGGTTTCCGGCTCTCCGCCTCCGTCCAGCCGGTCGGGCGCATCCGATGGGTGGAGTACCCCTCCGGGCGGCGCTGGGCCCGGGCCGCGTAGGGGTTCAGCGGGCCGTCCACGTCGATCAGGAGCAGGGGCTTGGGTGTCATTCCGGCAGCCTTCCGTTCCGGGCGCCCGAGGGCATCCGATTTTTGAATGAGACATCAACGTCTCATTCGGGGTATGCTTGTCTCATGGCCATGGACCGTGACCAGGTGCTCCGCGACGCCGCAGCCCTGCTCTCCCGCAAATCGACCGCCACGATGGACGAGGTCGCCCGCGCCGCCGGTATCGGGCGCGCGACCCTCCACCGGCACTTCGCCGGGCGCGACGCCCTCGTACGGGCCCTCGAAGAGCTCGGCATCCGCGAGTTCGAGGTGGCCTTCGACAAGGCCCGCCTCGACGAGGGCACGGCCGTCGAAGCGCTGCGCCGGCTCGTCGCCGAGACGGAGCCCGACGCCCAGCTGCTCGCCTTCCTCGTCACCGAGAACCAGCTCTTCGAGGGCGACCAGGTCAACGAGGGATGGGCCCGGCTCGACGCCCGCGTCAGCGCGCTCTTCCGGCGCGGCCAGGAGGAGGGCGACATCCGGATCGACCTGAGCCCCGCCTGGCTCACCGAGGCCCTCTACGGCCTCATCGGCACCTGCGCCTGGGCCGTCATGGACGGCCGGGTCGCCGCCAAGGACTTCCAATACATGATCATCGAGCTGCTGCTCGGTGGCGCACGACGGAGTGTGGAGAAATGAGCCGCATGGAACAGCTGACCCGGGAGAAGGGGACGGAGGCGATCAGCGACAGGGGCGTCAGGGGGCGCTGGCTGGCGCTCTCCGTACTCGTCCTGGCCGTCCTGCTGGTCGCGGTCGACGCCACCGTACTCGGTCTCGCCACGCCCTCGCTCAGCGAGGACCTCAAGCCGTCCGGCACCCAGTTGCTGTGGATCGGCGACATCTACTCGTTCGTCATCGCCGGCCTGCTCGTGTCCATGGGCTCCCTCGGCGACCGGATGGGCCGCAAGAAGCTGCTGCTGCTCGGCGCGACCGCCTTCGGAGCCGTCTCCGTCCTCAGCGCCTACGCCGCCAGCCCCGAGATGATGATCGTGGCCCGGGCCCTGCTCGGCGTGGCCGGCGCGACGCTGATGCCGTCCACCCTCGCGCTGATCCGGAACATATTCCACGACCCCAAGGAGCGCAGCCTCGCCATCGGCATCTGGGGCGCCACCGCCTCGGCCGGCGCCGCCATCGGGCCCGTCGTCGGCGGAGCCCTGCTCCAGCACTTCTGGTGGGGCTCGGTCTTCCTCATCAACCTGCCGGTGATGATCGCCCTGGTCCTCGTCGGCAGCAAGCTGCTGCCCGAATCCAAGAACCCGGTCGCCGGCCCCTGGGACCTGGTCAGCGTCGCCCTCTCGCTCGTCGGGGTCATCGGCGTCGTCTACGCCGTCAAGGAAGTCGCCACCCACGGCGTGACCTGGAGTGTCGCGGCTGCCGCCGTCATCGGCGGGGCGTGCCTGTACGCCTTCGTCCGCCGCCAGTTCAGCCTGCCGTCGCCGCTCCTGGACATGCGGCTCTTCAAGCACCGCGGCTTCTCCGGCGCGGTCCTCGCCGACCTGCTGACCGTCTTCGGCCTCTCCGGCCTCGTCTTCTTCCTCTCCCAGTTCCTCCAGCTCGTCCAGGGCCGCGACCCGCTGGAGGCGGGCCTGGCCGAACTGCCCGCCGCCATCGGTGCAGTGGTCACCGGGCTGATCGCCGGCCGGTACGCCCGCCGCTACTCGGTGCGGTCGATCGTGACCGGCGGCCTCGCGGCCATCGGCCTCGCCCTCGGCGCGCTCACCCTGATCCACAAGGAGAGCGGGTACCCGCTGCTCGGCGCGGCCCTGCTGGCCGTCGGTCTCGGCGCAGGCTTCTCCTTCACCGTCACCGCCGACGTGATCCTCTCCAGCGTCCCGAAGGAGCAGGCGGGCTCGGCCTCGGCCGTCTCCGAGACCGCGTACGAACTCGGCGCGGCCCTCGGCATCGCCCTGCTCGGCTCCGTGGTCACGGGCGTCTACCAGGGCTTCACCGCCCCGGCCCCGGTCCCCGGACCCGTCGCCGAGGCCGCGCACGAATCGCTGGGCGGCGCCGTGGAAGCCGCCAGGGCGGTGGACCCGGCGACCGCGCAGACCATGGTCGGCGCCGCCCAGGACGCCTTCGTGGACGGCCTGCGGCTCGCCTCCGGGGTGGGCGCGGCCGTACTGCTGGCCACGGCGGTGGCCGCCTGGTTCCTGCTCAAGGGGCAGAAGCTCCAGGACGGCATCGCGCACTGATGTCCCGCCAGGGGAGCTCGTCCCGCACGCAGTTGACACCGCGTCGGCGTGCGGGACACCATCCCGGCGATGGAGATCACCGAACTGACCCCGGCCGAACGCCGCGTATGGGATGCCTTCCCGCGGGGCGAAGGCATCGACTTCCGGGAGGGCCCCGACGAGGACGCCTCCGACGGACACGACTGGGGGCCCGAGCGGACCGTGCGCGCCGAGGTGCTCGCCGCCCTCCTGCTCAGCAACCCCGCCCCGTCAGGGCAGGTCCCCGGGGTCAACGTGCGCGGCGTCCGGATCATCGGCAAGCTGGACCTCAAGTACGCGGTCATCGAGCATCCGATCCGGCTGCGCGCCTGCTGGTTCGAGCGCAAACCGCAGCTGTACGGGGCCCGGCTGCGGGCCCTGGTCCTGACCGACTCGGCGCTGCCCGGACTGACCGCTTCCACTCTCAGCGTGGACATCACCCTGCGGCTGAACTGCGCTCGCGTCAGCGGTCCGGTCCGCCTCACGGGGGCCCGGATAGCCGGCGGCCTCTTCCTCCAGGGAGCGGTGATCCGGCCCGGCACCCTCCCCGACGAGGACGGCGAAACCCCGCTCCAGCTCAACCACGCCGAAATAGGCACCGACGTCATCGCCGACGACCTCACCGTCCACGGTCAACTCCGCATCAACGGTGCCACCATCGCCGGCCTGATCAGCCTGGACCGGGCCAAGCTGATCAATCCCGGCGGGATCGCCCTCCACGCCGAGACCGTCTCCGTCGGCACCGATCTGCGCGGCAACCGGCTGGAAGCCGAGGGGATGGTCAACCTCACCGGTGCCCGGATCCCCGGCCAGCTGATCCTCACCCGCGCGCGGCTGTCCAACCCGGACGGGGTGGCGCTGCGTGCCAGCAGCTGCGCGATCGGCGAGTTCTGGCTCCGCAAGTGCCCGCCCATCGAGGGCATCGTCAACCTGCGCCGCAGCCAGCTGGACATGCTCTACGCCGAACCCGACGCCTGGCCGCCCGTGGTCCGCACCGACGGGCTCACTTACCGGGTGCTGCACCCGCACCTGCCCGCCGAGCAGCGGCTGCCCGCCCTGGAGCGGGAGGAGTCGGGCTACCTCCCGTACGCGTACGAGCAGCTCGCCGCGGCCTACCGCATGGTGGGCGACGAGGCGGCGGCCCGTACGGTCCAGCTCGCCAAGCTGCGCCGGCACCGGCGTACGCTGCCCCGCCACGCCAGGCTCTGGGGGCTGCTCCAGGACGCCACCGTCGGCTACGGCTTCCGGCCGCTGCGCGCCGCGGGCTGGTTGCTGGCGCTGCTGCTGACGGGGACCATCGCCTACGGTCTCCACCCGCCGAGGGAGCTCAAGGCGGGGGAGGCGCCGGAATTCAACCCGGTGTTCTACACGATCGACCTGATGCTGCCGATCATCGGCTTCGGCCAGGAGGGGGCCTTCGCGCCGCGCGGCTGGTACCAGTGGCTGTCGTACGTGCTGATCGTGACCGGCTGGGTCCTCGCCACGACGACCGTGGCGGGCGTCAGCCGGTCACTCCAGCGGCAGTAGCCTGCGCGGTCAGGCGGCCTTGGCCTTGGTGGCGTACATGTCGACGTACTCCTGGCCGGAGAGCCGCATGACCTCGGCCATCACCGAGTCGGTGACGGCGCGCAGCACGTAGCGGTCGCGGTCCATGCCCTCGTAGCGGGAGAACTCCATCGGCTCGCCGAAGCGGACGGTGACCCGGCCCGGGCGCGGCATGCCCGCGCCGCCCGGCTGGAGCTTGTCGGTGCCGATCATCGCGAAGGGGACCACGGGGGCGCCGGTCATCAGGGTCAGGCGGGCGATACCGGTGCGGCCGCGGTAGAGGCGGCCGTCGGGGGAGCGGGTGCCCTCGGGGTAGATCCCGAAGATCTTGCCCTCTTCGAGGATCCGGCGGCCGGTCATCAGGGCGGCGACGCCGCCGTTGGCGCCGTCACGGTCGACCGGGATCATGCCGGCCCCGGTGAAGAACCAGGCCATGGCGCGGCCCTTGATGCCCTTGCCCGTCACGTACTCGTCCTTGCCGATGAAGTGGACCGTGCGGTCGCACAACAGCGGAAGGATCATGGAGTCGATGAAGGTGAGGTGGTTGCCCGCCAGGATCACCGGTCCGGACCCCGGAATGTTCTCGATGCCCTCCACCCGGGTGCGGAACATCATGCGCATGACCGGTCCGACAGTGGCCTTGATGAGCGATGTACGGAACAACGTGAGCCCTCCGGCATCGAAACGCGATTTTCGCACCACACGGCGGTAGTGCAGGTGAGGACGATACTCGCGGGTCGGCTCCGAGTGCACATCGGGTTCACGAGATGGATACGCAGTGTTGACTCACGTTTCCGCCATGTTCCCCACAGTCCCACCCCCGCGCCACCCGCCGCTGTCTACGATCGCCGGGCCGAATCGGGCCGCAGCACCCGGAGATCCCGGGTACCGCCCGGCCCTTTCAGACGACAGGAGTGGCACTCATGACGCAGGGTGGGGCAGCACGGCGCACGGTCCTGGGGGCGGCCGTCCTGGCAGCGGGCGGCGCCATGGCCGGACTCCCGGCGGGATCCGCGTCCGCGGCCGGAGCGGCCGGGCCGTCGGACACGGCGGCGGCGGAGGCGGCGGCGGAGGCGGCGTACGCGGCCGACGTGCGCCACGGCGGCGGCTACCGGGACCTCCCCGTCCCGCTGGTCATCGGCCACCGCGGCGCCTGCGGCTACCGGCCCGAGCACACCCTCGGCTCGTACCGGCTCGCCCTCGACCTGGGCGCGGACGTCGTCGAGCAGGACCTGGTGCCCACCAAGGACGGCCACCTGGTGTGCCGTCACGAGAACGAGATCGGCGGCACCACCGATGTCGCCGACCACCCCGAATTCGCCTCCCGGCGGACGACCAAGTCGATCGACGGGGTCGCGGTCACGGGCTGGTTCACCGAGGACTTCACCCTCGCCGAGCTCAAGACCCTGCGGGCGAAGGAACGCATCCCCGCCGTCCGCCAGCGGAACACCCTCTACGACGGCCGGTGGGACGTGCCCACCTTCGAAGAGGTGCTGCGCTGGGCGGACCGGGAGGGCAAGCGGCGCGGCAAGCGGGTCTGGCTGCACGTCGAGACGAAGCACCCCACGTACTTCCGGTCCCTGGGCCTGGGCCTCGAAGAGCCCCTCGCCAAGCTGCTGCGCCGCTACGGCCGCGACGGGCTGGGCGCTCCCCTCTTCCTCCAGTCCTTCGAGCCCTCCAGCATCCAGCGGCTCTCCCGCCTGGTCTCCGCGCCGCGGGTGGTCCTGCTGGGCGCCGCCGGCACCCGGCCCTGGGACTTCGAGCAGGCCAAGGACCCGCGGACGGTGTCGGACCTGGTCAAGCCCGAGGGCCTGAAGTGGATTTCCGGGTTCGCCCAGGGCATCGGCCCCACCATGGACCTGATCCTCCCGCGCGACGCGGCCGGGAAGCTCACCGCCCCGACCGCCCTGGTCAAGGACGCGCACGCCCACGGGCTCGTGCTGCACCCCTACACCGCGCGCAACGAGAACACCTTCCTGCCGGCCGAGTACCGCAAGGGCACCGACCCGGCCGCGTACGGGGACGCCTTCGCGGCCTTCCGGACGTACTTCGAACAGGGCATCGACGGCATCTTCACGGACAACGCGGACACCGGTCTGCTCGCGGCGGAGGCCTTCCGCCCGGGCCGCGGCCGGTAGGCGCGCCTTTCGGACACAACTGCGTCCCACGCGTCAACAGATAAGCGGAATATCACGTACGGGTGGGCTGTGCCGGGCGGGGAAACCGCCGGGCACGGCGCGCGCGTCCCGCCCGGCATGGACCTGCTGAAGGACTCCGACCTCCTGAACGAACTGGGCCCACTCCTCTCCGCCGAGGCGGCCGCGGAGGCCCCGGGTGCCGGCGTGGAGGCGGCCGACCTGGAACAAGCCGTCTGGGTCAGGCTGCTGGAACACGACCCCGCCCCCGCCGAGCCGGCCCGCTGGCTGCGCCGGGCGGTGCGCGCCGAGGCCCGCCTCGCCCGGCGGCGGGCGAGGCGGGAGATCCCGTACGGCTGCCGCCCCGGGAGCGCGGGTGCCGAACCCGAAGACGCCCTGCTGCACGGTGAGGAGAACCGGGCCCTGCGGTCGGCGGTTGCCCGATTGCCCGGACGGTGTCCCGAGCTCATGAGGGCACTTCTTTCGCCCAGAGACCTCACTTACCGTGAAATCGCAGGAGAGTTGGGTATCTCACAAGGAAGTTTGGGACCCGTCCGTTCCCGCTGCCTGGGATGTCTGCGCAGAATGCTCGCGTCAGAGGTTGCGGCTCCCCGCCTTCGGGGAAGGGAGCGGTAGACCAATGGGCTACCAGGTGAGCGGGAGGCATGCGCACATGGGCATGAGCGTGACCATTTCGGCGGCAGTTGCCGAGGACACCGAGCAGATCCTCAAACTGCAGTACCTGGCGTTCCAGCGCGAGGCCGAGCTGTACGGCAACTACCGCATCCAGCCGCTCACCCAGACCCTGGACTCCCTCAAGGCGGAGCTCGAGTCGGACACGGTGCTGGTGGCCCGGCTCGGCGACGAGGTGGTCGGCACCGTGCGCGGCAGCATCGACGAGGACGGCACCGGCAAGATCGCCAAGCTCTGCGTCCACCCGCGCATGCAGGGCCACGGGCTCGGCGCCCGGCTGCTGCGCGCCGTGGAGGAGGCCCTCGCCGGCCGCGGCGAGACGACCCGCTTCCGCCTGCACACGGGCCACAAGAGCGAGTCCAACCTGCGCCTCTACCGCAAGGCCGGCTACGTACAGGTCGGCGGCCGCACGGCTTCCGACGGTGTACGCCTGGTGATCCTGGAGAAGGAGGCCGCCGAGGCGGCCGACTTCGCGGTCAGCGCCTGACGCGCAGCCAGAGCATCCCGGTGATCGGCAGGATCACCGGGATGAACAGGTAGCCCATCCCGAAGTCCGACCAGACCGTCGCGTCCGGGAAGGCCTCGGGGCGCACCAGCGTCCAAGTGCCCACGGCCAGTACGCCGGTCAGCTCGGCGGCGCAGCAGACGCGTGCCGCCTTGCGGGCCGTCTCCCCGCCGCGCACCAGCGAGTACGTGATGAAGGCGTACACGAGGGCGGCCACCGCGGACAGCGAGTAGGCCAGCGGCGCCCGGTCGAACTCGGTGGAGATCTGGTACAGCGAGCGCGAGACCGCGCCGACCGTGATCACCCCGTACAGCCAGACCAGCAGCAGCCCGGGCCCGGAGACCAGCCGCTCGCGCCCACCGGGAGCGCCGGGAGTGGCGGGAATGGCGGGGGAGCCGGGAGTGGCGGGGGAGCCGGCGGGGCCGGCCGGGTCCGCGGTCATGTCGGTGTCAGGCACCGGGGGTCCCCCAGATGTCGTAGAGCCGTACTTCGAGGACGGCCAGGACGACCGCGCCCGCGGCCACCGTCACCGAACCCCACTTGGTCCGCTCGCTCAGCGAGAGCAGCCCGGCGGCCGGGACCGCCGCGAAGGCGCCCACCAGATAGGCCACGAAGATCACCGTGCCCTCGTCGGGCTTGCCGCCCTGAGCCAGCTTCACGACGCCGACCACCACCTGGGCAAGGGCCAGCAGGGTCACCACGCCCATGCCGATGAAGTGCCAGTCCTTGGTCGGCTGGTCCCGCAGGGCGGCGAAACCGCACCAGGCGGCAAGGGCGAGTGCGGCCGCGCCGAGGGCGACCGTCAGGGCGTCGAGCATGCAGCGAGGGTATTACGGGCCGAAAGGCCCGGTGCGCGCGCCCCTGGACCACGGGCCGCAGGGTCCGGCCGCCGACCGCGCCGCCGGCCTGCGGACCGTGGTCTTGACCACAGGGCGCAGCGCTGCCGGGCTCGGCGCGGGTCCGCTCGTACCGGCCCTCTCGGCCCTGTCCGCGCAGGTCAGCGACTGTGGCGCAGCGATGCCGAGGGGTGGCCGGGCTGACTGGTGTTGTCCGGTATGTGGCCGGATTCCGTCCGCTATCCGGACGATTTTGATCGGTGACGGGATACGTCTGCTTTACTTGGGCCCATGACCACGACGAGCAGCCGCACCCTTGCGACCGAGGCGACGATGACGCCCGGTGCTCGTTGTATGTGTCGAATGTGCGCCTTCTGAGGGCCCCTCTCCTGAGTCTCGCGCCCCGAAGCGAGACCGGCCGAGCCCGTCCGCCCCGCCACTGCACAGCAGTACGGACCGGATCGCTCCATGCCCCGCGCATGCGTGAAAACCGCCGGTAAATCCCGGTTCGACCCGTATCGCGTCCCAGATGTATGCCCCGTGCCCGGCACTCCGCTGCGCCGCGCACTCGACAGCGACGGAATTCCTGTGATCACCACATCGGGCCTCACGAAGGTCTACCAGTCCCGTGGCCGCGAGGTCACCGCCCTGGACGGCGTCGACCTGCACGTCCGCGAGGGCGAGGTCTACGGAGTCATCGGCCAGAGCGGCGCCGGCAAGTCCTCCCTGATCCGCTGCGTGAACCTGCTGGAGCGCCCCACCACCGGCACCGTGACCGTCGACGGCGTCGACCTCACGGCACTCGCCGGCCGCGGCCGCCGCGCCGGCAAGGAGCTCCGCGAGGCCCGCAGCCGCATCGGCATGGTCTTCCAGCACTTCAACCTGCTGTCCTCGCGCACCGTCCAGGCCAACATCGAACTGCCCCTGGAGATCCTCGGCGTCTCCGGCCGCGAGCGCTCCCGCAAGGCCCTCGAACTCCTCGGCCTCGTCGGCCTCTCCGACAAGGCCAAGGCCTACCCCGGCCAGCTCTCCGGCGGCCAGAAGCAGCGCGTCGGCATCGCCCGTGCCCTGGCCGGCGACCCCAAGGTGCTGCTCTCCGACGAGGCCACCAGCGCTCTGGACCCCGAGACCACCCGCTCGATCCTCCAGCTGCTGCGCGACCTCAACCAGCAGCTCGGCCTGACCGTCCTGCTCATCACCCACGAGATGGACGTCGTCAAAACCGTCTGCGACTCGGCGGCCCTGATGAAGCGGGGCCGGATCATCGAATCCGGCACCGTCGCCGAACTGCTCGCCACCCCCGGCTCGGAGCTGGCCGCCGAACTCTTCCCCGTCAGCGGCGCCGCCACCGGCCCCGACCGCACGGTCGTCGACGTCACCTTCCACGGCGACGCCGCCACCCAGCCGGTCATCTCCCAGCTGGCGCGGACCTACAACATCGACATCTCGATCCTCGGCGCCGCGATGGACACCGTCGCCGGCCGCCAGATCGGCCGCATGCGCATCGAACTGCCCGGCCGCTACGAGGACAACGTCGTCCCGGTGGGCTTCCTGCGCGAGCAGGGCCTCCAGGTCGAGATCGTCGACGACGCCGAATCCCTTGCCGACACCGACGCCGAGCTCGCCCAGCTCGTCAAGGATGGTGCCCAGTGACCTGGTCCGAGATGCAGCCCCTGCTCACCCAGGGCACGTACGACACCCTCTACATGGTGCTGTGGTCCACCCTGGTGACCGTCCTCGGCGGACTGCCCATCGGCATCCTCCTCGTCCTGACCGACAAGGGCGGCCTCCTGCAGAACCAGCCGCTCAACAAGGTCCTCGGCGTGATCGTGAACATAGGCCGCTCGCTGCCGTTCATCATCCTGCTGATCGCCCTGATCCCGGTCACGACCGCCGTCGTCGGCACCTTCATCGGCCCCACCGCCATGATCGTCCCGCTCGCCATCGGTGCCATCCCCTTCTTCGCCCGCCTCGTCGAGACGGCCGTCCGCGAGGTGGACCACGGTCTGATCGAGGCCGTCGAGTCCATGGGCGGCGGCATCCCGACCATCGTCGGCAAGGTGCTGCTCCCGCAGGCGCTGCCCTCGCTGGCCGCCGGCGTCACCACCACCCTGATCACGCTGACCGGCTACTCCGCCATGGCCGGCGCGGTCGGCGGCGAAGGCCTCGGCTCCAAGGCCATCACCTACGGCTTCCAGCGCTTCGAGACCGGCTTCATGCTCGCCACCGTCGTGGTCCTGATCGCCATCGTCACGGTCATCCAGCTCATCGGCGACGGCGCGGTACGCCTCCTCGCCCGACGCGGCCGGACCGCCTGACCGCCCGACCGGAGCCGGCCGCAGGCCGCAGGCCGCACCAGATTTCCCCACCCCAGAGAGCCCGCACTTGTCGTGCTTGGGCCACCACCCGCAAGAACCGCGCACGACCTGCGCACTTGCACCGCAATGAAAGGCACTCTTCGTGCGTAAGAACGTCAAGCTCACCGCTTTCGCCGCCGCCTCCGCCGCGCTCGCCCTCGGCCTCACCGCCTGCGGCAGCTCCTCGGACCCGTCCTCCGCCAAGGCCGACGGCGGCAAGGCCGACGAGAGCAAGCCGCTCGTCATCGCGGCCTCCCCGAGCCCGCACGCCGACATCCTGAACTTCGTCAAGGACAAGCTCGCGGCCAAGGAAGGCCTCAAGCTGGAGGTGAAGGAGTTCACGGACTACGTGCTCCCCAACACCGCCACGGAGCAGGGCCAGGTCGACGGCAACTACTTCCAGCACAAGCCGTACCTCGACGACTTCAACAAGAAGAACGGCACGCACATCGTGCCCGTCGTGAACGTACACCTGGAGCCCCTCGGCCTCTACTCCAAGAAGGTCAAGGCCCTCGCCGACATCAAGGCCGGCCAGACCATCGCCGTCCCCAACGACACCACCAACGAGGGCCGCGCGCTCCAGCTGCTCGCCGCGAACAACCTGATCACCCTCAAGGAAGGCGTCGGCACGGGCGCCAAGCTGTCCGACATCACCGACAAGAAGGGCCTGGAGTTCAAGGAGCTGGAGGCCGCCACGGTCCCGCGCGCCCTGAACGACGTGGACGCCGCGGTCATCAACGGCAACTACGCCCTTGAGTCCAAGCTCTCGCCCGCCAGGGACGCGCTGGTCCTGGAGAAGGCCGAGGGCAACCCGTACGCCAACTTCCTCGCGGTGAAGGCCGGCAACGAGAAGGACCCGCGGGTCGAGAAGCTCGCCAAGCTCCTGAACTCCGACGAGGTCAAGAAGTTCATCGAGGACAAGTACCAGGGCTCGGTCGTCCCGGCCTTCGGCGCCCCGAAGTCCTGACCCGCTTCCGCCCCGCCCCGGCCCACCGGCCACGGCTCCACCCGGCACCACCTGTGCATACGGCCCCGCACGCCCTCCAGGGCGGGCGGGGCCGCTGCCTGCCCGTTCCCGGGCAGGGGCGGCCATGCACATCGACCCGGCGATGCTGCATGCTGTGGCGGGGCGGCCCCGCACCACCACGCCCCGCAACATCGGTCCCGCACCACGGTCGCCCCACCTCTCAGGCATGGAGCTGCGCATGACTACCACCTTCCCGGACGTCACCATCAGCACGGACCGGCTGGTACTGCGCCCCTTCGACGCGGACGACGTCACCGCGCTCGCCGAGATGATGAACGACGAGCACATCACCGCCTGGACCACCGTGGCGCACCCCTACACCCACGCCGACGCCCACGCCTGGGCCACCCGGCAGTCCCACGCCGAGCGCACCGAGGGCAGGGGCATCGTCTTCGCCGTCGCCGAATTCCTCACCCAGCGCCTCGTCGGCATCGTGCACCTCCAGAACACCAACTGGCGCACCCGGAGCACCGAGGTCGGCTACGTCACCGCCCCCTGGGCCCGCGGCGAGGGCTACGCCAGCGAGTCGGTACTCGCCGTCGTCCAGTGGCTCTTCCGCGACCAGGGCTTCGAACGCCTCGAACTGCGCACCGCCGCCGACAACACCGCCTCCCAGCAGGTGGCCCAGAAGATCGGCTGTATCAGCGAGGGCGTCCTGCGCAATGCGTGGATAGTGCGCACCCAGGACCCCGACGGCTCCTGGACGGACACCCGCACCGACCTCATCGTCTGGAGCCTGGTCCCCGAGGACCTTGAGGACCAGGACGGCTACAACGGCCACGACGCCTACGGATACGGCCTCGGCGCATCGGCGGACACGAGCGGCTACGCCGTCGGCGCCGACTGGAGCTGACCCGATGACCAGGTAGTCTCACCGTGCCCGCCCCTGCCGACGAAGCTTCGCCCGCCCCCACCCCAGGAGACTGACGACGATGGCCGACCGGGTCACGGTGATCGGCTGGGACGGCTCGCCCCTGACCGCGGCGGCCCGGTCCGCGCTCTCCGCCGCCACCCTCGTGGCCGGCGCGGCCCACCACCTCGCACTTCCCGAGGTCCCGCCCACCGCCGAACGCATCCGCCTGGGCAGCCTCGGCCTCGCCGCCCGCCGCATCGCAGGCCACCGCGGCACCGCCGTCGTCTTCGCCGACGGGGACCCCGGCTTCTTCGGCGCCGTACGCACCCTGCGCGCCCCGGAGCACGGCCTTGAGGTCGAGGTCGTCCCCGCCGTGTCCTCCGTCGCCGCCGCCTTCGCCCGCGCCGGCATGCCCTGGGACGACGCCCAGGTCGTCGTCGCCCACCCCCGCACCCTGCGCCGCGCCGTCAACGTCTGCCGCGCCCACGGCAAGGTCGCCGTCCTCACCTCACCCGGCGCCGGCCCCGCCGAACTCGCCCTGCTGCTCGGCGGGGTCCACCGCACCTTCGTCATCTGCGAGGAGCTCGGCACCGACAACGAACAGGTGTCCGTCCTCACCTCGGACCGGGCCGCCGACCACGCCTGGCGCGACCCCAACGTCGTCATCGTCATCGGCGGACAGGTCACCGCCTCCTCCACGGCCGCCGAACCGGCATGGCTGCTCGGCCAGAGCCCCGCCCAGACCGGCCCCCGCGGCTGGGCCCGGCCCCAGGCCGACGGCGGGGAAGGGGAGTCGGCGCAACTGCGCGCCGCCCAGCTCGCCCGCCTCGGCCCGCGCACCGGCGACCTCGTCTGGGACATCGGAACCGGCTCCGGCATCTTCGCCGTGGACGCCGCCGCGTTCGGCGCCGCCGTCATCGCGGTCGACGCCGACCCGCACGCCTGCGAACGCGCAACTGCCGCCGCCCGCAAGCGGGGCGTACAGCTCCAGGTCGTCGCCGGCCGGGCGCCGCACGTACTGGAGGACCTCCCCGAACCCGACGTCGTCCGCATCGGCGGCGGGGGAGCCGAGGTCGTCGCGGCGGTCGCCGACCGCCGCCCCGAACGGATCGTCAGCCACGCGTCCACCCGCGACGAGGCGGAGGCGATCGGCCGCGCGCTCGCCGAGGGCGGCTACACCGTCGAGTGCGCCCTGCTCCAGTCCGTGGGCCTGGACCCCCGTACCTGGAGCGAACAGGACCGTTCCGTCGTGTTCCTCCTGGCAGCCGAACGCCCCGTGAACCGCTAGCGCGAAGGCCGCGGTAGGCTGGCCGATCGTCGTACTGCCCTGGCCGTACTGCCCTGGTTTGGCCGAGCGTGACGGCACCGCAAGACGCGCGACGTGGCGCAGTCCACAGCCGACCATGGCGGTTATGGCCGCCATGGTGGCTAACGGGCGCGACAATGCTTACTGGTTGTCGCGCGGGGCGTGCGAGAGACGGACGTCGCACGGCAACCCCGCACGGCAACGCGGTCCGGCGGCCGCGTGGGCGACCGGGCGATCGAAGAGGCAAAACCGATGGGCGAGGGGTACGCATGACTGACACCGGCCAGGTACCGGGCGAGGGTCTCCCGGACAACGCGGGCATGGTGGATCAGCAGGGCATTCCCGCTCCCATACAGGGCGGCTACGCCTTCCAGGACCTCGTGGACAACCCGGCCGAGCCGGACGAGGAGGAGCTGCTGCTGATGCCGAGCGGCCAGGGTGCGTGGAGCGACCCGCAGGTCGTCCCCCAGGCTCCGGTCTTCCCCGCCCCGGCCTCCTACGGCGACGTGCCCTACGCCGAGTACCCCGAGATGCCGGCCGCGTACGCCGAGCCCGGGTACCCCGGCCAGCCGGGCTTCCCCGACCCCTCCTACGGCGACGCCTCGTACAGCGCGGGCGCGCACGAGGCCGGCGGCCGCGACTCCGGCGCGCTCGACCTCGGCGGCCTCGTGGTCCCGCCCCAGGCTGCCGCCCCGGTGGCCCCGGCAGCGCCCGTGGCCCCCGCACCCGCCCGCCGGCCGCTGCACATGGGCCCGCCCGTGCCCGAGGCCACCGGCGGAGTCGTACGCTCCCTCGCCGACCGGGGCCCGGCCGCGGCCCCCGTCGCAGCCGCCGTGCCCGTGGCCCCCGCCGTGCCCGTGGCGCCCGTCGCCGCTGCCGTGAGCGTGCCGGTGGCGCCCGGCGCGCCGGTTCCGGTGCAGGTGGCCGGGCCGCCGACCATCGGTCCCGAATACCTGGACGTTCCGCGCCCCGAGGCCGCCGCCGTACCGGCCGCGCCGCAGCCGGGCGAGGTCCCGCCGCAGGCCGGTGCGGCGTGGACGGCGGAGCCCGAGCCGGTGGCGGCCCCGGAGCCCGTGGCGGTCCCCGAGGCACCCGTGGCGGCACCCGAGGCCCCTATGGCCGCCGAAGCCCCTGCCGCCCCGGAAGCCCCGCAGCCGGAAGCCGCCGCAGTGGCGGAGCCGATCGCCGAGCCGGTCGCCGTGCCGGAGCCCGAGCCGTTTGCCGTCGTGGTGCCCGAGCCGGCCGCGGAGGCCGCTCCCGCGCCCGTCGAGGCCCCGGCGGCGCCCGCCGTCGAGCCGGAGCCGGTCATGGCCGGGGCCGCGCCGGTGGAAGCACCGGTGGTGGAAGCACCGGCCGCGGAGGCACCCGCAGCCGAGGCGCCGGCCGCGGAGGCACCTGCCGCCGAGGTGCCCGCAGCCGAGGCACCTGCCGCCGAGGCACCGGTGGTGGAGGCACCTGCTGCCGAGGTGCCCGCAGTCGAGGCACCTGCCGCCGAGGCACCGGTGGTGGAGGCACCTGCCGCCGAGGCACCGGTGGTGGAGGCACCTGCCGCCGAGCCGGCCCCCGAGGCCCAGCCGACGGAACCGGTGGTCCAGGCTTCCGAGGCCCCCGAAGCCGCCCCGCCCGCCCCCGCGGCCCCCGCCGCCCCGGAGGCCCCCGTAGCCCCGGAGGCCGCCGCGGTGGCACCCGAGGCCGTCATCGCGGTGGAGCCCGAGACGGCTCCCGAGAACGCCCCCGCGCCGCCGGCCGAGCCGGAAGCCGCGACGCCGGCCGAGCCGGTCGTCGAAGCGGTGGCCGAGCCGGTGGCCGAGGCCGTCCCGGCGGCGGCGCCCGGGGCCGCGCCCGAGCCTTCCGCAGGCGAAGCGGCCCCCGGGTACGCCGACGCCGAGCGCGAGGCCGTCCTGCGCGTCATGCGCGAACGCCGCGACATCCGCAACGGCTTCCGCACCGACCCGATCCCGCACGAGGTGCTGCTCCGCGTCCTGGAGGCCGCGCACCACGCGCCGAGCGTGGGCCACTCCCAGCCCTGGGACTTCGTCGTCATCCGTTCGGCCGACACCCGCCGGACGATGCACGAGCTCGCCCAGCGCCAGCGCGAGGCCTACGCGAAGTCGCTGCCCAAGGGCCGGGCGAAGCAGTTCAAGGAACTCAAGATCGAGGCCATCCTCGACACCCCGGTGAACATCGTCGTCACCGCCGACCCCACCCGCGGCGGCCGCCACACCCTCGGCCGGCACACCCAGCCGCAGATGGCCCCGTACTCCTCGGCCCTCGCCGTCGAGAACCTCTGGCTCGCCGCGCGCGCCGAAGGCCTCGGCGTCGGCTGGGTCAGCTTCTTCGACGAGCGCGAGATGGTCCGCGAGCTCGGCCTGCCGGAGCACCTTGAGGTCGTCGCGTACCTGTGCGTCGGCTACGTCGACGAGTTCCCGGAGGAGCCCGAGCTGGCGCAGGCCGGCTGGTCGAAGCGCCGGCCGCTGGCCTGGGTCGTGCACGAGGAGACGTACGGGCGCCGCGCGCTGCCCGGCGAGGAGCCGCACGACCTGCTCTCCGAGACGGTCGCCAGCATCCGCCCGCTCGACGCGAAGGCGCTGGGCGAGGCGTGGGAGCGCCAGAAGCGCATGACCAAGCCCGCCGGGGCCCTGGGCATGCTCGAAATCATCTCCGCCCAGCTCAGCGGCCTGTCCCGGGTCTGTCCGCCGCCGATCCCGGAGCCGGCCGCGGTCGCGATCTTCGCGGGTGACCACGGGGTCCACGCCCAGGGCGTCACCCCGTGGCCCCAGGAGGTCACCACGCAGATGGTGGCCAACTTCCTGGGCGGCGGAGCGGTCTGCAACGCGTTCGCCAACCAGGTGGGCGCCGAGGTCTGTGTCGTCGACGTCGGCGTCGCGGGCGAGCTCCCGGCCACCCCGGGCCTGCTCCCGCGCAAGGTCCGTCCGGGCACGGCAGACCTCTCCACGGGCCCGGCGATGACCCGCGAGGAGGCCGTCGCGGCCATCGAGGTGGGCATCGAGACGGCCCGCGACCTGGTTGCGGCGGGCAACAAGGCGCTGCTCACCGGGGAGATGGGCATCGCCAACACCACGGTGTCGGCGGCCCTCATCTCGGTCTTCACCGGGGTCGACCCGGCGGAGGTCACCGGGCGCGGCACGGGCATCAACGACGAGACCCACGCCCGCAAGGTCGAGGTCGTACGCCGCGCACTGGAGCTCCACCAGCCGGACCCGGCGGACCCCATCGGCGTCCTCGCGGCCATCGGCGGCCTGGAGCACGCGGCGATCGTCGGCCTCCTGCTGGGCGGAGCCTCCCTGCGCACGCCGGTCATCCTGGACGGCGTCAGCGCCGGCGCGGCCGCCCTGGTGGCCCGCGCCATCGCACCGGAGTCCCTGTCGGCGTGCATCGCGGGCCACCGCAGCGCGGAGCCGGGGCACGTGGCGGCCCTGAACAAGCTCGGCCTGCGCCCGCTGGTGGACCTGGACCTCCGTCTCGGCGAGGGCACGGGTGCACTGCTGGCCCTGCCGCTGGTCCAGAGTGCGGCGCGGGCGATGCACGAGGTCGCCACGTTCGACTCCGCAGGCGTCACGGAGAAGTAGCCGGGCGGGCCTGGTCCGGATCCGGACCAGGCCGCGCCCGACTCCCCGGGCCGCGGCGGAGCCGCGGTCGGGGGTGAGCCGCCGGTCCGTCGCCGGTGCGGGACGGGGCGGCCCTCAAGGGCGCTCCCTTCGGTCGCGTCGCTGCGCGATGGCCTTCGGTCACCCGTGCCGCCCACCCCCGGCGGGAGGGACGCACAGGGGGCCACACCGCCGAGCGGGAGCGTCCGGTCGTCCCGCGTGCCCGTCACCCATGACCGGCGACGCGTCGGATCAGCACGTGCTGTCGCTCCGTCTCCGGCCCGGCTGTGGCCGGTCCGACCGTGCGGTGCGCGTCACCGCCCCCCGGCCTTGGCAGGCAGTCGACGAGCCGTATCGTTGACCCGGACAGTAAAACCGCACGTCACACCGCACCAGACAACGCCAAGCCGCTCCAGCGACGCAGCGGCCCGCAGACACCGCCGCATCAGGAGCTGCAACCGCCATGGCACACCCGGCACACCCCGCCTACCCCGTAGGACTCCGCCTCGCCGGCCGCTGCGTCGTCGTCATCGGCGGCGGTCAGGTCGCCCAGCGCCGGCTGCCCGCGCTCGTCGCGGCCGGCGCCGACGTGCTGCTGATCTCCCCCTCCGCCACGCCCTCCGTGGACGCCATGGCGGAGACCGGCGAGATCCGCTGGGAGCGCCGCCGCTACCGGGAAGGCGACCTGGACGGCGCCTGGTACGCGTTGATCGCGACCCGGGACCGCGCCGCCAATGATGCGGCGTCCGCCGAGGCCGAGAGCCGCCGCGTGTGGTGCGTGCGTGCCGACGACGCCGAGGCGGCCACCGCCTGGACCCCGGCCACGGGCCGCGTCGAGGGCGTCACCGTCGCCGTCCTGAGCGGCAACGACCCCCGCCGCTCGGCCGCCGTCCGCGACGCCGTCGTCGAGGGGCTCAGGGACGGCTCCCTCACGGCCGCCCGCCCGCACACCCCCGGCGTCGCCCTCGTCGGCGGCGGCCCCGGCGACCCCGACCTCATCACCGTCCGCGGACGCCGCCTCCTCGCCGAGGCCGACGTGGTCATCGCCGACCGGCTCGGCCCCCGCGACCTGCTCGACGAACTCCCGCCGCACGTCGAGGTCATCGACGCCGCGAAGATCCCGTACGGCCGCTACATGGCCCAGGAGGCCATCAACAACGCCCTGATCGAGCACGCCAAGGCCGGCAAGGCCGTGGTGCGGCTCAAGGGCGGGGACCCGTACGTCTTCGGCCGCGGCATGGAGGAGCTCCAGGCGCTCGCCGCGGCCGGCATCCCCTGCACCGTCGTCCCCGGCATCTCCAGCTCCATCTCGGTGCCCGGCGCCGTCGGCATCCCGGTCACCCACCGCGGTGTGGCCCACGAGTTCACCGTGGTCAGCGGCCACGTCGGCCCCGACGACCCGCGTTCCCTCGTGGACTGGGCCTCCCTCGCCAAGCTCACCGGCACGCTCGTCATCCTCATGGGCGTCGACAAGATCGGCCTGATCGCCGAGGCCCTGGTCCGGCACGGCCGCTCCGCGGACACCCCCGTCGCGATCGTCCAGGAGGGCACCACCGCCACCCAGCGCCGGGTGGACGCCACCCTCGCCACCGTCGGCGAGACCGTACGGGCGGAAGAGATCCGTCCGCCCGCGGTCATCGTCATCGGCGACGTCGTCGGCGTCGGCACCCCCGGCGCCTGAAACACCCACGCCCCGGCACGGCCGTTGGCACCACACCCAGGACAAGGCAGTATCACCCTGTGGCTGATCTCATCACCGTCGAAGACCCCGACGACCCGCGCCTGCGCGACTACACGGGCCTGACCGACGTCGAACTCCGGCGTCGTCGCGAGCCCGAGGAAGGCCTGTTCATCGCCGAGGGCGAGAAGGTCATCAGACGCGCCAAGGACGCCGGGTACGAGATGCGCTCGATGCTGCTCTCCGCGAAGTGGGTCGACGTCATGCGCGACGTCATCGACGAGCTCCCGGCCCCGGTCTACGCCGTCACCCCGGAGCTCGCCGAACGCGTCACCGGCTACCACGTGCACCGCGGGGCCCTCGCCTCGATGCAGCGCAAGCCGCTGCCGTCGGCCGACGAACTGCTCGCGGAGGAGGGGGCGGGCCACCGGATCGCCGTCTTCGAGGGCTTCGTCGACCACGCCAACCTCGGCGCTGCGTTCCGCAGCGCCGCCGCCCTCGGCATCAGCGCGATACTCCTCTCCCCGGACTGCGCGGACCCGCTCTACCGGCGCGCCATCAAGGTCTCGATGGGGTCGGTCTTCTCGGTTCCGTACGCGCGCCTCGACCAGTGGCCCGCCGACCTGGAGAAGGTCCGCGAGGCCGGCTACCGGATCCTGGCCATGACCCCGAGCGCGAAGGCCACGCCGCTGGACCAGGTCCCGCCGGAGCGCTTCGAGCGGTCCGCCATCATGCTCGGGTCCGAGGGGCACGGCCTGTCCACGTACGCGCTGCGGGCCGCCGACGAGTGGGTCCGGATCCCGATGGCCGAGGGAATCGACTCGCTCAACGTGGCCGCGGCCTCGGCGGTGGCGTTCTACGCGACCCGCCCGCCCCGGGACCGGGCCGCCACCACCCAGGAGGCCTAGAGCTTCTGCGCGGCGGCGATCCCCAGCGCGACGATCAGCGTCACCACGACGAACACGATGAGCCGCTGCCGCATCAGCCGGGGGTCCGGCCGCGAAGGGCGCCGCCCCGTACCCGTCGTCCGAGGGACCGGGCGGCCGCCCGTACGCCCCGCCGTGGGCCGGGAGGACGGGCCGCCGGCGTTCCGCGAGGACGAAGGCCGTGAAGACGAGGGCCGTGAGGACGAGGGCCGCGCCTGCGTTCCGCTGTGCGGGCCCTGCCCGTGGCCCTGAACGCCCTGCCCGCGGCCCGGGTCCGCTGCCTGCGGCGCGGGCGTGGCGCCCGTACGGCGCTCCGTGCGCTGGTCTGCGTACGCATCGGCCCGCTCCGCGAGCCGCTCCGCGAGCCGCTCCGTGGGCCGCTCGGCCCGCGCGCGCTGCGCCGGCGGGCGCCCGTCGGACAGCCCCTGCGCCTCGCGGGCCGCGATCTCCTTCAGCCGCATCGACAGCTGGAGCGTGCTGGGCCGCTCCTCGGGATCCTTGGCCAGGCAGGCCTGTACGAGGGGCGCGAGCGCGTCGGGGACCCCGATCAGGTGCGGCTCCTCGTGCACCACGCGGTACAGCATGACCTCGGAACTGCCGTGCCCGAAGGGCGAGTCGGCGGTCGCCGCGTAGGCGAGGGTGGCGCCCAGCGCGAAGACGTCGGTGGCCGGGGTGACGATGGCACCGCGCACCTGTTCGGGCGCGAGGAAGCCGGGGGAGCCGACGGCCGTGCCCACATGGGTGAGCGTGCTCGCGCCGGTGGCCCAGGCGATCCCGAAGTCGATGATCCGGGGGCCCTTGGGGGACAGAAGAATGTTCGAGGGCTTGAGATCGCGGTGCACGACCCCCGCCTCGTGCACGGCGACCAGTCCCTCGGAGAGCGCGGCCCCGATCGCGGCGATCTGCGCGGCCGTGAGGGGACCCTCCTCGGCCACCTTGTCGTGCAGGGACGGGCCGGGCACGTACTGCGTGGCGAACCACGGCCGCTCCGCCTCCAGGTCCGCGGCCACCAGGCGCGCGGTGCACCCGCCCCGGATCCGGCGCGCGGCGGACACCTCGCGCGCGAAACGCGAACGGAACTCCTGGTCCTCGGCCAGGTCCGGCCGGATCACCTTGAGCGCGACACGCTGTCCGCGCCGGTCCGATCCCAGGTAGACCACGCCCATGCCACCGGCGCCGAGCCGTCGGTGCAGCCTGAATGAGCCGACGACACGCGGGTCCTCGCGCCGGAGCCGCATCATCGCCATGTCCACCCCGCTGACCGGTCGTCCTGTTGACGTGCCCAGCTTACGGACCATCCGCCATGAGTGCTCAGAGGCCGCGCCCTCGTCGGAGGATTCGACCGTCAGCGCGGCACGGCCCACTTGAGGGTTCCTCACCCGTACGGACCCGTGTCCGTACGGCACTTGCCGGTACGGCCAAACGGCCCTCGCGCCAAGGGGATTGAGGCGCTGGTGGGGGTGGTGCGCCGGCGCGCGGCGGGCGAGGGGCGCGTGTGCCGGGCGGGCGGTCAGGGTGATCTTGTGCGTACCCCGTCGGCAGACACACATGCGCGAGGGGTGACGGAAGTGAGCGAAGTCACTACCCTCCGGTCACCCCTTCCGGGAAGACCCCCAGTGCGGGGGAGCGGCCTCCACCCAGGGGAGTACGCGGGGGGTGGCCCCGTCATCCTCCCGGAGGCCTGCCAATGGGTACGAGGGCAGGAGGCCAGGCGCCCTCCGCACGCCTAGTGTTGAAGACAAGCGGCGGGCGGCGCACTCGTCCCCCGAGGTCACAAACCCGCCGCTGCCAATCGACAGGGAGAGGACCATGGCGGACATCGCACGGCACGGACGCAGGGCATTCGCGTTCAACGGCCATGAGTCCGGCACGCGCCATCCACTGGTGGCCGCGGCCATGGTGCTCCCCCTGGCCGCCCTCCTGCTCTTCCTCTTCGGAGGATTCGACCAGGTGGCGGCACAGGCGTCGTCCGTGGGCGTGATGCTGGGGCGCTGAGCGGCGCCCCAGGTCCGGGAGAGCGGCCCGGGCCGGGACATCCGCCTGTCGAACCCCGTGGGGACGGGGGCGCGACGGACGGCTGATGAAGGGTGCTGCCCGTCCGACTGGGGAGTCGGACGGGCGGCACCCTTTCTCATGCCGTCCCGCAGTTCCGTAACCTGCTCCCGAGACGCCAGAGACGGGAGCCGTGGAGCCGCGATGACCCAGGAGCCACTGCCCGCCGCCCTCGCGGCGTACGCCGGTGCGGGGGAGCAGGGCGCCCCGTACGAGCTGCTCGCCGAGCGGGAGGACGGGACCGTCGTGCGCTGCGGCGAGATCGTGGCCAAGGCGCACGCCGGGGACAGCGACCGCGAAGGCCTCGCCGTACGGATGCGCATCGCCGCGGACGAGGCGCTGGCCGGGGTCCTGCTGGCCCCGCTGCACCCCGAGGTCGGCTACCTCGGAGGACGGCCCGTGTCCCTGTGGCCGTACGGGGTCCCGGTCGACCCGGAGCGCCCCGAGGACGCCCCCTGGGAGGCCGCTGCGCGACTGCTGGCGGCCCTGCACCAGGTTCCCGTACACCGGCTGCCGGGCCCGGTCCCGCCGATGCGCGGTCCGGCCAAGCTGGCCCGGGCCCTGCGCCGGCTGGCGCGGTCGACGGGGCCGCACCGGACCGCCGGGCCGGCTGCCGGGTCTCCCGGATCCCCCGGGTCTCCCGGATCTCCCGGCTCCGGCGGGATGGCCGGCCGGATCCCGGCCTCCGGTCCCGCGGGAGCCGCCGGGGCCCGGACCGGTCCCGCCCTCGTGCCCAGCCCCACCGAGGGCCGTCCCGCCGCGGACCTCGTCCGGGCCGCCGCGCGGACCCTGCCCGCCTGGGTGCGGGGAGAGGCGCCGGCGCCGCGGGGCGGGGCGCTGTGCCACGGCGACCTGCACCTCGGGCAGTTGGTCCGGGGACCCGGCCCCGACGGGGGCTGGCGGCTCATCGACGTCGACGACCTCGGCATCGGGACCCCCGCCTGGGATCTGGCCCGGCCCGCCGCCTGGTACGCCGCCGGGCTGCTCGACACCGGAACCTGGGTCGGTTTCCTGGAGTCCTACCGTGCGGCCGGCGGCCCCGCGGCCGGTCCGCCGGGCTCCGACCCCTGGCCGGAACTTGACCTCGCCGCCCGGGCCCTGACCGTACAGACCGCCGCCCTCGCTCTGGCCAAATCGGCAGAAAAGCGCCGCCGACTCGACGACGTGGAACGCCTGATGGTGGAATCCTGTGCCCGAATCGCCACACTCCCGCCCGACTTGGAGGCTCAGCCTCCGTCGTAGGGTGGGCTTCACGCCACCGGGTATGCATCCGGTGTCGAAGCAGACGGCGAGGAGTTGATCCGGTCATGCAG
Source organism: Streptomyces sp. NPDC097981 (assembly GCF_040302565.1). Taxonomy (NCBI): domain Bacteria; kingdom Bacillati; phylum Actinomycetota; class Actinomycetes; order Kitasatosporales; family Streptomycetaceae; genus Streptomyces; species Streptomyces sp. NPDC097981. Next base: position 23,718 of record NZ_JBEORW010000029.1, read on the forward strand.
TGTCCGAAGTGTCACGCGATGATGCACACCTACAACCGCAACGGTGTCCAGATCGAGCAGTGCAGCGGCTGCCGCGGCATCTTCCTCGACTACGGCGAGCTGGAGGCGCTGACCCGCCTGGAGTCGCAGTACATCGCCGGCCAGTACGGCCAGGTCCCGCCGCCCGCCGCGCCGCCGGCCCCCTACCCGGCCGCGCACGCCGCTCCCGCCCCCGCCTGGGGCGCCCCGCACCACGGCGGTCACGGCCACGGCCACCACAAGCACCACAAGGGCGGCTTCGGCCGGATGCTCTTCTCCTCCTGATCCCGAGGCGCCCCGGGGCCCCGGCCCCGGGGCCTCACCGCTCCGCCGGGGGCCACCGCGCCACGTGCCCCGTACAACGCAGAAGCCCCGGCCGTCGAGACGGCCGGGGCTTGCGAGTGGTGCGCGATACTGGGATTGAACCAGTGACCTCTTCCGTGTCAGGGAAGCGCTCTCCCGCTGAGCTAATCGCGCGGGCACGGCCATGAAGCCGCAGGTGGAACCGGTACTGCAGGTGCTGCGTGCGCGATACTGGGATTGAACCAGTGACCTCTTCCGTGTCAGGGAAGCGCTCTCCCGCTGAGCTAATCGCGCGGGGATCCTTGCGGATCAGTGGACGATACTGGGATTGAACCAGTGACCTCTTCCGTGTCAGGGAAGCGCTCTCCCGCTGAGCTAATCGTCCTTGGAGGTGGAGACGGGATTTGAACCCGTGTAGACGGCTTTGCAGGCCGTTGCCTCGCCTCTCGGCCACTCCACCATGGAACTGCAGGGGTTTTCGGGAAGATCCCCCACTTCGAGCGGACGACGAGACTCGAACTCGCGACATCCACCTTGGCAAGGTGGTGCTCTACCAACTGAGCTACGTCCGCAGGTCACCGTGTTCGCTCCGGGGTTTTTCCCCTTCGCTCCCTGGCGACGTGTTGAACTCTAGCGGATTCCCGGGCCAGCTCAAAAACGCGTTTCCGCAGCGTGCTGCCGCTCGATCACCACCGGTCACCCGGCGGCCACCTCACCGGCGCCGCGGCGCCGGCGGCCATAGACTCGCAGCCGTGCACGACCTGCTTCCCCTGGCCCGCTTCGGCGGCCTCCTCGCGACCGACCTCCGAGACGTCACCAGCGACCCTTCCGCCCTCGACTCGACGGGCTTCTGGGCGGTGTCCGCAGACTTCGAGGGGCGGCTGGTCTGCGCCCGCTTCGGCGACGTACGTCCCGACCCCGTCCCGGCGCCCGTCGCGGGGGCCTGGCGCGGCCCCGCCGCCGACCGGTGGACCTCCTCCCTCGACCGCGCGGCCTACACGGCCGGCGTACGCCGCATCCGCGAGCACATCGCCGCCGGCGAGGTCTACCAGGCCAACCTCTGCCGCGTGATGTCCGCGCCGCTGCCCGACCCGGCCCGCGCCGACGTCGACGCCCTTACGGCGCTGCTCGCGCGCGGCAACCCGGCCCCGTATGCAGGAACGATTCGCCTCCCGGCCCACGGCGTCGAGATCGCCACCGCCTCCCCCGAGCTGTACCTGCGCCGGGCCGGCCGCCACGTGGAGTCCGGCCCCATCAAGGGCACCGGGGCCACCGTCGCGGACCTCCTGCCCAAGGACCACGCCGAGAACGTGATGATCGTGGACCTCGTACGCAACGACCTCGGCCGGGTCTGCGCCACCGGATCCGTCGCCGTGCCCGAGCTGTGCGCCGTCGAGGAGCACCCGGGCCTGGTCCACCTCGTCTCCACCGTCAGCGGTGAACTCGCCGACGGCGCCGGCTGGCCCGAGCTGCTCGCCGCCACCTTCCCCCCCGGGTCCGTCACCGGTGCGCCCAAGTCCTCCGCACTGCGGATCATCGCGGCCCTCGAAACCGCCCCCCGCGGCCCCTACTGCGGAGGCATCGGCTGGGTCGACGCCGACCGCGGCACCGCCGAGCTCGCCGTCGGCATCCGCACCTTCTGGATCGACCGTCAGGGCCCGGGCGGCCCGCGCCTGCTCTTCGGCACCGGAGCGGGCATCACCTGGGGCTCCGACCCCGAGCGCGAATGGGCCGAGACCGAACTGAAGGCCGCCCGCCTGCTCCGGGTAGCGTCGGGAGCCCACGAGGTGACCGGCACCCCTGGGTGAGCGGAGGGATCGTACGGTGAGGATCTGGCTCGACGGCGCACTGCGGGACGCCGACAGTGCACGCGTGTCCGTGTTCGACCACGGCCTGACCGTCGGCGACGGCGTGTTCGAGACGCTGAAGGCGGAGCGCGGCATGCTCTTCGCGCTCACCCGCCACCTGGACCGGCTGACCCGCTCGGCCCGCGGCCTCGGACTGCCCGACCCCGACCCGGACGAGGTGCGCCGGGCCTGCGCGGCCGTCCTGGAGGCCAATCCGGTCCCGCTCGGCCGGCTGCGCATCACCTACACCGGCGGTCTCTCCCCGCTCGGCTCCGACCGCGGCGCATCCGGGCCCACCCTGGTCGTGGCTCTCGGCGAGACCGCCCGCCGGCCGGACTCCACCGCCGTGATCACGGTGCCCTGGGTCCGCAACGAGCGCTCCGCGGTGGCCGGCCTGAAGACCACCTCGTATGCGGAGAACGTCGTCGGGCTGGCCGCCGCACACCGGGGCGGGGCCTCCGAGGCGCTGTTCGCGAACACCCTCGGGCGGCTGTGCGAGGGCACCGGCTCCAACGTGTTCGTCGTTCTCGACGGAGAGCTGTACACGCCGTCCCTGGACTCCGGCTGCCTGGCGGGCATCACCCGAGCCCTCGTCGTGGAGTGGGCCGGGGCCAAGGAGACGGACCTGCCCTTCGAAGCGCTCGACCAGGCCGAGGAGATCTTCCTGACCTCCACGCTCCGCGACGTGCAGGCCGTCCACCGGGTCGACGGGCGCACGGTGTCGGCCGCGCCGGGACCGGTCACGGCCGAGGCGATGCGGGTCTTCGACGCCCGCTCCGGCGAGGACCTGGACCCGTGAGACGGGTGGGACCGTGACCCGCCGCGCAGCGCCCGAACCGCCCGTATAAAGGCTGTCGCAGGGGCCGCAGGACGGGTAGAACTCGGGTGATGACCACCACCCTGCGGCCGAGCGGGCCGCTACAGCAGAGCAGTGGGGGCGCGCGGTCGCGCCCGTACGAGATCCGGGTCAACAGCAGGCGCGTCGGCGCCCTGCTGGTCGCCTGCGACACGCCCTTCGGGCCGACGGTCGGCGAGATCCGCGACCTCGGCGTCGACGAGCCCGACCGGCGGCGCGGCCGCGCCACCGTCGGGGCGCTCGCCGCCGAGGAAGTGCTGCGCAGCTGGGGCTGCCGCCGCGTCCGGGTCTGCGTACCCGCCGCATCGGCGGGCGGACTGCGCATGGCGCAGGCGCTCGGGTACGCCGAGTACAGCCGCAACATGGCCAAGGACCTCCCCGCGGAGCCGCCCTCACTCCGGGAGGGGGTCGCCGGCCGTCCCATGACGGAGGCCGAGTACGAGGGCTGGCTCGCCCTGGCCATCGACGGCTACACCGCCGACTGGACCAGCCGGGGCATGCCGTACGAGGCCGCGCGGGCGAAGTCGGTGGCCGACCACGAACGGCAGCTGCCGGACGGCCTGGCCACCGCGGGTACCACCCTGTGCGTCCTGGAGGCGCAGGGTGCTCCCGTCGGCCACGTGTGGGTGGCGCCGTCCGGAGACGGCGCGTACGTCTTCGACGTCGCCGTCGCCGAGGAACACCGGGGCCGGGGCCACGGCCGCGACCTGATGCTGCTCGCCGAACGTGCGGCCCTGGCCGGGGGCCACCGCGTCCTCGGGCTCCAGGTCTTCGCCGGCAACACCCCGGCCCTGCGCCTGTACGAGTCCCTCGGCTACCGGACGACCACCGTCAACTACGCCAAGGACCTCCTCTAGGAGGCCAGCAGGCGGTCCGCGATCTCCTCGATGCGGGCGCGCAGACCCTCCTGGCTCTTGCCTCCGTCGAGGCGCTCGCCGTCGATCACGTACGTCGGGGTGCCGGTCACGCCGATCGCCTTGCCCTCGGCCTGGTCGGCGTCGACGATCAGGATGTGCCGGCCGTCGATCAGGGCGGTGTCGAACTCCTCGGCGTCGAGGCCGAGTTCACGCGCCACGTCCAGCAGTACGGCCTCGCCGCGCTCGCCGAGCTCCGCGGTGCGGGCCAGTACGGCCTCCACGTAGGGCCAGGCCCGGCCCTGCTCCGCGGCCTCTTCGGCGGCCTGCGCCGCGGCGAAGGCGTGCTTGTGCTTCTCCAGCGGGAAATGGCGCAGCCGGATGTCCAGCCGGTCGCCGTAGCGGGCCCGCAGGGCGTGTACGTCGTCCAGTGCGCGGTGGCAGTCCGGGCACTGGAGTTCGCACCAGACGTCGAGGATCACGGAATCGGTCATGCGGACAGTCTCCCAGCCGCCGGGCGCCGGCGCCCGGACGCACCCCCCTGAGGAGGAGGCGCGACCCCTGGATCTCCCGGAGATCGGTCCGGGATCCGCTGCGGACATGGCCCGTACGGCGGTGCCCGGTGCAGGATGGAAGGGACAGTTCGCCCACTCCTGGAGGACCGCATGCTTGCCGAGACCATTTGTTCCGCGGTGTCCGCCGCGGGCCTGGGCATCGCCGCGGTGACCGCGTACCGCAAGCGCTTCCTCGCCGCCACCCGCATCGCGGCGTACGCGCTGGTGCCGGTCGCCCTGGTGCTGACGGGCTTCGTGGAGTGGGTGTCCGGGATCGCCTTCGACCCGGCGGTCTGGGTCGGCTTCGGCCTGCTCGGGCTGTCCTGGGTGCTGTTCACGACCACGCGCGCCATCGAGCGCCGCGGCCGCGGCGCGGCGCAGGAGCCGGCCGGGGCGGTCGGTCCGGCGAAGGCCGCCAAGGCCGCCAAGGGGCGCGCCGCGCAGGAGGCCGTGGCCCCGGCCGCGTCCGCCCCCTCGCTCGGGCAGGGCGGCCGTCCGCAGTCCGGGTCCCGGCAGAACGCCGCCCCCGTCGGCCCTGCGGACGACTTCTCCGACATCGAAGCGATTCTGAAGAAGCACGGGATCTGAGGTCCGGGCGCGCGGCGCCGCGAATCTGACAGGAAGGGGTGAACTCCCGCGCCAAGGCTGGCGTGTTGAAGGCCGGACGAGGGCGCCCTGCGCCATCATCGCCCCGACATGCTCGACACATCGCAGGGCGACCCGCCGGCTCCCGCACCGGCCCCGGTCCCCGCCCCCGTTGCCGAGGAGCCGCGAGGCTGCCTCTTCGCGCTCTCCCAGCCGCCCCTGATGATCTTCCTAGGGGTGATCGGCACCCTGTTGCTGCTGGCTGCCGTGCACGACCTTTTCCTGCTCTGACGGTCCCGCGTCGGCCTCCTTGCGCCGGGCCCGGTACGCCGCCACGTGCAGCCGGTTCCCGCAGGTGCGGCTGTCGCAGTAGCGCCGCGAGCGGTTGCGGGACAGGTCCACGAAGGCCCGCCGGCAGTCGGGGGCCTCGCAGCGGCGCAGGCGCTCCTGCTCGCCGGAGACCACGATGAAGGCCAGCGCCATGCCGCCGTCGGCCGCCAGGTGGTCGCCCAGCGAGGCGCCCGGCGCGAAGTAGTGGACGTGCCAGTCGTAGCCGTCGTGGTCGGTCAGCTGCGGGGTGGTGCCGGCGGTCGCCACCAGCTCGTTGATCAGTCCGGCCGCGGTCCTGGGGTTGGGCGCCCCGAAGACCTGGGCGAACTTGCCGCGCACCGTCCGCACCCCGGCGAGGTCGCGGGCGCCGAGCTCGCCGACGTCACTGATCTCGTACTCGCGTACGAACTCGCGCAGCGAGCCGATGTCCGCCAGCCCGTCGGGCTGCTCGGCCTCGGCCGCGGTGTTCACCAGCGCGACGACGACGTCGAGCGCGCGACGGGTGTCGTGGGGAATCTGCACGGTGGTCGCTCCCTGGGGCCGGGCCTGCGGCGACGGACCAGTGCCGCCGCTGGGGGCCGACTCTAGCCGTCCCCGGGCGGCGCCGGGAGGCACCGCTGCTGCGACTGCGTCACGCAGACGGGCGCCGTCCTCGCGGGTGGCTCCCGCGAGAACAGCGCCGGCACTGCCGTATGTGGTTTTTGTCCAGCCCGCACCGTCGCCCCGAGTCGGACGGTGCGGAGTGGCCCCCGGCGCGTGCCGGGAGAGGCTCCGTGGGAGCCTGGCTCAGCTTTCGGCCAGGATGTGGGAGAGCTCTTTGTCGAGGTCGAAGTGCCGGTGTTCGGTCCCGGGTGGAACCGCGGCGTCCGTCCGCTTGAGGAACGATTCGAGTGCGCGGGCGGGCGCTTCGAGGAGTGCTTCTCCCTCCGGTGAGCTCAGGGCGATGCAGACGACCCCCTGACCGTGGCTGCGGGACGGCCAGACGCGGACGTCTCCGGTTCCGGTGGGCCGGTGGAGGCCCTCTGCGAGGAGGTCTCGGGCGAATACCCATTCGACCGTCTCCTCGGCGCCGGTGTGGAAGGTGGCGTGCACGGCGTAGGGATCGGCCGTGTCATACCGCAGGCCCGCCGGGACAGGCAGGGAGGACTCGCTCGACACAACGAGGCGCAGGTGCAGCTCGCAGCTGACCGTGGTGTTCATAAGCGCCAGGGCCTTTCGCTCAGTGTGCGCTCGGGGATTCGCACGTCGGCGAAATCGACATGCCACCTACGGTGCCGTTGTAAACCCCTCTGACCGTTTTGCGGACCTCTGGGTCCCTCGGACGGCGGATCCAAACCACCATTCACGTGTGCTTCCGGCTCCGGTAGATTCGGGCCCATGAATACGGGGAGTGACCGCGGGACCGACGAGTCCGCAGCCGAGGACGCCGCTCAGCAGACCACGGAAGAAACGCCGCACGTATCGAAGGCTCCCGCCTTCATCAAGTCGCGCCGCACCCTGCACCTCAGCTGGCAGGTCGGCGTCTTCATCGTCGGCCTCGCCGTCATCGGCGCCGGCGTCGCCATGCTCGTCCTGCCCGGCCCCGGCTGGGTCGCGATCTTCGCGGGCCTGGCGATCTGGGCCACCGAGTTCGCCTGGGCGTCGCTCGTGCTGCGCTGGACCAAGCGCAAGGTCACCGAGGCCGCCCAGAAGGCGCTCGACCCGAAGGTCCGCCGCCGCAACATCATCCTGACCGGCGCCGGGCTCGTCATCGCCGGCGCGCTGATCGGCTTCTACCTGTGGAAGTACGGCCTCACGATGCCCTGGGACCTCAAGGATCAGTGATGGTCGGGACCACCGCTCACATGGGGTAATGTTTGCGGTGCGTCCGGGCGATTAGCTCAGTGGGAGAGCACTTCGTTCACACCGAAGGGGTCACTGGTTCGAACCCAGTATCGCCCACCCGGACCGAGGGCCCGGAGACTTCCAAGTCTCCGGGCCCTCGGCGTTTCCCCCTCGTCCGCCGTCACCGGAGCCGGCGGACGGCCGCCCGCAGCCGCCGCGCGTCCCGCAGCCGCTTCTCGTACGTCGCCCCCACCGCCAGGAGCAGCAGCCCCGCCAGCGCCGGCGGCAGCCAGCGCGGCAGGGCGTCGACGACCTGGACGACGTACGGAGCCAGCTCGTGCAGGGCCACCGCCGCGAGGACGCCGCCGCCGAGCAGCAGCGGGGCCTGCAGCCGCCGGTGCGCCCCCAGCAGGGTCACCGCCAGCGCCGCCACGCCCAGCAGCAGCGGCCGCAGCCAGTGCGGGTCGCCCCAGGCGGCGATCAGGCTCGGCAGCAGGGTCGCGGCCAGCCCCGGCCCGTACGCCGTCCAGGACGAGGCCCCCGCGTCCCGGTGGCGGCGCAGGAAGCCCACCGCGAGCGCGGGCACCGTCACCGGCAGCGTGTACGCCTCCGGCACCCCCACCCCGGACGCCGACAGCCGGATCCACGTCGCCGCCACGAACAGGACCCCGGCCGCCCAGCCGAGCCCGCGCCGCTCCGCACGGACCGCCGCACCCGCGCAGACCACCCCGGCCAGCGCGCACACCAGCGCCGCCCGCGCCGGCTCCCCGACCGGAAGGAGCAGCGCCGCCGCGCCGACCGCCGCCGCCGCGGCCTCCGCCGGGATCCGCACCCGGCCCAGGTGCGGGCCGAGCGCCGCCACCGCCGCCGGGACCGTCAGCAGCGGCAGCGCCCACCAGGACACCGCGAGCCCCCACAAAGCTGCCAGCGCCGCCGCCGTGGCCGCCGCGTACCCGACGGCCAGCACCGCCGCGCCGGCCCGCACGGGCAGCGCAGCGGACCTGTACGCGGCCCCCGCCGCGCAGCCCGCGCCCAGCAGCCCGAACACCGCGAAGGTGGCCGTACGGCCGTCCAGCGCGGCCACCGACAGGTTCAGCGCACCCACCACGGCGCACACCGCGGCCGCGTACCCCGGACCGCCCGCGACCCGCAGCGCGCACACCCCGGCCGCCGCCGTCACCGCCAGCTGCACCGCGAGCACCGCCGCCACCGGCAGCCCGGACAGCAGCGGCGCCGTGAACAGCCCCGCCCAGCCGAGGACCACCGCGATCACACCCGGCTCCGGTCGTGGCAGCACCCGCGCCAGCCACCCGGCCGCCCCTGCCGCGACCAGCAGGGTCACCGCGGCCGCCGGGCCCGGCCCGTACGCCTCCCGGGGCGGGGTCGTCGCCGCCCACACCTCGCCCAGCACCCCGGTCCGGAACCCCAGCGAGCCCACCGCGGGCAGCAGCGCCGACAGCGTGGCGACCGCGGCCACCCCCGCCCCGGCCCGGGCCAGGCCGCGCCGTACCGCCGCCGGGAGCCCGGTCGCCCGTACCGCCGCCAGCAGCGGCAGGGCGAGCAGCAGGAAGACCGCCACGGCCCACTCCCGCGACAGCCCGGGCCGGACCGGGCCGCCGGCCGCCGCCACCGCCGCGAGGCCGCCGGCGACCGCGGCAGCCGTTGCCGCCGCCGTTGCCGCCGTCGCCGACGACTCCCGCCAGGCCACCCCGACGCCCAGCGCCGCACACCCCGCCAGCAGCAGCGCCGGACCGGCCGCCGCGGCCGCCGAACCGGCCTGCGCGGACTCCGCGAGCCCGCTCAGCAGGGCCCCCGCCCCCAGAACGGCCGCGCTCACCGCCGCCGGGCCGCACACCGACGCCCGCGCACGGACCCCCGGCGCCGTCAGCACGAGCGCCGCGTCCAGTGCCGCCGTCGCCAGCAGCGCCCAGCCGACCCCCACCGGGCCCGCCGCCGAGGCCACCGCCGCCACCGGCAGCGGGAGCTGCGCCGTCAGCACCGCCACCGGCAGCGGCACCACCAGCCCCGGCAGCAGCAGGGCGTACCCCGCCCACAGCGCCGCCAGTACCGCCGCCGCCCCCGCTGCGTAAGCGGCGGCGTCGGCCCCCGCCCCGGCGACCGCGTACACCGCGTACGCGTCCAGCACCGTCAGCAGCAGCCCCACCGACGCCACCGCCTCGGCCGTCGACCGCAGCCCCCGGCGCAGCAGCAGCGCAGGCGCGCCCAGCGCGGCCGCCGTCACCACCGCCAGTACCGCCGAGCGTCCGGCGACCCCCAGAGACCCCCAGCTGACCAGGGTGAACGCCAGCGCGGCCACGGCGAGCAGCACCGCACCCAAGGTCAGCAGCACGTTCTGCGCACCCGGAGCCGAGGCCTCCTGCGGGCGGGCGGGGGAGCCCGGCACCGAGCCGTTCGGCGCCCAGGCGCCCGCTGCCGGCACCGGCAGCCGCAGCAGCCAGTCCCGCCGGGCCAGCAAATACAGGCGCCGGGCGTCGAGTTGGGCCAGTTCCCGGTCGATGAGCGCCAGCTCCTGGGCGGGCGGCAGGGGCATGCTGGGTGGTGGAGATGCCATGCTCCGCAGTGTGGTGCCCGTCACGCCGTCAGGACATGGGCGTGCGTACTCAGATCCGCCCTGAGTACGCACGGACGGAGTGGATGTGCGAGAGCGGGCCCCGCGCGCCGCCCGGCCGGTCCAGACTGGCGTCATGGACCGCAGCCACGGGGACCGCTGGAACCGCTACCGCTTCCGCAGTGTGTGGGATCTCGACGCCCCGCCCGCGCGGGTCTACTCCGTACTCGAACAGGCCGGCGACTACCCCCGCTGGTGGCCGCAGGTCCGTGCGGTCGAGGAGGTGGACGGGTACGGCGGCACCCTCCGGATCCGCTCCGTCCTTCCGTACGAGATCCGGACGACCGCCACCGAACTGCTCCGCGATCCCGGGCGGGGCCTGCTGGAGGCGGCCCTGCACGGCGACATCGAAGGCTGGGCGCGGTGGACCGTACGAGCGCGCCGGGGACCGGGGAGGAGCGGGACGCGGGCGCTGTACGAGCAGGAGGTCGAAGTGCGCAGCCCCCTGCTGCGGCGCCTCGCGCTCCCCGCGCGGCCCGTGTTCCGGCTCAACCACGCCCTGATGATGCGGGCCGGGCGGCAGGCCCTCGCGGCCCGTTTGGCGGCCCCGCCGGAAGCGGTTTGAACCAGACCCCGTGCCTCTTGTATTGTTCAACCCGTTCCCGGGCGATTAGCTCAGCGGGAGAGCACTTCGTTCACACCGAAGGGGTCACTGGTTCGATCCCAGTATCGCCCACCGGGTCAGGCCGGTCCGTCCTACGACGGACCGGCCTTCCGCATGTCCGGGGGCCGTTGCCCTACGCCGCCGCGGGCAGCTCCGGGCGCAGCGGCCAGTGCGGATCCACCGGCTCCGGCGTCCCCTGGCGCGCGAACCACGCCTGCAGCCCGCGCGCCTGTGCCGCGTGCCACACCGCCTGGAGCGTGTGCAGTTCCGCCGGCGTCAGCCGCTCCAGCCGGGCCGCGAACCGGCGCCCCACCGCCCGTACGACCTCCAGCGAGGCCAGCGCGTCCGCCGCGGCGTCGTGCGCGCCCTCCAGCTCTATCCCGTAGTGCGCGCACAGATCCGTCAGCGTCCGGCGGCCCTTGCGGTACCGGTCCAGGTGCTTGTCCAGCACCCGCGGATCCAGCACCGTCAGCGGCCGGTTGTCCAGATAGCGCGCCAGCGTCGACGCCCGGTGCCGGCGCAACTCCCGGTCCAGCAGCGTCAGGTCGAACGGCGCGTTCATCACCACCACCGGCCGGCCGGCTACCTGCTGCTCCCCGAGTGCACGCGCTATCTCCTCCACGACCGGCGCGGGCCACCGCCCGTTGCGCTGGAGGTGCTCATCCGTCAGACCGTGCACTTCCGTGGCGCCCGGGGGCACCGGAATACCGGGATTGACCAGCCAGCGGGTGGAGCGGACCCGGCCGCCCGCACACTCCTGCACGATGAGAGCGGCGGACACGATCCGGTCCTGCTCCACGTCCACCCCGGTCGTCTCCGTGTCGAATGCGGCCAGCGGCCCCTCGTACCAGCGCGTCATGGCGAACTCCTCGTCCCCGATCGGCAGATGGGGCGCACCCGGGCACCGCCGCCTCGGAACGCCGCCCCTGCCCGAATCGGTGATACCCGGCCTGTTTGCGCCGTACGCCGTTTGCGGGCCGTCCGGTACGGAGACAACCCCCCTGGGGGACCGCACACATGACCGGTCATCACCCCGTCCACCCTCATTCGGCAGAGCCCGGAAGGCATGGGGAGCCGGCCATGGCGCTCGCGCAGCCCGAACCGGGCGGGATGCTGCAAGGGCGGATCGATCCGCGCGGTGAGGCGCGGGCCCGACCGCTGCGCGGCACTCTCGCCACCACCGCCTGCATGGAGACCCTCCAGGTGGGATACCTGCACGCCGTCGCCGCGGCGGCCGGCTGCTCGCTCTCCCAGCCCTTTCCGGACAACGGCATCGACTGGCAGGTCAACCACGGCGCGCCCGAACACGTCGTCGACGACGAGGTCACCATCAAGGTGCAGTTGAAGGCGACCTACCAGATACCGCCCGGACCGCCCGGGCCCACGTTCGCCTTCACCCTGGACAACGAGCACCTGGTGAAACTGGCCCGCACACCGGTCGCCGTCCACAAGATCCTCGTCGTGATGCTCGTTCCGCGGGACCGCGACCAGTGGCTCGCCGCCGGCCACGACCGGCTCGACCTGCGGCACTGCTGCTACTGGACCAACCTCGCCGGGCACCCCGTGACCGGCCGGCGCCGGACCACCGTACGGATCCCGACCGCGCGGATCTTCGACGACCGGGCGCTGTGCGAGATCATGACCCGGGTCGGGTCGGGAGGGACACCCTGATGCACTGGCACCCGCAGCACCTCGAACCGCTGTCGTCCCCGGACTTCGCTCCGGGCGCGCCCGATCCCGCGCAGGTCGATCCCCAGGTGCTGGGGGCACTGCTGCACCGGCACGGGTGGCTGCGGCGCGGCGGCGCCGCGGGCCGCTACGGGCGCTGGACCGCGCCCGGACACGCCGGGACCAGCCTGCTCGTCCCCGAGAACCGGACCTTCCCCGACTGCGCCGACCTGCTGGACGAGGCGCTGACCGCGCTCTCGCGCAGCGCGCTGCCCTCCGCGCGGGAGGTGCTGTACGGACTGGGCGTGCCCAGTGACGAGGTCCGCTGGGAGCGCGAGATCCCGGAGGGGCCGTACGGATTCCAGGGCGAGGCCGCATGGAGCGTGCAGGAGCAGCTGCGCTCGGCCGCCCGCCGGCTGCTGCTGGCCGGAGCCCTGGCCGACCGGGCCCGCGCCGGGTACTACGGCGCCCGCCACCGCGCCCAGGCCGAACGGGCCCTGGACGGCGTCCTGGTGGGGCCCGCCCCGGGCGGGCGGCGGCTCGCTGCGTACGTACCCGTGGACGGCGGCCGGGGGATGGTGACGCGGCTGCACCACGCCCTGCACGCGGCCCGCGAGGCGGTGGACTACCAGCGCGCCACCGGCGGCATGGAGGCCTTCGACGCCGCCGTGGCGGCGGGCGTCAGCCGGGAACTCGCCGACGCGCTGATCGCCCTCGTACGGGGTTCGGAAGGGGCACGGATCGCGTTGGCCTGGGCGCCTGCGGCCGGGATCCCGGCCGGGTGCGCGGCCCGGCCGGAGCCGGTGGAGTTCTCGCCGGGGGACCTGCCGGTGCTGCGCGAGGCGGCGGCGCGATACACCCGGGACGAGCCGGCGGTCCCGGTCCGGGTGGCGGGGGCCGTGGTCCGGATGCGGCGCTCGGCCCCGGGCGGCGGGGGGAGCGTCCGGCTGCGGGTGCTGTCGGGGGCGGAGGTGCCGTACGTGAGGGCCGCGCTCGACGAAGAGGCGTACCGGATCGCCGTCCACGCCCACCTCGCCGGACTTCCCGTCCGGGTCAGCGGCCGGCTGTCGCGGCGCGGCGGCTTCCGCAGGCTGGCGGACGCCTCGGACGTGGCGCCCGTACCGCTGGACGAGGTGGAGCGGGACCGGCTGATGAAGTCCCTGGACGCGGCCTTCGACCCCGAGGACGTACTGCCCTCGGACGACGAGGGGGACAGGACCTGAAGGGGCTGCCGGGACTTTGACGACAGGGCCTAGGCGAACCACCCGGGGTTGCGCTCGCGGAGCCCGACCAGGGCGGGCACGCACTCGGTCAGGGATTTCTGGAGCAGGCACCCGCCGGACTCCGTCAACTTCACCGTGCGGCCTCCGAACGTGGCGGCCGTGGTGACGAGGAGGACGTCCTCGCTGCTTCCTCCCTGATCGGTGACGGTCACCACGCGCTCCGTACGGGTCGAGACGGCCGCGGTGAGGCCGCTGAGCCGGGAGTACGGGACCCTCAGGAGCTCCGGGGAGTTCAGTACGCACAGGTGCGTATCGGTGAAGACCACGTTGTGGGACCTGCTGGTGGTGGCGTACCCGATCAGCTGCTCCCCCTCGGTCATGCCGCACCGCTTCGGCAGCCCGCGCATCCCCCAGCGCAGGCGCCCGGAGCGGGGGGCGCGTGCGAGGCCCTGGAGCGTCAGGACCAGACGCAGGGCCTCCACCCAGCGGTCGGGGCCGGCCGCCACGGCGATGGCCTCGTCCAGAGGCGCGTTGACCCGGGCGGGGGCGGCCGGACGCTCGGGGGCGCGGGGCACCGGAGCCGGCTCCGGGTCCGGGGCCGGAGGCCGGGGGGCTCTGTTGCGTACGAAGGGGTAGGCGCCGGCGCCTGCCGCCTTGCTGCACTCCTCCGGCAGGGGGAGCCCCGCACCCCTCATCCGGCGGCGCACCTCCAGGAAGAGGTCGGTCAGTCCCAGGACCGGCTCGGCACCGGGGACACCGTCGCGCACGGCGGCCAGCAGGAATCCGGTGAAGGCGCTGTACTCGTCCCCCTTGGGTGCCAAGGAGCGCCGGTCCGCCGGAGCCGAGGACAGCGAGTACACGCCTTTGGCCCGCAGCTGTTCGGTGATCAGCCGGGACTCGGAGCCCATCAGGTCGGCGTGCGCCCGGCCGCTGTAACAGCAGTCCGTGATCACGATCTTGACTTTGGCGCGGGACTTCCTGATCGGGTCCGCCACATAGGAGTACGGCAGGCTGGTCCAGGGCTTGTCGGGGTCGCTCGCCGTGAGCGTGACGTGGAAATCGCCGTCGTCCCGGGCGAGCAGTCCGTGGCCGCTGTAGTAGACGAGCAGCGCGTCCTCGGCCTCCTCGGCGGCTGCCGTGACCGGCCGCATGATCTCCTCGGGCTGCAGGGGATCGTCCACCAGCTTCACGTCCCATGCCGTGAGGCCGCCCCGTGCCTCCTCGGCGAGGACGGCCGCGAGGCCGCGGATGTTGCGCCGGGAGTGCGGGATCGGCCTGAGGTCACCCGAGGCGTAGGCGGCGGTGCCGATCAGTACGGCGCGGGCGGAGGGCAGAGCCGGGACGGAGGGGCCGTTCACGGACCGTCCAGCTCGCGCACGATACGCACTGCCACCTCGTCCGGGTCATCGAGACGCGAGGCATCGATCTCGACCGTCTTCTTCCCGTTGCTCACACGGATGCGTACGTGCCTGCGCCGGATGCCGGCCCAGGTGCCCAGGGAGGCCGCGACCGCGGTCAGCACGCCCCGCGGTTCGAGCAGCAGGTGGAGGGCCTCCGTCACCGGGCCCATCTCACCGCCCTGGTCCGGCGCCCGCTGAGCGGTGATGGTGACCCCGCCGAGCTCCTGGTCCCGGCGCAGCCACTCCTCCAGCCGCCGCAGCTCCTCGCCCGTCTCGTCGCCGGCCAGGCCCACCCGCACGTCCATGGAGTCCCCCTGAGGATGCTCAACTCGCAGGCCGCACATGCTAGTCACGCCCGGCGGGGCCGGCGGTGCATTCGCCACAAGAGACCGCCTACGGGTGGGCGGACCGGGTCGCGGGCGGGTCCCCCACGAGAAGGCTGACGGGGTCGCCCCGCTCGACCGTGACCGGGACCCCTCCGGCGATCTGCTCCAGCCGGGCCCTGAACTCCTTCGAGGCGGCGCCCTCGGCGGTACTGGTCACCACGAGCCCGGAGGCGTCCGGCGCGGGCGAGAAGGTGTAGAGGGGGAAGGCGGGCCGGCCCTGGTCGGCGGTGAGCCGGCCGATCGCGGCGTCCAGGGCGCGCCGGGTGTAGCGGGCCACGTAGAGGTCCGCCCGGCCCGGGTCGACGGAGGGGTCGGCCTTCCGGGCGGCCTCCAGCAGCTCGCCGCCGCGCCCGAGGTCGGTGACGCAGAGAGCCACCCGGCCGGGCGGCCGGTCCGTGATCTGGGTGGAGTAGACGTCCGCGAAGGCGCCGCGCCCCTGCGCGCCGACGGCCTGCGAGAGGCGTGTGGCCTCGGGGGTGTTCGCGGGGGTGCCGTTGATCCGGGTGGGCGGGGTGTCGGGCGCACCGGACGCGGGGCCGGGGCACGCGGGGCCCGCCTGGCCGGCCGGGGGCGGCGGAGCCGCCGGGGCAGACCCGGTGGCGGCGCCTCCGCAGCCGGTGAGCAGGGCCGCGGTGGCGGCGGCAAGGCAGGCGAGCGTGACGGCGGCTGGACGCATGATCCCTCGATCCCCTTGGATCCCGGGTGCTTCGGGCACCTCTGGGACGCACCGGACCGCGAACCGGTTCCCGCGCCCGTACCCGCCTCCGCCGCCTCCGCGGCGCGGCCCGGGAAGACCTCCCCCGGCGCGGGGATGCCGCCGAAGCGGATCAGCTCCGCCTCCACGGCGTACGCGGCCCGGCCGATCCGGTGCGCGGCGGACGCCGGGGCGTCCGGGATTTCCCCAGGCCCCGCACGCGGGGCACGGATGCCCGGCGGATATCCGTTTAGCGGCCCGGCCGCTCGGCTCGGTACGATTCAGACGCGCAGCGTTTGCTGTCGCGTTCCCTGAGTCAGGAGAGTCCGGTGTCAGACGTCCGTGTGATCATCCAACGCGATTCCGAGCGGGACGAGCGCGTGGTGGCCACGGGCACTACGGCGGCCGAGCTCTTCGCCGGCGAGCGCACCATCGTCGCCGCGCGCGTTGCGGGCGAGCTGAAGGACCTCTCGTACGAGGTGAAGGACGGCGAGACCGTCGAGCCGGTGGAGATCTCCTCCGAGGACGGCCTGAACATCCTGCGCCACTCGACCGCGCACGTCATGGCGCAGGCCGTGCAGGAGCTGTTCCCCGAGGCCAAGCTGGGCATCGGCCCGCCGGTCCAGAACGGCTTCTACTACGACTTCGACGTGGCGAAGCCCTTCACCCCCGATGACCTCAAGGCCATCGAGAAGAAGATGCAGGAGATCCAGAAGCGCGGCCAGCGCTTCGCCCGCCGCGTCGTCACCGACGAGGCTGCCCGCGAGGAGCTCGCCGACGAGCCGTACAAGCTGGAGCTCATCGGCATCAAGGGCTCCGCGTCGACCGACGACGGTGCGAACGTCGAGGTGGGCGGCGGCGAGCTGACCATCTACGACAACCTGGACGCCAAGACCGGCGAGCTGTGCTGGAAGGACCTCTGCCGCGGTCCCCACCTGCCCACCACCCGCAACATCCCGGCGTTCAAGCTGATGCGCAACGCGGCCGCCTACTGGCGCGGCAGCGAGAAGAACCCGATGCTCCAGCGCATCTACGGCACCGCCTGGCCCTCGAAGGACGAGCTGAAGGCCCACCTCGACTTCCTCGCCGAGGCCGAGAAGCGAGACCACCGCAAGCTCGGCAACGAGCTGGACCTCTTCTCCATCCCGGACGAGATCGGCTCCGGTCTGGCCGTTTTCCACCCGCGCGGCGGCATCATCCGCCGCACCATGGAGGACTACTCGCGCCGCCGGCACGAGGAAGAGGGCTACGAGTTCGTCTACTCCCCGCACGCCACCAAGGGCGCCCTCTTCGAGAAGAGCGGCCACCTGGACTGGTACGCGGAGGGCATGTACCCCCCCATGCAGCTCGACGGTGGTACCGACTACTACCTCAAGCCCATGAACTGCCCGATGCACAACCTGATCTTCGACGCGCGCGGCCGCTCCTACCGCGAACTGCCGCTGCGCCTGTTCGAGTTCGGCACCGTGTACCGGTACGAGAAGTCGGGCGTCGTGCACGGCCTGACCCGTGCCCGCGGCTTCACCCAGGACGACGCGCACATCTACTGCACCCGTGAGCAGATGGCCGAGGAGCTCGACCGCACCCTCACCTTCGTGCTGAACCTGCTGCGCGACTACGGTCTGACCGACTTCTACCTGGAGCTGTCCACCAAGGACCCGGAGAAGTTCGTCGGCTCGGACGAGGTCTGGGAGGAGGCCACCGCGGTCCTCCAGCAGGTGGCCGAGAAGCAGGGCCTCCCGCTGACCCCCGACCCGGGCGGCGCGGCCTTCTACGGCCCGAAGATCTCCGTGCAGGCGCGCGACGCCATCGGCCGTACCTGGCAGATGTCGACCGTCCAGCTGGACTTCAACCTGCCGGAGCGGTTCAACCTCGAATACACCGCGCCCGACGGCTCCCGCCAGCGCCCGGTCATGATCCACCGCGCGCTGTTCGGCTCCATCGAGCGGTTCTTCGCGGTGCTGCTGGAGCACTACGCGGGCGCCATGCCGCCGTGGCTGGCCCCGGTCCAGGCCGTCGGCATCCCGATCGGCGACGGGCACGTCGAGTACCTGCAGGAGTTCGCCGCCGAGGCGAAGAAGAAGGGCCTGCGGGTCGAGGTGGACGCCTCCTCCGACCGCATGCAGAAGAAGATCCGCAACCACCAGAAGCTCAAGGTCCCGTTCATGATCATCGTCGGTGACGAGGACATGGCCGCGGGCACCGTCTCCTTCCGCTACCGCGACGGTTCGCAGGAGAACGGCATCGCCAAGGACGAGGCGCTGGCCAAGCTGGTCAAGGTCGTCGAGGACCGCGTCCAGGTCTGATCGGCGCAGGAGCTCATCGAGGGGCCCCCGGGGAACTTTCGTTCCCCGGGGGCCCCTCCTCGCCCTCCCGGCGGAAGACCCCGATGAGCCAGGACGAGAACGAGCCCGTCACGGAGCCCAGCAGGGCCACGCCGAAGCCCATCAGGCCGATCGCGATCATCCTCCCCGCCACGGTCACCGGGGCCACGTCGCCGTAGCCGACGGTCGTCAGCGTCTGGCATACGCACCAGACCGAGTCCCAGAACGTATGGATCGGGGACTGAGGGTCCTGCTGCTCGCTGTGGTAGATGCCGAGCGAGGCGGAGAACCCCAGCAGCACTGTCGAGAGCCCGGTGTACGTCATCACGCGCGGGTACAGGGAGCGGCGCGGGCGGTCCCTCTTGGCCTGGATGGCGTCGTGGACCTTGACCATGCGCAGCGGTCGCAGCGTCGGCAGGAGCACGATCACGGTGTCCAGCCAGTGGCGGCGGACGAACCGCAGGGGTCGCTGCCCGCTCAGCGCGAACCGCACCAGGTAGTCGACGATGAAGCAGAGCCAGGTCAGCAGGACCATGAGACCGCCGATGTCGCGCCAGGGCTCGGTGTGGGCGAGCACGCGGGCCGCGTACCCGGCGAGGAACACCAGAGAGGCGTAGAAGAGGGGTAGCTCGGTACGGTGCTCCCAGGCGACGTCACGGGTTTCGGCTTCTTCGTGCATGGGCCCAGCATCGCGGCCGTGCCACCGGTCCTTGCCCCGGCGACACACCCTCCAGGGGCAAGGTCATATGCTGCATCTCATGACGACTGAGCCGGAGCAGCAGATCGGTGTGGGCACGCAGGACGCGTTCCAGCGTCTGTGGACGCCCCACCGGATGGCGTACATCCAGGGGGAGAACAAGCCGACCGGTCCGGAGGCCGGGGACGGCTGTCCCTTCTGCGGGATTCCGGACATGTCCGACCAGGACGGCCTGATCGTGGCGCGGGGCAGGCACGTCTACGCCGTGCTGAACCTGTACCCGTACAACGGCGGCCACCTGATGGTGGTCCCGTACCGGCACGTCGCGGACTACACGGAGCTGGACGCCGCCGAGACGGCCGAGCTGGCCGACCTGACGAAGCGGGCCATGATCGCGCTGCGCAAGGCGTCCGGGGCGCACGGGTTCAACATCGGCATGAACCAGGGCGCGGCCGCGGGCGCCGGCATCGCCGCGCACCTGCACCAGCACATCGTGCCCCGCTGGGGCGGCGACACGAACTTCATGCCGGTCGTCGGGCACACCAAGGTGCTGCCCCAACTCCTCGCGGACACCCGCCAGATGCTCGCCGACGCCTGGCCCCACGACTAGCAGGACCGGCCCCGGCCGGCCGGCGCTTTCGGCGCCGCCCGGCCGGTACGGGACACCTACGCGTCGTACACGTCGGCCTTGCGCGGGGCCGCGTCCTGTACGAGGCCGCTGACGACCATCGAGCGGTTGCTGAAGCGGTCGATGTCGGCGCCGTTCTCGTCCAGGACCCGCAGCGCGGCCGCGTGCACCGCACGCAGGACCGGGGTCGCGGCGCGCATCGCGTCGTCGGCCATGAAGCGGTGGCGCCAGGGCTGGCCCGCCCAGACGTGGCGCAGGCCGAAGGGCTCGGGCAGGACCAGCTTGCCGCCGAAGAAGTCGAGGACCGGCGGGAACCAGGTCAGCGGAGCACGGACCGCCAGGCGGACCACCTCCTGGGCGTCCACCAGCGGCAGGGGCCGCTCCACGGTCTCCCAGAACCGGACGGACTTGGGGACCTCGACGGTCGGGGCCGCGGACTTGCTGGTGAACAGGCCGTCCACCGGTCCGAGCGCGTGGCCGGTCACCTCCACGCGGAGGGTCTTGTAGAGCACGGTGACCGTCACCAGCATGGTGATCACCAGCTGGCCGTCCCAGAGCGGGTACTGGATGCCGAGGTAGTGCCGGTTGCCGCCGCTGAACTGCTGCTCGTTGCAGATCCGGGTGATCTCGTGCGGCTTGACCAGGAAGGTGTCCACGTCCGCGCCGCTGGGCCGGGCCACTTCCTTGGCGCCTTCGCCGACCGGGGTGACGATCCAGTGCTGGATCGACGCGGGCGGCAGGCCGCCGGTGTGCAGGGGGCCGCGCTCCAGCTTGCGCAGCTCGGTGTCGATCGCCCGTATGACGTCCCAGCTGCGGAACGGGTGGATCTCCATGCCCTCCGTCTTGGGGGCGAGCTCCTCGGCCATCTGCCAGCTGCCCCAGCGGGTGCCCATGCCGAGGATGCCCTTGGGGCCGGCGTAGAACACGGAGTTGCTGCGGTCCTCGGCGGTCAGCTTGGCCAGCGAGTGGCGCAGGTCCTCGCGGGCCTTCTCGTCGGGGTTGCCCGGCACCGCCTCCGGGATCTTGGCGCCGATGCCGCTGCCCGCGAGCAGTCCGTCCCAGCGTGAGCGCATGTCGGCGGCGGTGGCCTCGCAGATCCGGCGGGCGAGGAGCCAGCCGACGGCAGGCACGATGATCATGCCGCGCACGTACAGGCCGGCGAAGCCGGTGAACGGCAGCCGGAACATGAGGACGGCCGCCACGACGGCGATGCCGACGAGGACCAGGGTGCCCAGCCAGGACGCGTGCTTCTCCTGGCTCTTGGCCAGCATCTTGCGGAGCTGGAACAGGCCCAGCCACAGCAGCAGCCCGGGCAGGAACAGCACGCCGGCGACGAGCATGATCAGGCGCAGTTTGCGGTCGCGCTCCTTGCGGATGCGGGAGGCGGCCAGGCAGTGCTCGACGACGGTCTGCGGATCGAGGCCGAAGGACTGGATCAGTGGCTTGCGCCCGGCGGCGAGGGTGCGGGCCTCGACGGCACGGCAGAAAGCCTCGCCCAGGTTGGGCTCGAAGAGCGAGATCTTGGGCGGTTTGACCACCGACTCGTGGTACTCGTTGTTGGCCTTGAGTATCGCCGACAGCTTGGTGTCCTTGCCGCCGTCCCGGTACGCGGCCGAGGCGAGGGCGTTGGTCGCCGCGGTCTGGCCGCCGGCCCCCTGCAGGGGGATCTGTGCCCCGGGCCTGAAGTCGAATCCGTCGTCCGCCACCGCTGCCCCCATCGCTGTGCGTTGTGCTGTTTTGCCGCGCACATGAGCCTATCGGCGTATCCCTTCCCATGGTCATGGGACAGGGAAATGCCGCCCACCGCAAGACCGTTGGGTGGGCGGCTCCTGGCGCTCTCTCGGTCAGGTTCCCTTCTCGGCCTGTTCCCGCACCTTTTCCGCGATCTGCGGCGGCATGGGCTCGTGCCGGGCGTAGGCGCGGGTGAACCGGCCCGTGCCGTGCGACACCGAGCGCAGTTCGACGGCGTACCGGCCGATCTCGATCTCGGGGATCTCCGCGCGGACCCGGGTGCGGCCCGTGCCGGCCTGTTCGGTGCCGACGACGCGGCCCCGGCGGCCGGCCAGGTCGCTCATGACGGGGCCGACGTACTCGTCCGGCACGAGGACGGCGAGCTCGGCGACCGGTTCGAGGAGGTGGATGACGGCCTCGGCGGCGGCTTCGCGCAGGGCGAGGGCGCCGGCGGTCTGGAAGGCGGCGTCGGAGGAGTCCACCGAGTGAGCCTTGCCGTCGAGGAGGGTGATGCGGATGTCGACCAGCGGATAGCCGGCCGAGACCCCGCGGGCGGCCTGGGTGCGGACGCCCTTCTCGACGGACGGGATGAACTGGCGGGGCACGGAGCCGCCGACGACCTTGTCGACGAACTCGATGCCGCTGCCGGGCGGGAGCGGTTCGACCTCGATCTCGCAGATGGCGAACTGGCCGTGCCCGCCGGACTGTTTGACGTGGCGGCCGCGGCCGGCGGCCTTCGCGCCGAAGGTCTCGCGCAGGCTCACCTTGTGCGGGACGGGGTCGACCTGGACCCCGTAGCGGGTGCGCAGCCGTTCGAGGGCGACGTCCTGGTGGGCCTCGCCGAGGCACCACAGGACGACCTGGTGGGTGTGCGGGTTCTGTTCGAGCCGCATCGTCGGGTCCTCGGCGACGAGCCGGGCCAGGCCCTGGGAGAGCTTGTCCTCGTCGGCCTTGCTGTGGGCCTCGATGGCGAGGGGGAGCAGCGGGTCCGGCATCGGCCAGGGAGCCATGAGGAGCGGCCGGTCCTTGTCCGAGAGGGTGTCGCCGGTCTCGGCGCGGGTGAGTTTGGCCACGCAGGCGAGGTCGCCGGCGATGGCCCGGGTGAGGGTGCGCTGCTGTTTGCCGAACGGGGAGGACACGGCGCCGATGCGCTCGTCCACGTCGTGGTCCTCGTGCCCCCGGTCGGCCAGGCCGTGCCCGCTGACGTGCACGGTCTCCTCGGGACGCAGGGTGCCGGAGAAGACCCGGACGAGGGAGACGCGGCCGACGTAGGGGTCGGAGGAGGTCTTGACGACCTCGGCGACGAGCGGCCCGTCGGGGTCGCAGGTGACGGCCGGGCGCTCGGCGCCGTCCGGGGCGGTGACGGCGACGGCGGCGCGTTCCAGGGGGGTGGGGAAGCCGCCGGTGATCAGTTCCAGGAGCTCGACGGTGCCGAGGCCCTGGCGGGCGCCGTCGGTGGTGGGGGCGGCCATCAGGACCGGGTGGAAGGTGCCGCGGGCCACGGCGCGCTCAAGGTCGTCGACGAGCGTCTTGACGTCGATGTCCTCACCGCCGAGGTAGCGGTCCATGAGGCTCTCGTCCTCGCTCTCGGCGATGATCCCCTCGATGAGGCGGGCGCGGGCGTCGGAGATGAGGGCGAGCTCGTCGGGTGCGGGGTCGCGCTCCACACGCTCCCCGGAGGTGTAGTCGTACACGCGCCGGGAGAGCAGCCCGAGGAGTCCCGCGACCGGGGAGTGCCCGTCGGGGCCGGGAGGCCCGTACAGGGGCAGGTAGAGCGGGATGACGGCGTCGGGGTCCTCGGCGCCGAAGATCTCGCCGCAGACGGTGGCCATCTGCGCATAGTCGGCGCGGGCTGCCTCCAGATGGGTGACGACGATGGCGCGGGGCATGCCGACGGCCTCGCACTCGTCCCAGACCATGCGGGTCGCGCCGTCGATGCCGTCGGAGGACGAGACGACGAAAAGGGCCGCGTCCGCGGCGCGCAGACCGGCCCTGAGCTCGCCGACGAAGTCGGCGTATCCGGGGGTGTCCAGGATATTGATCTTGATTCCGCCCCATTCGACGGGGACGAGGGACAGCTGTACGGACCGCTGCTGCCGGTGTTCGATCTCGTCGTAGTCGGAGACGGCGGTGCCGTCCTCGACCCGGCCCGCCCGGTTGACGGCGCCGGCCGTCAGGGCGAGGGCCTCGACCAGCGTGGTCTTGCCGGCTCCACTGTGGCCGACCAGCACGACGTTCCGTACGGACGACGGGCGGTCGGCCGTCGGTGCCCTGCCGGCGGCTCCGGCTTGGTGTGATGTGGCTCCCATGATGCTCGTGCCTCCCGGTGTGACGGTGAGGAGGTTGATCGGGGTCCTTCGAGCTTTGCACTGGCGTCACACTGCGTCCATACGTAGTACCCGGCGCGGTCCGGTGCGTGTCGGGGGCACGGACCGGCGATTGCCTGGCGCGAACCGGTGGGTGCGCGGCGGTGGGCGCCCGGGGCGCTGGCTACGATGGGCCAGCCGGTGGCCGATGGGGCCGTTCGGCCCAGCGACCCTCCGGGAAGGCCATGCTGAACAAGTACGCGCGTGCATTCTTCACGCGTGTTCTCACGCCATTCGCCGCTTTTCTCCTTCGGCGGGGGGTGAGCCCGGACGCGGTCACCCTGATCGGCACGGCCGGAGTGGTGGCGGGAGCGCTGGTCTTCTTCCCCCGGGGAGAGTTCTTCTGGGGCACGATCACCATCACGCTGTTCGTGTTCTCCGACCTGGTGGACGGGAACATGGCCCGCCAGGCGGGCATCTCCAGCCGCTGGGGCGCTTTCCTCGACTCGACGCTCGACCGGGTGGCCGACGCGGCGATCTTCGGCGGCTTCGCGCTCTGGTACGCGGGCTCCGGGAACGACAACGTGCTCTGCGCGGTGGCGATCTTCTGCCTGGCCAGCGGCCAGGTGGTCTCGTACACGAAGGCCCGCGGCGAGTCGATAGGGCTGCCCGTCGCCGTCAACGGGCTCATCGAGCGCGCCGAGCGGCTGGTGATCTCGCTGGTCGCGGCCGGTCTGTCCGGGCTGGCGACCTTCGGGGTGCCCTCGTGGATCGAGGTGCTGCTGCCCGTCGCACTGTGGATCGTCGCCGTGGGCTCGCTGATCACGCTGGTCCAGCGGGTGGTCACCGTACGCCGTGAGGCAGCGGAGGCCGACGCGGCCGCCGTGGCCGAGGGCGGCGCTGCCTGATGGGCGCGGCGCAGGACAAGCTGGTCGACGGCCTGTACGGGCTCGGCTGGGCCGGGGTGAAGAAGCTGCCGGAGCCGGCTGCGGTGGCCCTGGGCCGCCGGATCGCCGACTACGCGTGGAAGAAGCGCGGCAAGAGCGTGCTGCGGCTGGAGTCGAACCTGGCCCGCGTCGTGCCGGACGCCGGGCCGGAGCGGCTGCGGGAGCTCTCGCAGGCCGGCATGCGCTCGTACATGCGCTACTGGATGGAGTCCTTCCGGCTGCCGGCCATGGACCCCGAGCGCTTCGGCACGGATGTCGACCTCACGGACGACCACATCCTGCGCGAGGCCGTGGCCTCCGGGCGCGGTGTGATCGCCGCCCTGCCGCACCTGGCCAACTGGGACCTCGCCGGCGCCTGGGTCACCGGGCACCTGGGCGTCCCGTTCACCACCGTCGCGGAGCGGCTCAAGCCCGAATCGCTGTACGACCGCTTCGTCGCCTACCGGGAGAGCCTGGGCATGGAGGTGCTGCCGCACAACGGCGCCTCCTCCTTCGGGACCCTCGCCCGCCGGCTCCGCTCCGGCGGCCTGATCTGCCTGGTCGCGGACCGGGACCTGTCGGCCTCCGGCGTCGAGGTGGACTTCTTCGGCTCGACGGCGCGGATGCCGGCCGGGCCGGCGCTGCTGGCGCAGCAGACGGGCGCGGTGCTGCTGCCCGTCACGCTGTACTACGGCGAGACGCCGTACCTGCGCGGCCGGATCCACCCCGAGGTGCCGGTCCCGAAGACCGGGACCCGGGCCGAGAAGACGGCCGCCATGACCCAGGCGATGGCCGACGCCTTCGCCCAGGGGATCGCCGAGCACCCGGAGGACTGGCACATGCTGCAGCGGCTGTGGCTGGACGACCTGGAGGAGCGCTCCTCGTGAAGATCGGCATTGTCTGCCCGTACTCCTGGGACGTGCCCGGCGGCGTCCAGTTCCACATCCGGGACCTCGCGGAGCACCTGATCCGCCTCGGCCACGAGGTGTCGGTGCTGGCTCCGGCGGACGACGAGACGCCGCTGCCGCCGTACGTGGTCTCTGCGGGGCGGGCGGTGCCGGTGCCGTACAACGGGTCGGTGGCCCGGCTGAACTTCGGCTTCCTGTCGGCGGCGCGGGTGCGTCGCTGGCTGCACGACGGCGTCTTCGACGTGATCCACATCCACGAACCGACCTCGCCGTCGCTGGGACTGCTGACCTGCTGGGCCGCGCAGGGCCCGATCGTGGCCACGTTCCACACCTCGAACCCGCGCTCGCGGGCCATGATCGCCGCGTACCCGATCCTCCAGCCGGCGCTGGAGAAGATCAGTGCGCGGATCGCGGTGAGCGAGTACGCGCGCCGCACGCTCGTGGAGCACCTGGGCGGGGACGCCGTGGTGATCCCGAACGGGGTGGACGTGGACTTCTTCGCCTCGGCCGAGCCGAAGGCGGAGTGGGGCGGCCGGACCCTCGGCTTCATCGGCCGGATCGACGAGCCCCGCAAGGGCCTCCCGGTCCTCATGGCGGCGTTCCCCAAGATCGTGGAGGCCTGCCCCGACGTACGGCTCCTCGTGGCGGGCCGCGGCGACGAGGAGGAGGCCGTGTCCTCCCTGCCCGCCGACCTGCGCGCGCGGGTGGAGTTCCTCGGCATGGTCTCGGACGAGGACAAGGCGCGGCTGCTGCGCAGCGTTGACGTGTACGTGGCCCCGAACACGGGCGGCGAGAGTTTCGGCATCATCCTGGTCGAGGCGCTGTCGGCGGGTGCCGCGGTGCTGGCCTCCGACCTGGACGCGTTCGCCCAGGTCCTGGACCAGGGGGCGGCGGGGGAGCTGTTCGCCAACGAGGACGCGGACGCGCTCGCCGCCGGCGCGGTGGCCCTGCTGCGCGACCCGGTCCGCCGCGCGGAACTCAGCGCCCACGGCTCCGCGCACGTACGCCGGTTCGACTGGTCGACGGTCGGAGCCGACATCCTGGCGGTCTACGAAACCGTGACGGACGGCGCGGCGGCGGTGGCCACGGACGAACGCGTCCCCCTGCGCACCCGCCTGGGCCTCACCCGGGACCCGTCGGCCTGACGGACCCCCCGCGGCGTCCCCAGGGCCCACCGCGTCCGCAGGGCCCACCGCGTCGGCCCGGCCCGCCGCGTCCGCCCGGCCCGCCAGGGCCGACAGGGGCGGGGGCCGCGGTACGCGGTATTGTCGCGGGCCGTGATCGAAACCCTTGTCTGGACCGCCCTGGCGCTCGGCGTCATCGGGGTCTACCTCAGCTGGACCGCCGGACGGCTGGACCGGCTGCACTCGCGGATGGACGCCGCCCGCGCCGCGCTCGACGCGCAGCTCGTGCGGCGTGCCTCGGTGGTGCTCGAAGTGGCCACCTCAGGAGTACTCGACCCTGCCTCCTCGCTCGTCCTGTACGAGGCCGCCCACGGCGCCCGCCAGGCCGAGGAGGAGCACCGCGAGGTCGCCGAGAGCGAGCTCAGCCAGGCGCTGCGCGCGGTGTTCTCCGATGCCGCCCAGGTCGAGGTGCTCAAGGCCGCCCCGGGCGGCGAGGCCGCCGCCGGGGAGCTGGCCGCGGCCGTCCGGCGGGTGCCCATGGCGCGGCGCTTCCACAACGACGCCGTACGGGCCGCCCGCGCACTGCGCCGGCACCGCAAGGTCCGCTGGTTCCGGCTGGCCGGCCATGCCCCCTTCCCGCTCGCCTTCGAAATGGACGATGAGCCTCCGGTGGATCTTGCCGACCGGCCCTAGTTGTACCCGAAGGCCAAGTCGAAAGGGGCCACCGGCTCCTCATTGGCCCTTGCGGTGGACTGGTCGGGGACGGTTTCCTCGGCGGAGTACCACCGCAGCACCCGTCTTCCCTTCGAGTGAGGTCAATCCGTGAGCACGCTTCCCTCCACCCCGCAGTCCGCTGAGTCCGCGATCGGCACCTCCCGCGTCAAGCGCGGCATGGCCGAGCAGCTCAAGGGCGGCGTGATCATGGACGTGGTCAACGCCGAGCAGGCGAAGATCGCCGAGGACGCCGGCGCCGTGGCCGTCATGGCCCTGGAGCGGGTCCCTGCCGACATCCGCAAGGACGGCGGCGTCGCGCGCATGTCGGACCCGAACATGATCGAAGAGATCATCGAGGCGGTCTCGATCCCCGTCATGGCCAAGTCCCGCATCGGCCACTTCGTCGAGGCGCAGGTCCTGCAGTCCCTCGGTGTCGACTACATCGACGAGTCCGAGGTCCTGACCCCGGCCGACGAGGTCAACCACTCCGACAAGTGGGCGTTCACCACCCCCTTCGTCTGCGGTGCCACCAACCTGGGCGAGGCCCTGCGCCGCATCGCCGAGGGCGCGGCCATGATCCGCTCGAAGGGCGAGGCCGGCACCGGCAACGTCGTCGAGGCCGTCCGCCACCTGCGCCAGATCAAGAACGAGATCGCCAAGCTGCGCGGCTTCGACAACAACGAGCTGTACGCCGCCGCCAAGGAGCTGCGCGCCCCGTACGAGCTCGTCAAGGAGGTCGCCGAGCTCGGCAAGCTCCCGGTGGTGCTGTTCTCCGCCGGTGGCGTCGCCACCCCGGCCGACGCCGCCCTGATGCGCCAGCTCGGTGCCGAGGGCGTCTTCGTCGGCTCCGGCATCTTCAAGTCGGGCGACCCGGCCAAGCGCGCCGCCGCCATCGTGAAGGCCACCACCTTCTACGACGACCCGAAGATCATCGCGGACGCCTCCCGCAACCTGGGCGAGGCCATGGTCGGCATCAACTGCGACACCCTGCCCGAGGCCGAGCGCTACGCCAACCGCGGCTGGTAATCGGACATGACCACCCCCGTTATCGGTGTCCTGGCCCTCCAGGGCGATGTACGGGAGCACCTGATCGCCCTGGCCGCGGCGGACGCCGTGGCCAGGCCGGTCCGGCGTCCCGAGGAGCTCGCCGAGGTCGACGCCCTGGTGATCCCCGGCGGCGAGTCCACGACCATGTCGAAGCTCGCCGTCCTGTTCGGCATGCTGGAGCCGCTGCGCGAGCGCGTGCGGGCCGGGATGCCCGTGTACGGCACCTGCGCCGGCATGATCATGCTCGCCGACAAGCTGCTCGACGGCCGCGAGGACCAGGAGACGCTCGGCGGCATCGACATGATCGTCCGCCGCAACGCCTTCGGCCGCCAGAACGAGTCCTTCGAGGCCCGGATCGACTTCGCCGGCATCGACGGCGGCCCGGTCGAGGGCGTCTTCATCCGCGCCCCGTGGGTCGAGTCGGTCGGCGCCGCCGCCGAGGTGCTCGCCACGTACGACGGCCACACCGTCGCCGTGCGCCAGGGTAATGTCCTCGCCACCTCGTTCCACCCGGAGCTGACCGGCGACGACCGCGTCCACGCGTACTTCGTCGACATGGTGCGCGCGGGGCTGTAATCAGGTCCCGGTAGGATCTGAGGTGAACACTGTTGGTGACGCGAAGGAGACAGGCGGATGTCCGGCCACTCTAAATGGGCTACGACGAAGCACAAGAAGGCCGTGATCGATGCCAAGCGCGGCAAGCTCTTCGCGAAGCTGATCAAGAACATCGAGGTCGCGGCCCGTATGGGCGGTGCCGACATCGAGGGCAACCCGACCCTCTTCGACGCCGTGCAGAAGGCGAAGAAGCAGTCGGTCCCGAACAAGAACATCGACTCCGCGGTCAAGCGCGGCGGCGGCCTCGAGGCCGGCGGCGCCGACTACGAGACGATCATGTACGAAGGCTACGGCCCGAACGGTGTCGCGGTGCTCATCGAGTGCCTCACCGACAACCGCAACCGCGCCGCCTCCGACGTCCGCGTCGCCATGACCCGCAACGGCGGCTCGATGGCCGACCCGGGCTCGGTCTCGTACCTGTTCAACCGCAAGGGCGTCATCCTCCTGCCCAAGGCCGAGCTGTCCGAGGACGACGTGCTCGACGCGGTCCTGGAAGCCGGTGCCGAAGAGGTCAACGACAACGGCGAGACCTGGGAGATCATCAGCGAGGCCACCGACCTGGTCGCGGTCCGCACCGCGCTCCAGGAAGCCGGCATCGACTACGACTCCGCCGACTCCAGCTTCGTCCCGACCATGCAGGTCGAGCTCGACGAGGACGGCGCGCGCAAGATCTTCAAGCTGATCGACGCGCTGGAGGACAGCGACGACGTGCAGAACGTCTTCGCCAACTTCGACGTCTCCGACGAGGTCATGGAGAAGGTCGACGCCTGATCGGGCATCAGCGGCGGGCCGACGGGGACACACCCCGTCGGCCCGCTGCTTTGTCAGTGCCACCGGATAGCCTGCACGCACTGGCGATCGAAGGAGGGGCGGGGTGCGCGTACTCGGCGTGGACCCGGGGCTGACCCGGTGCGGTGTCGGCGTGGTCGAGGGCGTCGCCGGCCGTCCCCTCACCATGATCGGCGTGGGGGTGGTACGCACCGCCGTGGACACGGAGTTGGGGCACCGGCTCGTCGCGATCGAGGCGGGCATCGAGGAATGGCTCGATGAGTACCGGCCCGAAGTCGTCGCCGTGGAGCGGGTGTTCAGCCAGCACAACGTCAGTACGGTGATGGGGACCGCCCAGGCGAGCGCCGTTGCCATGCTGTGCGCGGCGCGCCGCGGGATACCCGTCGCCCTGCACACCCCCAGTGAGGTCAAGGCCGCCGTCACCGGCACCGGCCGGGCCGACAAGGCACAGGTCGGGGCGATGGTGACCCGGCTGCTGCGGCTCTCCGCCCCGCCCAAACCCGCCGACGCCGCGGACGCCCTCGCCCTCGCCGTCTGCCACATCTGGCGGGCCCCCGCCCAGAACCGCCTCCAGCAGGCGGTCGCCCTGCATGCCTCGAAAGGCCGCCCCTCATGATCGCCTTCGTCAGCGGCCCGGTCGCCGCACTCGCCCCCACCCAGGCCGTGATCGAGGTCGGGGGAGTGGGCATGGCCGTGCAGTGCACGCCGGGTACCGTCTCCGGCCTGCGGATCGGGGAGACGGCGCGGCTGGCCACCTCCCTGGTGGTACGGGAGGACTCGCTGACGCTGTACGGCTTCGCCGACGACGACGAGCGGCAGGTCTTCGAACTGCTCCAGACCGCGAGCGGGGTCGGACCGCGCCTCGCCCAGGCGATGCTGGGGGTGCACAGCCCGGACGCGCTGCGCCTCGCCGTCTCCACGGGGGACGAGAAATCCCTGATGGCCGTGCCCGGCATCGGGAAGAAGGGGGCCCAGAAGCTGCTGCTTGAGCTCAAGGACAAGCTGGGCCAGCCGCTCGGTACCGGAGCGCTGGTCGGGGCCCAGCGGGCCGCCGCGTCCGGGCCCGCCCCCTGGACCGAGCAGCTCGCCGCCGCGCTGATCGGCCTCGGCTATGCCTCGCGGGAGGCGGAGGACGCGGTCTCGGCGGTGACGCCGCAGGCGGAGGAGGCCATCGCCGCCGGCGGTTCGGCCCCGGTCCCGCAGCTCCTGCGCGCGGCCCTCCAGTCCTTGAACCGCGCCCGCTGATCCTTGAACCGCGCCCGCTGACCGGCCCGTTGCCCGCGGGCGGGCTGCTGCGCGGGGCCTGCCCCTCCCCGCCCTTCCACCGTTCTCCCCCAGACTCCGTCCGGGGGGACCCCCAGCCTCGATCACCGGCGCGGCTCGGAAGCCGGTACCGGTCACTGCGCGGTGCTCCGCGACCACGCCTCGATCGCCGGCGGGGCCGGATGTGCCCCCGGGAAACGGTAGAGGGCGGGCGGGGAGGGGAGGGGCACCGTGCAGCCGCAGCCACCGCACCCGGCAGGGGACCCGGACCGACCACCGCAACGACGCAGAAGGCAGACTGACACCGTGAACTGGGATGACGAGAGCGACGACCGGATCGTGGCGGCCGCCGCCGACGGGGAGGACACCGCCGTCGAGGCGGCCCTGCGCCCCAAGGACCTCGGCGAGTTCGTCGGTCAGGAGAAGGTCCGCCAGCAGCTGGACCTCGTCCTCAAGGCGGCCCGCCAGCGCGGGGCCACCGCCGACCACGTCCTGCTCTCCGGCGCGCCCGGCCTCGGCAAGACCACACTGTCAATGATCATCGCCGCCGAGATGGGCGCGCCGATCCGGATCACCTCCGGCCCCGCCATCCAGCACGCGGGCGACCTCGCCGCGATCCTGTCCTCTCTCCAGGAAGGCGAGGTCCTCTTCCTCGACGAGATCCACCGCATGTCCCGGCCCGCCGAGGAAATGCTGTACATGGCCATGGAGGACTTCCGGGTCGACGTGATCGTCGGCAAGGGGCCCGGGGCCACCGCCATCCCCCTGGAGCTGCCGCCGTTCACCCTCGTCGGGGCGACGACCCGCGCGGGCCTGCTGCCGCCGCCGCTGCGCGACCGCTTCGGCTTCACCGGGCACATGGAGTTCTACGCCCCCGAGGAGCTGGAACGCGTCATCCACCGCTCCGCCCGGCTCCTCGACGTGGAGATCGACACGGCCGGTGCCGCCGAGATCGCCGGCCGTTCCCGCGGCACCCCGCGCATCGCCAACCGCCTGCTGCGCCGCGTCCGCGACTACGCCCAGGTCAGGGCCGATGGGGTGATCACCCGCGAGGTGGCCGGCACCGCCCTCCAGGTGTACGAGGTGGACGCGCGCGGGCTCGACCGGCTGGACCGGGCCGTCCTCGAAGCCCTGCTCAAGCTGTTCGGCGGCGGTCCCGTCGGGCTGTCCACCCTCGCCGTCGCGGTCGGCGAGGAGCGGGAGACGGTGGAGGAGGTCGCCGAGCCGTTCCTGGTACGGGAGGGGCTGCTCGCCCGTACCCCCAGGGGCCGGGTCGCGACCCCCGCCGCATGGGCTCACCTGGGCCTCGTCCCGCCGCAGCACGGCGGCAGTGGATCAAGCGGACAACAGGGCTTGTTCGGGGCCTGACGGCGCGGAGGTTCGCCCGGTCAGGAACTGCGGTGCCATGCTGGGCGTTGTTCCATCCGTGCGGACTCGCCTAGACTCCGCCGATGCCGACCCTTCGGGTCGGCGTGCCCACCCCCGTAGAAAAAGGCCGTCTCCCGTGCGGTCGTGCGAAGGATCTCCGTCCCGTGAATCTCGTGACACTCCTCCCGTTCATCGTGCTCATCGGGGCGATGTTCCTGATGACCCGCTCCGCGAAGAAGAAGCAGCAGGCGGCCGCGCAGATGCGCGACCAGATGGCGCCCGGCACCGGTGTCCGCACCATCGGCGGCATGTACGCCACGGTCAAGGAGATCGGCGAGGACACCGTCACCCTTGAGGTGGCCCCCGGCGTCCACGCGATCTACGCGAAGAACTCCATCGGCGCCGTCCTGGAGGACGCGGAGTACAACCGCATCGTCCACGGCACGAGTGATGATCTGACGATCGACACGCCGGCCGTTCCGGACGACGCCTCCTCGCTGACCCTCGACAAGGAGGCGGACGAGACCGGGGCCGAGGCCCCGAAGCTCGACCTGGGCAAGAAGGACGAGCCCAAGGCGGACGAGCCCGAGGCCGGCGAGGCCAAGGGTGACACGCCGAAGGACGACAAGCCCGAGGACGGCAAGGCCGACGGCGAGGCCGGCACGAAGTAGCGCGCGAGCGGGGACCGTGCAGGCGCCTGACCGGCGGCCGTCGCGGTCCCCGTCAGTGACACTTCTGCGGGGGGCAGGGGTCCCCACCACACATTTCGTGGCCGTCCGCGCGCTGACCCGGCGCGGGGCGGTTGGACAGGGAGATACGACAAGGTGGCAGCACCGAAGAAGGGCCGGCGGCCCACGGGGGCTCAGGGGAGGCCGGGGCGCGCCCTGGCGATCATCCTGATCGCAATGGTGGCGCTCACCGCGGGGATGTTCCTCACGAAGCAGACGACCCCCCGGCTCGGCATCGACCTCGCCGGCGGTACGAGCATCACGCTCAAGGCCAAGAGCGAGCCCGGCAAGCCGGACGCGATCAACGAGACCAACATGAACACGGCGGTCGGCATCATCGAGCGCCGTGTCAACGGTCTCGGCGTCTCGGAGGCCGAGGTCCAGACGCAGGGCCGCGACCACATCATCGTGAACATCCCCAAGGGGACGAACGAGAAGCAGGCCCGCGAGCAGGTCGGTACCACCGCCCAGCTGTACTTCCGCCCGGTCCTGGCCTTCGCCGACGGTGCCCCGGCGGCCCCCGAGGCCACGCCGAGCCCCGCCGCGAGCAGCTCCGGCGCCCCCAAGGCCGAGGGCAGCGGCAAGCCCAGCGCCCCGGCCACCCCGTCGTCCAGCGCCACTTCCCAGGGCCGTGTGCTCAGCGAGGCCCTCAAGGCCCCGGCCACTCCCTCGCCCTCGGCGAGCGAGTCGAAGAAGGCAGACGGCACCAAGGCCCCGGCCACCCCCGCTCCCGCGCCCTCGGCGAGCGAGTCGAAGAAGGCAGACGACAACAAGGCTCCGGCCCCGACCCCGGCCCCGACGGGCATCGAGGCGGCCGCCGCCGACCTGCAGGCGAAGTTCGCCGCGCTGGACTGCACCAACGAGGCACAGCGCACCGCCGCGGGCAAGGGTGCCAAGCCCGAGGACCCGACGCTCGCCTGCGGCAAGCACGGCAACACCTGGGGCAAGTGGATCCTCGGCCCCGCCGGTGTCGCCGGTACGGACGTCGCGGACGCCAAGGGCGTCATCGACCCGCGGCGCGGCCAGTGGATCGTCACCATGCAGTTCACCGACAAGGGCGCCGACAAGTTCGCCAAGATCACCGGTGAGCTGGCCACCAAGCAGATGCCGCAGAACCAGTTCGCGATCGTGCTCGATGGCGAGGTCGTCTCCGACCCGTCCGTCAGCCAGGCGCTGACCGGCGGCAACGCCGAGATCTCCGGCGGCTTCACCCAGCAGAGCGCGCAGGACCTGGGCAACATGCTCTCGTACGGCGCCCTGCCGCTCTCCTTCAGCGAGGACAGCGTCACCACCGTCACCGCCGCGCTCGGCGGCGAGCAGCTGAAGGCCGGCCTGATCGCCGGTGCCATCGGCCTCGCCCTCGTGGTGATCTACCTGCTCGTCTACTACCGGGGCCTGGCCTTCATCGCCATCGTCAGCCTCCTGGTGTCCGCGATCCTCACCTACACGATCATGGCGCTGCTCGGAAAGGGCATCGGCTTCGCGCTGAACCTGCCCGCCGTCTGCGGTGCGATCGTTGCGATCGGCATCACGGCGGACTCGTTCATCGTGTACTTCGAGCGCATCCGCGACGAGATCCGCGAGGGCCGCACCCTGCGCCCCGCCGTGGAGCGGGCCTGGCCGCGAGCCCGGCGCACCATCCTGGTCTCCGACTTCGTGTCGTTCCTGGCCGCCGCGGTGCTGTTCATCGTCACCGTCGGCAAGGTGCAGGGCTTCGCCTTCACCCTGGGTCTGACCACTCTGCTCGACGTGGTCGTGGTGTTCCTCTTCACCAAGCCGGTCATGACGCTGATGGCCCGTACGAAGTTCTTCTCCAGCGGTCACCCCTGGTCCGGGCTGGACCCGAAGCGGCTCGGCGCCAAGCCGCCGCTGCGCCGGTCCCGCCGCACCGGCTCCGGTTCCGTCACCGCTCCCGTCGACGCAAAGGAGGCGTGAGAGATGTCGAAGCTGGGAGATCTCGGCGCCAAGCTGTACCGCGGTGAGGTCGGCTACGACTTCGTCGGCAAGCGCTTCGTCTGGTACGGCGTTTCCATTCTGATCACCATCACGGCGGTCGTGGCCCTGGCCGTTCAGGGCCTCAACATGGGCATCGAGTTCAAGGGCGGTGCCGTCTTCACCACCCCGAAGACGGCCGTCTCCGTCGCCAGGGCGACCGAGGACGCGGCGAAGGCCTCGGGCCACGACGCGACCGTCCAGGAGCTCGGCACGGGGGGCTTGCGCATCCAGATCTCGGGTCTGGACACGGACGCCGCGGCGGGTGTCAAGAAGCAGCTCGCCACCGACCTCAAGGTCGCCGAGGCCGACATCAACGCGGACCTGGTCGGCCCCAGCTGGGGCGACCAGATCGCGAACAAGGCCTGGACCGGCCTCGCCGTCTTCATGGTCCTCGTGGTGATCTACCTCGCCATCGCCTTCGAGTGGCGGATGGCGGTCGCCGCGCTGATCGCCCTGGTCCACGACCTCACCATCACCGTCGGCGTGTACGCGCTGGTCGGCTTCGAGGTCACCCCGGGCACCGTGATCGGTCTCCTGACGATCCTCGGTTACTCCCTCTACGACACCGTCGTCGTCTTCGACGGTCTGAAGGAGGGCTCGAAGGACATCACCAAGCAGACCCGGTACACGTTCAGCGAGATCGCCAACCGCAGCATCAACGGCACCCTGGTCCGCTCGATCAACACCACCGTCGTGGCGCTGCTCCCGGTCGGGGCCCTGCTCTTCATCGGCGGCGGCTTCCTGGGCGCCGGCATGCTGAACGACATCTCGCTGTCCCTGTTCGTCGGCCTCGCGGCCGGTGCGTACTCCTCGATCTTCATCGCGACCCCGCTGGTCGTGGACCTCAAGGAGCGCGAGCCGGCGATGAAGGCGCTGAAGAAGCGGGTGCTCGCCAAGCGGGCGGCCGCGGCGGCCAAGGGCGAGTCCCCGGACGGCGAGGACTACGCGGACGACGACGCCCCGCAGGTCGTGGCCCAGGGCCGCTCGGGACGGCGCCGGTGAGTGCACTGTCCCCCGAGGGGCGTGAGCTGCTGCTCAGCCGGATCAAGGACGTCGCGGACTACCCGAAGCCGGGCGTGATGTTCAAGGACATCACCCCGCTGCTGGCCGACCCGCAGGCCTTCGCGGCCCTGACGGACGCGCTGGCGGAGCTGGCCGGCCAGTACGGCGCGACGAAGATCGTCGGGCTGGAGGCGCGCGGGTTCATCCTCGCGGCGCCGGTGGCGGTCCAGGCGGGCATCGGCTTCGTGCCGGTACGCAAGGCCGGGAAGCTGCCGGGCGCCACGCTCGCGCAGTCGTACGAGCTGGAGTACGGCACCGCGGAGATCGAGGTCCACGCCGAGGACCTCGCGGCCGGCGACCGGGTCATGGTCATCGACGACGTCCTGGCCACCGGCGGCACCGCCGAGGCCTCGCTCTCGCTGATCAGGCGGGCCGGCGCGGAGGTCGCCGGAGTGGCGGTCCTGATGGAGCTGTCGTTCCTGCCGGGCCGCGAGCGGCTGGCCGGCGCCCTCGCGGGTGCCCCGCTGGACGCACTGATCGTCGTCTGACGACGCCGACCGCCGAGCGGGCGGGTACCCCGGGACATCCGGGTACCCGCCCGTTTCGGCATCTCCGGGCCCGGGGAGCCCCGGCCCCGTCCGTGTGGTGGGCACGGGGAACGGGCCGACGGAACCATCGCTACCATTGGTTATCCGGACCTGACCGGGGCACCGGATCCTCCCCCGGACTCCGCCCGGGGGACCCCCAGAGGAGCGCTCTTGCCAGACGAGGTCCAGCCAATCTCCGCCGCGCAGCCCGACCCGCAGGCCGAGCCGGCCGCGGCGCCCCCCGCCGCGCCCCCGCCGGCCCCGCCCGTGAAGCCCGCGCCCGCGAAGTCGGCCGGGTCGTCCAACCGCGTGCGCGCCCGGCTCGCCCGCCTCGGCGTCCAGCGTTCCAACCCGTACAACCCGGTACTGGAACCCCTGCTCCGCATAGTCCGCAGCAACGACCCGAAGATCGAGACGGCCACGCTGCGCCAGATCGAGCAGGCGTACCAGGTCGCCGAGCGCTGGCACCGCGGTCAGAAGCGCAAGAGCGGCGACCCGTACATCACCCACCCGCTCGCGGTGACCACCATCCTCGCCGAGCTCGGCATGGACCCCGCCACCCTGATGGCCGGCCTGCTGCACGACACCGTCGAGGACACCGACTACGGGCTGGAGGACCTGCGCCGCGACTTCGGCGACGCCGTGGCCCTGCTCGTCGACGGCGTCACCAAGCTCGACCGGGTCAAGTTCGGCGAGGCCGCCCAGGCCGAGACCGTCCGCAAGATGGTCGTCGCCATGGCCAAGGACCCGCGCGTCCTGGTCATCAAGCTCGCCGACCGCCTGCACAACATGCGCACCATGCGCTACCTCAAGCGGGAGAAGCAGGAGAAGAAGGCCCGCGAGACGCTGGAGATCTACGCCCCGCTGGCGCACCGGCTGGGCATGAACACCATCAAGTGGGAGCTGGAGGACCTCGCCTTCGCGATCCTCTACCCCAAGATGTACGACGAGATCGTCCGCCTCGTCGCCGAGCGGGCGCCCAAGCGCGACGAGTACCTCACCATCGTCACCGACGAGGTGCAGACCGACCTCCGGGCCGCCCGCATCAAGG
This sequence comes from Streptomyces sp. NPDC097981, assembly GCF_040302565.1. NCBI lineage: Bacteria > Bacillati > Actinomycetota > Actinomycetes > Kitasatosporales > Streptomycetaceae > Streptomyces > Streptomyces sp. NPDC097981. Next base: position 61,296 of record NZ_JBEORW010000029.1, read on the forward strand.
CCACCGTCACCGGCCGGCCCAAGCACTACTACAGCGTCTACCAGAAGATGATCGTCCGCGGCCGTGACTTCGCGGAGATCTACGACCTGGTCGGCATCCGCGTCCTGGTCGACACCGTCCGGGACTGCTACGCCGCCCTCGGCACGGTGCACGCGCGATGGAATCCGGTCCCCGGCCGGTTCAAGGACTACATCGCGATGCCCAAGTTCAACATGTACCAGTCGCTCCACACGACGGTCATCGGACCCAGCGGCAAGCCCGTCGAACTCCAGATCCGCACCTTCGACATGCACCGCCGCGCCGAGTACGGCATCGCCGCGCACTGGAAGTACAAGCAGCAGACCGTCGCCGGCGCCTCCAAGGTCCGCACCGACGTCCCGCAGGCCGCCAAGGGCAGCGCCGGCCAGGACACGGTCAACGACATGGCCTGGCTGCGCCAGCTGCTGGACTGGCAGAAGGAGACCGAGGACCCGGGCGAGTTCCTCGACTCGCTGCGCTTCGACCTCTCCCGCAACGAGGTCTTCGTCTTCACGCCCAAGGGCGACGTCATCGCGCTGCCCGCCGGCGCCACCCCGGTGGACTTCGCGTACGCCGTCCACACCGAGGTCGGCCACCGCACCATAGGCGCACGCGTCAACGGCCGCCTCGTCCCGCTCGAATCGACCCTCGACAACGGCGACCTCGTCGAGGTGTTCACCTCCAAGGCCGAGGGCGCGGGCCCGTCCCGCGACTGGCTCGGCTTCGTCAAGTCCCCGCGGGCCCGGAACAAGATCCGCGCCTGGTTCTCCAAGGAGCGCCGCGAGGAGGCCATCGAGCACGGCAAGGACGCCATCGCGCGGGCCATGCGCAAGCAGAACCTGCCGATCCAGCGCATCCTCACCGGCGACTCGCTCGTCACCCTCGCGCACGAGATGCGCTACCCCGACATCTCCTCCCTGTACGCGGCGATCGGCGAGGGCCACGTGGCCGCGCAGGGCGTCGTACAGAAACTGGTGCAGGCCCTCGGCGGAGAGGAAGCCGCCAACGAGGACATCGAGGAGAGCGTCCCGCCGTCCCACGCCCGCGGCAAGCGGCGCGGCAACGCCGACCCCGGCGTCGTCGTCAAGGGCGTCGACGACGTCTGGGTCAAGCTGGCCCGCTGCTGCACCCCCGTACCGGGCGACCCGATCATCGGCTTCGTCACCCGCGGCAGCGGCGTATCGGTTCACCGCGCGGACTGCGTCAACGTGGACTCCCTCTCCCAGCAGCCCGAGCGGATGCTGGAAGTGGAATGGGCGCCCACCCAGTCCTCGGTCTTCCTGGTCGCCATCCAGGTCGAGGCACTCGACCGGTCCCGGCTGCTGTCGGACGTCACGCGGGTCCTGTCGGACCAGCACGTGAACATCCTCTCCGCGGCCGTCCAGACCTCCCGCGACCGCGTGGCCACCTCCCGCTTCACCTTCGAGATGGGCGACCCCAAGCACCTGGGACACGTCCTGAAGGCCGTACGGGGTGTCGAGGGCGTCTACGACGTCTACCGCGTCACCTCCGCCCGCCGGCCCTAGCCGAGCGCGCGGACGGCACGGACGAGGGCCCCGGTACGGAATTCCGTACCGGGGCCCTCGTAGGTACAGGCGCGTGATTAGCCGCCGAACTCCTCCAGGCCCTTCAGCGCCTGGTCCAGCAGGGCCTGGCGGCCCTCCAGCTCGCGGGCCAGCTTGTCGGCCTTCGTGTTGTTGCCCGCTGCACGGGCCGCGTCGATCTGCTCACGCAGCTTGTCCACCGCCGCCTGGAGCTGACCCGTCAGACCGGCCGCACGGGCCCGCGCCTCCGGGTTCGTACGACGCCACTCGCCCTCCTCGGCCTCCTGGATGGCCCGCTCCACCGCGTGCATCCGGCCCTCGACCTTCGGCCGGGCGTCCCGCGGCACGTGGCCGATGCCCTCCCAGCGCTCGTTGAGGGAGCGGAACGCGGCCCGCGCCGCCTTCAGGTCCGTGACCGGGACGAGCTTCTCGGCCTCCTCGGCCAGCTCCTCCTTCAGCTTCAGGTTCTCCACCTGCTCGGCGTCGCGCTCCGCGAACACCTCGCTGCGCGCCGCGAAGAACACGTCCTGCGCACCGCGGAAGCGGTTCCACAAGTCGTCCTCGGCCTCGCGCTGCGCACGGCCCGCGGCCTTCCAGTCCGCCATCAGCTCGCGGTAGCGGGCGGCCGTCGGACCCCAGTCGGTCGACTTCGACAGCGACTCGGCCTCCGCGACCAGCTTCTCCTTGACCTTGCGGGCGTCCTCGCGCTGCGCGTCGAGCGAGGCGAAGTGCGCCTTGCGGCGCTTGGAGAAAGCGGAACGGGCGTGTGAGAAGCGGTGCCACAGCTCGTCGTCCGACTTGCGGTCCAGCCGCGGCAGACCCTTCCAGGTGTCCACCAGGGCACGCAGCCGCTCGCCCGCGCTGCGCCACTGGTCGCTCTGCGCCAGCTGCTCCGCCTCGGTGACCAGCGCGTCCTTGGCCGCCCGGGCCTCGTCCGTCTGCCGGGCCTTCTGGACCTTGCGCTCCTCCCGCCGCGAGTCCACGGTCGCGACCAGCTTGTCCAGCCGGACGCGCAGGGCGTCGAGATCGCCCACGGCATGGTGCTCTTCCACCTGCGTGCGCAGGTGGTCGATGGCCGTCTGCGCGTCCTTGGCGGACAGATCGGTGGTCCGCACCCGCCGTTCGAGGAGGCCGATCTCGACCACCAGGCCCTCGTACTTGCGCTCGAAGTAGGCCAGGGCCTCCTCAGGGGTGCCCGCCTGCCACGAGCCGACGACCTGCTCGCCCTCGGCAGTACGCACGTACACGGTGCCCGTCTCGTCGACGCGGCCCCACGGGTCGCTGCTCACAGCGCCTCCTCCACCTGATGCCTCCGAGGGGTTCACCCCCTGGGCATCGTCCACAGTTTCCTGGGGCGGGCAGCGCCCGCCCTGCACAACGCCAACATAGGCGACCGCCGGGCCGGCTGTCCGCATCCCGCACGACGGAATATCGCCGTACGGGCGGGACACCGGCCGGGCCCGGGGCCGCCGGACCCCGTCAGTTCTGCGTGACGGTGCCCTTCTCGATGGTCACCGGGGTCTTCGGGGCCCCGTCCTGGCCGCCGTCGGCCGTACCGGCCTTGGCCACGTCCTCAAGCGCCTTCAGGCCCGCCGCGTCGATCTTGCCGAACGGCGTGTACGAGGGAGCCAGCGGGCTGTCCTTGTAGACCAGGAAGAACTGGCTGCCGCCGCTGTGCGGCTGTCCGGTGTTGGCCATCGCCACCGTGCCCGCGGGGTAGATCACCTGGCCCTGCTCGTTCGGCTTGCCCAGCGAGTCGAGGTTCTCGTCCGCGATGGTGTAGCCGGGGCCGCCCATGCCCGTGCCCTCCGGGTCGCCGCACTGGAGCACGAAGATCCCGGACGTGGTGAGGCGGTGGCACTTGGTGTTGTTGAAGAAGCCCTTGTCCGCGAGCGACTTGAACGAGTTGACGGTCTCCGGCGTCTTCGCCGCGTCCATCTCGAACTTGACCTCACCCGCGCTGGTCTTCAGGTCGAACGTGTACTTCGCGTTCTTGTCGATCGCCATCGCCGGCGAGGGCGACTGCTTCGGCGAGGGCGCGGCCGACGGGCTCGCCGCCGTGTCCCCGGCCTGGTCCTTCTTGTCCTCGTCGAAGACGCCGCCCACGACGAGGCCGACCAGCGTCGCGACCACCACGGCCACCGCCGCGCCGATCACCGCCGCCCGCTGCCGCGCCTTGTGGCGGGCCTCGGCCCGGCGCTTCTGCTGGCGCTCGTACTTCTCCCTGGCGAGCTGTCGCCGCCGCTGATCGCTCGTGACCACCGGGTCGTCTCCTTGTACGTGTCTGGCACCGCTGTCCGGGCTCGGTTAGGCCGTACCGTATATGGGTTCGCTGTGTAACGAGCGGCGCCGGTACGCTCTGAGCAGCAGCATTCCGATCTCGGCCGCTGCTGACTCTCCCGCCGGACGACGATTGAGGACGAACGTGCTGATTGCCGGGTTCCCCGCCGGGGCCTGGGGGACCAACTGTTACGTGGTCGCCCCCGCCGCCGGTGAGGAGTGCGTCATCATCGACCCGGGCCACCAGGCGGCCCAGGGCGTCGAGGAGACGCTGAAGAAGCATCGGCTCAAGCCTGTCGCGGTCGTCCTCACCCACGGCCACATCGACCATGTGGCCTCGGTGGTCCCGGTGTGCGGAGCACACGACGTACCGGCCTGGATCCACCCCGAGGACCGCTACATGATGAGCGACCCGGAGAAGGCCCTCGGCCGCTCCATCGGGATGCCCCTGATGGGTGAGATCACCGTGGGCGAGCCGGACGACGTCCGCGAGCTGACGGACGGGGCCGGGCTGAAGCTCGCCGGCATGGACTTCTCGGTGGCGCACGCGCCCGGGCATACCAAGGGGTCGGTGACCTTCCGGATGCCCGAGCTGGCCGACATCCCGCCGGTCTTCTTCTCGGGCGACCTGCTCTTCGCCGGCTCCATCGGACGCACCGACCTGCCCGGCGGCTCCCACGCCGAGATGCTCCAGTCGCTGGCCCGCGTGTGCCTGCCGCTGGACGACTCGACCGTGGTGCTGTCCGGCCACGGTCCCCAGACCACCATCGGCCGCGAGCGCGCGACGAACCCGTACCTGAGGGAAGTCGCCGCCGGGCTCGGAGCGGATCCGACGGCCGCTCCACGACGAGGAATGTGACGAGAGTTTCGTGAGCACCTTCAAGGCCCCCAAGGGCACGTACGACCTGATCCCGCCGTACTCGGCGAAGTACCTGGCCGTCCGGGACGCCATTTCCGGTCCCCTGCGCCTGTCCGGTTACGGGTACGTCGAGACGCCCGGCTTCGAGGACGTGGACCTGTTCGCCCGCGGTGTCGGCGAATCCACCGACATCGTGACCAAGGAGATGTACACCCTCACCACGAAGGGCGGCGCCAACCTCGCGCTGCGTCCCGAGGGAACCGCCTCCGTGCTGCGCGCGGCGCTGGAGGCGAACCTGCACAAGGCCGGTGGCCTGCCGGTGAAGCTCTGGTACTCGGGCTCGTACTACCGCTACGAGCGCCCGCAGAAGGGCCGGTACAGGCACTTCTCGCAGGTCGGTGCGGAGGCGATCGGCGCCGAGGACCCGGCGCTGGACGCCGAGCTGATCATCCTGGCCGACCAGGCGTACCGCTCCCTGGGCCTGCGCAACTTCCGGATCCTGCTGAACTCGCTCGGCGACAAGGAGTGCCGCCCGGTGTACCGGGAGGCGCTGCAGTCCTTCCTGCGCGGGCTGGACCTGGACGAGGAGACGGTCCGCCGGGCCGAGATCAACCCGCTGCGCGTCCTCGACGACAAGCGGGCGGAAGTCCAGAAGCAGCTCGCCGGCGCGCCGATGCTGCGCGACTACCTGTGCGACGCGTGCAAGGCGTACCACGAGGAGGTACGCGCACTGATCACGGCGGCGGGCGTCGCCTTCGAGGACGACGAGAAGCTGGTGCGCGGACTCGACTACTACACCCGCACGACCTTCGAGTTCGTGCACGACGGCCTGGGCTCGCAGTCCGCGGTCGGCGGCGGCGGCCGCTACGACGGCCTGTCCGAGATGATCGGCGGACCGGCCCTGCCGTCGGTGGGCTGGGCGCTGGGCGTGGACCGCACGGTGCTGGCGCTTGAGGCGGAGGGCGTCGAGTTGGACATCCCGCCGACGACATCGGTGTTCGCGGTGGCGCTGGGCGAGGCCAAGCCGGTGCTGTTCGGTCTGGTGACCGAGCTGCGGCGCGAAGGTGTCGCGGCGGACATCTCCTACGGCGGCAAGGGCCTCAAGGGCGCCATGAAGGACGCCAACCGGTCGGGTGCGCGCTTCGCGATCGTCGCGGGCGACCGTGACCTGGCGGAGGGCGTCGTCCAGCTGAAGGACATGGAGTCCGGGGAGCAGTCCCCGGTCGCCCTGACGGACGTCGTCGAGGTCCTCCGGACCAAGCTGGCCTGACGGCCTGACGGCCGGACCGCCGATGCCAAGGGGCGGGGCGGGGAGCTGTTCCGCTGCGCGGAGCCCCTCCCCGCCCCGCCCTTTCTCCGTATCCCGTGGCTCCGCCCCGGCCCCCGCGCCGCAAACGCCGGCGGGGCTCGGGGCGGGGATAGGCCACGGCTACAGCAGGTCGTGCCGCATGGCCGTGGTCACCGCCGCGGTGCGGTCCGTGACCTCCAGCTTGCCGAAGATGCGCAGCATGTGGGTCTTCACCGTCGACTCCGCCACATGCAGGTGCCGCCCGATCTCCGCGTTCGTCGCGCCCTCCGCGACCAGGCGGAGGACGGCGACTTCCCGGTCCGACAGGCGCGGGCGCTCCGGGCGGGTGCGGAGGCGGTCCACCAGGCGGCCCGCCACCGACGGGGCCAGGACCGTCTCGCCCCGCACCGCCGCGCGGACGGCCTCGGCGAGTTCCGCCCGCGCCGTGTCCTTCAGCAGGTAGCCCGCCGCCCCCGCCTCCACCGCCCGCAGGATGTCCCGGTCGTTCTCGTACGTCGTCAGCACCACCACCCGCACCGGCAGCCCGGCCGCGCTGATCCGTGCGATGGACTCGACGCCGTCGCCGCCCGGCATCCGCAGGTCCATCAGGATCAGGTCCAGGTCGGGTACCAGCTCCGCGGCCAGCGCCTCCGCCTGCGGGCCGTTCGAGGCCTCGGCGACGACCTCCAGGTCCGGTTCCGCGCTGAGCATGCCGCGCAGGCCCTCCCGTACCACCGGGTGGTCGTCGGCCAGCAGGATGCGGATCATGTCGTACGGCTCCTCATCGGATCGGCAGGGTGACGGTGACGGTGGTGCCGCCCGCGGCGGAGCTGTCGATCGCCGCCGCGCCGCCGGCCTCCGCCGCGCGGGCCCGCAGCCCCCGCAGGCCGTAGCCCTGTTCGAGGGCCGCCGGGTCGAAGCCCCGCCCGGTGTCCCGGACCGTGACGGTCAGTTCGCGGTCACCGTAGGCCAGGGACACCGAACAGCGTGCCCCGGGGCCGGCGTGCTTCGACGCGTTCGACAGGGATTCCTGGCAGGACCGCAGGGCCACCACCTCCAGCGCCGGGGCCAGCGGCCGGACGTCCCCGGTCACCGACACGGCCGCAGGCGGGTCCTGCCGGGCCGCCAGGCGGCGTACCGCGTCCGGCAGGGAACCGGCGTCCAGGTCGGCGGGGGCACCGCCGGAGACCAGGGCCCGGGCCTCGGCCAGGTTCTGCCGCGCGGTGGCGGCCATCAGCTCCAGGTGCCGGTGGGCCTGCTCCCGGTCCGTGTCCAGCTCCGACTGCACGGCCTGGACCAGCATCAGCAGACTCGTGAAGCCCTGCGCGAGGGTGTCGTGGATCTCGCGGGACATGCGCTCCCTTTCATTGTGGGCGCCGTGTGCGGCGGAGAGCCGGGCCACCTCCTCCCGGCTGGTGTCGAGTTCGGCGATCAGCGAGGCCCGCTCCTGGCTCTGCTCGATGATCCGGATGATCCAGGCGCCGAAAAAGGACGAAAAGGCGAAGGTGACGAAGGAGCCGACCGCGTTGACGAAGACGACGTGGCCCGGCGGCCGCCACAGCAGCGACCACCCGGCCACCGGCAGCAGGGACACCACCGCCATCGCCCCGATCGCCCGGCGCAGCGGCAGCAGCATGAAGCAGTGCGGGGCGAGCGCGAAAGTGATCAGCCGGGTCTCGCCGACCAGGGAGGCGGCGGGCAGGAACAGGGCCAGCATCCCGCCCAGGTAGCGCAGGGCCGGCGCCGGTTCGGAGCCGGGATCCTTCAGGAGCAGGGGCCGTCCGGCCCACGCGTACCAGGGGATCAGCAGCGCGAGCAGGGCCGCGGCGGGGATCCGGTACCTCAGCGCAGGGAGGTCCGCGCCCAGGACGAAGGCAGTGGTCGCGGCCCACACGACGGCGAAGTACAGGTCCCACGGCCCGAACGCGCGGTCCCACACGTGGGTCTCGCGCGCTCCGGCCGTCCCGGTGAAGCCGCTCAGCCGTCGCGGCGGTTCTTCCACTTGAAGGTCAGCAGGCACAGGACCAATCCTCCGGCGACCCAGGCGCCCAGGACCAGGGCGACCTTTCCGTACTCCCAGCTGCCCGCCTGCTCCAGGACGGCGGCGGATTCAGGCAGGAACACCCCGCGCAGGCCCTGGCACATCCACTTGAGCGGGAACAGCGCGCCGATGTTCAGCAGCCAGTCCGGGATCGCGTTGACCGGGATGAACACGCCGGAGATGAACTGCAGGATCAGGAACGGCAGGACGACCACCGAGCTGGCGCTCTTGCCGGACTTGGGCACGCTGCTGATGGCGATGCCGAGCAGGGCGCACCCGGTCAGGCCGAGGACGAAGATCCAGCCGAAGGTCAGCCACTTGGCGGCGGACGACGGCAGGCCGAGGTCGAACAGGGTGGAGCCGACGAGCAGCAGGATCGCGGTCTCGGCGAGCCCGGTGGCCAGCACCATCCAGACCTTGCCGAGGAAGTAGGCGGCCGGGGGCATCGGGGTGCCGCGCAGCCGCCGCAGCACCTTCTCGTCGCGCTCGACGGCGATCGAGATCCCGAGCGACTGGAAGCTGGTGGACATGATGCCCGCGGCGACCATGCCGGCCGCGTACAGCTGGGAGGCGGTGACCCCGGTGTCCTCCACGCTGTCGCGGAAGATCGAGGCGAAGAGGGCGAGGAAGACGATGGGGAAGGCGAAGGTGAAGATCACCGCGTCGCGCTGGCGGACGAACTGCTTGATCTCAAGGGCCCCTCGGCCCAGGCCCAGGCTCCAGGCGCCGGGCAGCGCCTTCGCGGCCGCGGCGGCCCTGCCGGAGGTGGCGGTGGTGGCGGTCGTGCTCATCGTGCGTCCTCCAGCGGCTGCGCGGTCGTGGGTACGAGCTGGCCCGTGAGGCGCAGGTACACGTCCTCCAGGGTGGGCCGGCCGATCTTCAGCCCCGGGATCTCGCCCTCGAAGCGGGCCATGAGCTCAACGACCGTACGAGTGGGTGTCTCGGTGGAGATGCTGTGCGGGGTGCCGTCGGCCCCGGTCCACTCGACGGTGGCGCCGGTGCCGAAGCGGGAGCGCAGTGCGGCCGGTTCGCCCTCGGCGACGACCTTGCCGCGCGCGACGACCGCGAGGCGGTCGGCGAGGGCCTCGGCCTCCTCCAGGTAGTGCGTGGTGAGGACGATGGTCGTGCCCTCGGCGGCGAGCAGCCGGATCAGGTCCCAGAACCGGCGGCGGGCCGCCGGGTCGAAGCCGGTGGTCGGCTCGTCGAGGAGCAGCAGCTCGGGGCCGCCGATGACGCCGAGCGCCACGTCGAGGCGGCGCCGCTGGCCGCCCGAGAGCCCCTTCACGCGCTGGTCCCGCTTCTGCTCCAGGCCGACCAGGGCGATGACCTCGGCCGGGTCGCGCGGGGCCGGGTAGTAGCGGGCGAAGTGCTCGACCGTCTCCCGTACCGTCAGCTCCGCGGGCGCCGACTCGTCCTGCCAGACGATCCCGACGCGCGAGCGCCAGGCCCGCCCGGCGGTGGCCGGATCCGCGCCGAGCACGGCGACCTCGCCGCCGTCCCGGTCCCGGTGGCCCTGCAGGATCTCCACCGTCGTGCTCTTGCCGGCGCCGTTGGGCCCGAGGATCCCGAAGACCTCGCCCTGCCGGATCGTCAGATCAAGTCCGTCCACTGCGGTGACATCGCCGTACTGCTTGCGAAGCCCCCGTACTTCCACCGCGTTCTGCGTCATGTCCCGATGGTGTGGCGGAACGCGGCCCACCGGTCCCTCCTTGCGTACGTCCTTATGTCCACCGAACGGTGGACACCGTGCTCCGTACGGCACAATGGCCGGTGCTTGTTGACCTTGCAGATGTGGAGCGGGCGGTATGACGACACGAAGTACGGACGCAGACACCGCCTCGCGGACGGTCGGCGCGAGCCGGGCACTGGCCCTGCTGCTGGTGATCACGGGCGCCGCGGGCCTGCTCGCGGCCTGGGTGATCACGATCGACAAGTTCAAGCTGCTCGAAGACCCGAACTTCACGCCGGGCTGCAGCCTGAACCCGATCGTCTCTTGCGGCAACATCATGAAGAGCGAGCAGGCGTCCGTCTTCGGCTTCCCGAACCCGATGCTGGGGCTGGTCGCGTACGGGATCGTGATCTGCGTCGGCATGAGCGTGCTCGCCGGGGCCAGGTTCCGCCCCTGGTACTGGCTGACCCTCAACGCGGGCACGCTGTTCGGGGTCGCCTTCTGCACCTGGCTCATGTACCAGTCGCTGTACAACATCAACTCGCTGTGCCTGTGGTGCTGCCTGGCGTGGGTCGCCACGATCTTCATGTTCTGGTACGTGACGGCGCACAACGTGCGGGAAGGCCTGCTGCCCGCCCCGGGCTGGCTCCGGGCCTTCCTCGACGAGTTCGCCTGGGTGCCGCCGGTGCTGCACGTCGGGATCATCGGCATGCTGATCCTGACCCGCTGGTGGGACTTCTGGACCTCCTGAGCGGCCTCATGAGCCCGCGGTCCGTTGTCGGCGGGCTCGCATAGGCTTCCCGTGTGGAACCAGATCTGTTCAGCGCCGCTGCCGAAGACCGCCGGGAGAAGGACCCGGCGAGCTCCCCGCTCGCCGTCCGGATGCGCCCGCGCACCCTGGACGAGGTCGTCGGCCAGCAGCACCTGCTGAAGCCCGGGTCGCCGCTGCGGCGGCTGGTCGGCGACGGCGCGGGCGGTCCGGCCGGGGCCTCGTCCGTGATCCTGTGGGGCCCGCCGGGCATCGGCAAGACCACCCTCGCGTACGTGGTGAGCCAGGCGACGCAGAAGCGGTTCGTGGAGCTGTCGGCGATCACGGCGGGCGTGAAAGAGGTACGCGCCGTCATCGAGGGCGCCAAGCGGGCGGCCGGGGGATACGGCAAGGACACGGTCCTCTTCCTCGACGAGATCCACCGCTTCAGCAAGGCCCAGCAGGACTCGCTGCTGCCCGCCGTCGAGAACCGCTGGGTCACGCTGATCGCGGCGACCACCGAGAACCCCTACTTCTCGATCATCTCCCCGCTGCTGTCGCGGTCGCTGCTCCTCACTCTGGAGCCGCTCACGGACGAGGACCTCAGCGCGCTGATGCGGCGCGCGCTGGAGGAGGAGCGGGGCCTGGCCGGGGCGGTGACCCTGGCGGCGGACGCGGAGGCGCACCTGCTGCGGATCGCGGGCGGTGACGCCCGGCGCGCGCTGACGGCGCTGGAGGCCGGTGCCGGGTCGGCGATCGCCAAGGGCGAGTCCGAGATCAGCCTCCGGACGGTGGAGGAGGCGGTCGACCGGGCGGCGGTGAAGTACGACCGGGACGGCGACCAGCACTACGACGTGGCGAGCGCGCTGATCAAGTCGATCCGCGGCTCGGACGTGGACGCCGCGCTCCACTACCTGGCGCGGATGATCGAGGCGGGGGAGGACCCACGGTTCATCGCGCGCCGCCTGATGATCTCGGCGAGCGAGGACATCGGGCTGGCGGACCCGACGGCCCTGCCGCTCGCGGTGGCCGCGGCCCAGGCGGTGGCCATGATCGGCTTCCCGGAGGCGGCGCTCACCCTGTCGCACGCGACCATCGCCCTGGCCCTGGCCCCGAAGTCGAACACGGCGACGACCGCGATCGGCGCGGCCCTCGCGGACGTCCGGGCGGGCATGGCGGGCCCGGTTCCGGCGCATCTGCGGGACGGGCACTACAAGGGGGCGGCGAAGCTGGGCCACGCGGTGGGGTACGTGTACCCGCACGACGTGCCCGGCGCCATCGCGGCGCAGCAGTACGCCCCTGACGCGGTCCACGGCAAGCGGTACTACGAACCGACGCGGTACGGCGCGGAGGCGCGCTACGCGGACGTGGTGGAGAAGGTCCGCGAACGCCTGCGCGGCGCCTGACCCCGGCCCTGCTCGCCCCGGCTCCGCGGGCAGGGCGGGCTAGCGGCCGGCCGCGGCGAACAGGGTGCGGATCGCCCGGCGCAGGTCGCAGACGTCGCGGACCGGCGCCGGGAAGTCGAAGCGGGCGTCGAAGGAGGAACCGTCGTCCGTGAAGCGGACCCGCAGGCCCAGGCGGTCCAGGGCCACGGGGACCGCGGTCGTGCCGGCGCTCTCGCGCGGGCCCAGCAGCGTGCACAGGTCCGCGATCCGGTCGTGGTGCGCGGCGGCCAGGTGCTGGAGGAGCTCCGTCTCGTGGTCCACCATCGGGTCCGGCTCCGCCGCGGCCAGGTCGTCCGGGTCCACGTGCTCGGCGCCCCACAGATCGTCCACGGAGATCTCGCCGACCTCCAGGCGCAGCATCACGTAAGACGGCCGGCCGTGCAGCCCGAGGAGTTCGCCCACCGGCCGGCGCTCCGCCAGCAGGGCCGCGCAGGCCGCGCGGTCGTCCCCGCGCACCTGCGTCAGCCACCCGGCGAGCCGCGCACGGCCTCGGATACGATGGGGCACGGACACCGGCGCCACATCCGTGATCTCGATCACGGCCGTGAGGTCGTCGTCCTGGGCGTAAGCGGCTGCCCTGGCAGCCGCGGATTCCCCTGACACCAGGAGAATCACGTCCCCGTCCGGGGTGACGGTCCGAGCGGCCGGCATCCCTGTCCCGAAGTCTGGCTGGTCAAGAGACCGCACCTGGTCAAAAGCACCCGGCAGCGTGAGGGATACTGAGGCGTTGGACTCTACGAGGGTTCGTACGCGTTCGGCTCCGGTGAGCTGCCGAACGCCTTCCCTGGGACGCGGCTGACCTTGCCTATCGTCGTCGAAAGCGGATTCCGTTTCGTTGGAACCCGAACTTCGGTGCGCACTGGGCAGGGGGATCCCATGTGGTCGAGACATTACGTCCTCCTCGATAAGGTAAGCCTCACCTAACTTACATGGAGGTAGGTTCCCCGTGAACCAGAAGCGACCCAAGGTCAAGAAGTCGCGTGCCCTCGGCATTGCGCTGACCCCGAAGGCCGTCAAGTACTTTGAGGCCCGCCCCTACCCGCCGGGCGAGCACGGCCGTGGCCGCAAGCAGAACTCGGACTACAAGGTCCGTCTGCTGGAGAAGCAGCGTCTGCGCGCTCAGTACGACATCTCTGAGCGTCAGATGGCCCGCGCGTACGACCGCGCCAAGAAGGCCGAAGGCAAGACGGGCGAGGCGCTGGTCGTCGAGCTCGAGCGTCGCCTCGACGCCCTGGTCCTGCGTTCGGGCATCGCCCGCACCATCTACCAGGCCCGCCAGATGGTCGTTCACGGCCACATCGAGGTCAACGGTGGCAAGGTCGACAAGCCGTCGTTCCGTGTCCGTCCGGACGACGTCATCACCGTGCGCGAGCGCAGCCGCGAGAAGGTTCCGTTCCAGGTTGCCCGTGAGGGTGGCTACGCAGGCGAGGGCGAGACCCCGCGCTACCTGCAGGTCAACCTGAAGGCCCTGGCCTTCCGCCTGGACCGCGACCCGAACCGCAAGGAAATCCCGGTCATCTGCGACGAGCAGCTCGTCGTCGAGTACTACGCCCGCTGATCCGGCGGCCGTAGCCTCACAGGCTGGTCAGCCCGTCGGTTCCCCCTTGGGGGAGCCGACGGGCTTCCTGCTTTCCGGACGGCTTTCCGGATGGCGCTGTCGCATGGGGCGCGGAGGGTAGTGGTCCGGATGCGCAGCGTACAAGGCGGGTGTATCGGACCCCGAATTCCGGTACGGCGGCGGATCTCCGGCGCGATAGGGTCGGAGAACGACTTTTCTACGTAGTGATCAACATGCAGAGAGCGGTGCAACGTGTCCGGTGGAGAGGTGGCCGGGATCCTCGTGGCCGTCTTCTGGGCCATTCTGGTCTCCTTCCTTGCCGTGGTGCTGGTGAGGCTGGCCCAGGTGCTCAGGGCGACCACCAAACTGGTGGCCGACGTGACCGACCAGGCCGTCCCGCTGCTCGCGGACGCCTCCACCACCGTCCGCTCCGCGCGCACCCAGCTCGACCGGGTCGACGCCATCGCCAGCGACGTCCAGGAAGTCACGTCGAACGCCTCCGCGTTGTCCTCCACCGTGGCCTCCACCTTCGGTGGGCCGCTGGTCAAGGTCGCGGCCTTCGGCTACGGGGTCCGCAAGGCGCTGGGCAAGCCGGGCAGAAATGCCGAAGACGCGCCGCAGCAGACGTCCCGGCGTACCGTGATCGTTGGCCGTACGGTGCCGGCGGCCCGGCGCCGGAAGCAGAAGGGCTGAAACCTCCGATGTTCCGCCGAGCCTTCTGGTTCACCGCAGGCGCAGCCGCCGGCGTGTGGGCCACCACCAAGGTCAACCGCCAGCTCAAGAAGCTGACACCGGAGAGCCTCGCGGCCCAGGCAGCCGACAAGGCCGTGGAGGCGGGACACCGCCTCAAGCACTTCGCCCTCGACGTGAAGACGGGAATGTCTCAGCGCGAGGACGAGCTGAACGACGCACTGGGATTGCACCAGGATCCCGACCGGCCCGGCAACGTCACCGCCCTCCCCGGGCAGCGGCGGCTGCGGGCCATCCAGAACGACAAGACCCCCCACCGTTCGAGCCGAGAGTACCGCTCGACGGGTTCGTACAACCGGAATGAGGACCACTGATGGAGTCGGCTGAAATCCGCCGCCGCTGGCTGAGCTTCTTCGAGGAGCGCGGTCATGCCGTTGTCCCTTCGGCGTCGCTCATCGCGGACGACCCGACTCTGCTGCTGGTCAACGCGGGCATGGTCCCGTTCAAGCCGTACTTCCTCGGCGAGACCAAGCCGCCGGCCCCCCGGGCCACCAGCGTGCAGAAGTGCGTCCGTACGCCGGACATCGAAGAGGTCGGCAAGACCACCCGCCACGGCACGTTCTTCCAGATGTGCGGCAACTTCTCCTTCGGCGACTACTTCAAGGAAGGCGCCATCAAGTACGCCTGGGAGCTGCTCACCAGCTCCGTGGCGGACGGCGGCTACGGCCTGGAGCCGGAGAAGCTCTGGATCACCGTCTACCTCGACGACGACGAGGCCGAGACGATCTGGCGTGACGTCATCGGCGTCCCCGCCGAGCGCATCCAGCGCCTGGGCAAGAAGGACAACTTCTGGTCCATGGGCGTCCCCGGCCCGTGCGGCCCGTGCTCGGAGATCAACTACGACCGCGGCCCCGAGTTCGGCGTCGAGGGCGGCCCGGCCGTCAACGACGAGCGCTACGTGGAGATCTGGAACCTGGTCTTCATGCAGTACGAGCGCGGCGCCGGCGACGGGAAGGAAGACTTCCCGATCCTCGGCGACCTGCCGTCGAAGAACATCGACACCGGTCTCGGCCTCGAACGCCTCGCGATGATCCTGCAGGGCGTGCAGAACATGTACGAGACCGACACCCTGCGCGTGGTCATGGACAAGGCCACCGAGCTGACCGGCGTGCGGTACGGCGCCGCCCAGAACACCGACGTCTCGATGCGCGTGGTCGCCGACCACATCCGCACCTCCGTCATGCTCATCGGTGACGGCGTCACCCCCGGCAACGAGGGCCGCGGCTACGTGCTGCGCCGCATCATGCGCCGCGCCATCCGCAACATGCGCCTCATGGGCGCCACCGGCCCGGTCGTCCAGGACCTGGTGGACGTCGTGATCAACACGATGGGGCAGCAGTACCCGGAGCTGGTCACCGACCGCAAGCGCATCGAGACCGTCGCGCTCGCCGAGGAGGCCGCGTTCCTCAAGGCCGTCAAGGGCGGCACCAACATCCTCGACACCGCCGTGACCGAGACCAAGGCCACCGGCGGCACGGTCCTCTCCGGCGACAAGGCGTTCCTGCTCCACGACACCTGGGGCTTCCCGATCGACCTCACCCTGGAGATGGCCGCCGAACAGGGCCTCTCCGTGGACGAGGCCGGGTTCCGCCGCCTGATGCAGGAGCAGCGCGACCGGGCCAAGGCCGACGCCAAGGCCAAGAAGACCGGCCACGCGGACATGTCCGCCTACCGGGAGATCGCGGACGGCTCCGGTGCCACCGAGTTCACCGGCTACGCCACCACCCAGGGCGAGTCCACCATCGTCGGCCTCCTGGTCAACGGCGTCTCCGCGCCTGCCGCCTCCGAGGGCGACGAGGTCGAGGTCGTCCTCGACCGCACCCCCTTCTACGCCGAGGGCGGCGGCCAGCTCGCCGACCAGGGCCGGATCAAGCTCGACTCGGGCGCGATCATCCAGGTCCGCGACGTACAGCAGCCGGTCCCGGGCGTCTCCGTGCACAAGGGCTCCGTCCAGGTCGGCGAGGTGACGGTCGGCGCCTCCGCATACGCCGCCATCGACGTGAACCGCCGCCGGGCCATCGCCCGCGCCCACTCGGCCACGCACCTGACCCACCAGGCGCTGCGCGACGCGCTGGGCCCGACGGCCGCCCAGGCAGGCTCCGAGAACAGCCCCGGCCGCTTCCGCTTCGACTTCGGCTCGCCGAACGCCGTCCCCGGCACGGTCCTCACCGACGTCGAGCAGAAGATCAACGACGTGCTCTCCCGCGAGCTCGACGTCACTGCCGAGATCATGAGCATCGACGAGGCGAAGAAGCAGGGCGCCATCGCCGAGTTCGGCGAGAAGTACGGCGAGCGCGTCCGCGTCGTGACCATCGGCGACTTCTCCAAGGAGCTGTGCGGCGGCACGCACGTCGGCAACACCGCCCAGCTGGGTCTGGTGAAGCTGCTCGGCGAGTCCTCCATCGGCTCCGGCGTGCGCCGCGTCGAGGCCCTCGTCGGCGTGGACGCGTACAACTTCCTCGCCAAGGAGCACACGGTCGTCGCCCAGCTTCAGGAGCTGGTCAAGGGCCGTCCGGAGGAGCTGCCCGAGAAGATCGCCTCCATGCTCGGCAAGCTGAAGGACGCCGAGAAGGAGATCGAGAAGTTCCGCGCGGAGAAGGTCCTCCAGGCCGCCGCAGGTCTCGCCGAGAACGCCCAGGACATCCGCGGCGTCGCCCTCGTCGTGGGCACCGTCCCGGACGGCACCGGCGCCGACGACCTGCGCAAGCTGGTCCTCGACGTCCGCGGCCGCATCCAGGGCGACCGGCCGGCCGTCGTGGCCCTGTTCACCACGGCGAACGACCGCCCGCTGACCGTCATCGCCACCAACGAGGCCGCCCGCGAGCGCGGTCTCAAGGCCGGTGACCTGGTCCGCACCGCGGCCAAGACCCTCGGCGGCGGCGGTGGCGGCAAGCCGGACGTGGCCCAGGGCGGCGGCCAGAACCCGGCTGCCGTCCCCGAGGCCATCGCCGCGGTCGAGCGCCTCGTCGTCGAGACGGTCTGACGATGACTCTGCGCCGCGGCCGCCGTCTCGCCATCGACGTCGGGGACGCCCGGATCGGGGTCGCCTCGTGCGACCCCGACGGGGTCCTCGCCACACCGGTGGAAACCGTTCCGGGCCGGGACATCCCCTTCGCCCACCGGCGGCTGCGGCAGCTCGTCGAAGAGTACGAACCCCTGGAAGTCGTGGTCGGCCTGCCCCGCTCGCTCAGCGGGCGGGAGGGGCCGGCCGCGGCCAAGGTGCGCGCCTTCGCCACGGAACTCGCCAAGGGGATCAAGCCGGTGACGGTCCGTCTGGTGGACGAGCGGATGACCACGGTCACCGCCGCCCAGGGTCTGCGGGCCTCCGGAAGGAACGCCAAAAAGGGCCGTTCGGTGATCGACCAGGCGGCCGCTGTGGTGATCCTTCAGAACGCTCTTGAGACCGAACGGGTATCAGGTAATCCGCCCGGTGAGTGCGTCGAAGTGGTTGTCTGATCGCGATACGGTAACGTTCCGCGCGATGCGGCGGCATTCGAACAGTCGTCGCCCACCACTTCAGAGGCGGAACCGGGTGCCGCGGCGGACGTAGCCGTTGCCTTCGTCTCGCGGCTCTAGGGGACCGATGACTGAGTATGGCCGGGGCCGTGGCCCCGAACCGTGGCACCCGGAGGACCCCCTGTACGGGGACTCCGGGTGGACCGGGCACGAGGCCCAGCGGGCTCAGATGCCCTACGCCGGTGGCCCCCAGCAGCAGTATCCGCAGGAGCCGCAGTACCAGCAGGAGCCGCAGTACCAGCAGGACCCGCAGTACCAGCAGCAGTACGTCCAGCAGGGGCAGTACCCCGAGCAGCAGGGCTATGTCCCACAGCAGCCCCAGCAGGCTCACCAGGCCCAGCAGCAGCTCCACCCGCAGCCGCAGCAGCCGGTGTACGACGGCCAGGGCTGGGACACCGGCCAAGGCCAGTACACCGCCGTCCCGCAGGCCGACCCGTACCTCGGCGCGGACCCGTACGCCCAGCAGCCCGTCGGCGGCTACCCGGGCGAGGCCCCCGATCTCTACGGCACCCCCGAGGCCTACCCCCCGCCGGAGCCCCCGGGACGGCGCCACCTGGTCCAGGAGCAGGAGGCCGAGGAAGCGGACGACGACGCCTCCTCGATCCTGCCCGGCGGGGACGACGATTCCGACGAGCCGAACGGCGGCGGACGCCGCGGCCGCTCGAAGGACAAGCCCAAGCGCCGCAACGGCGCGGCCTGCCTGATCGCCACCCTCGTGATCGTGGGCGTCATCGGCGGTGGCGGCTACTACGGCTACGACTACATCAAGTCCAAGTTCACCAGCGGCGAGGACTACGTCGGCGAGGGCGAGGGCTCCGTCTCCATCGACATCCCCAAGGGCACCGGCATGGGTGAGATGGGCCGGATCCTCAAGGCCCACGGCGTCGTCAAGAGCGCCGACGCGTTCGTCGCCGCCGCCAAGGCCAACCCCAAGGGCGGCGCCATCCAGGCAGGCTCCTACGTGATGAAGGAGCACATGTCGGGCAAGGCTGCCGTCGACCTCATGGTGAACGGCGCCGGGATGAACGCCCTGGACGTCATCCCCGGCTGGAAGAACGTCCAGGTCTACAAGGCCATCGACGACAAGCTCAAGCTCAAGGAGGGCACGACCAAGGACATCGCCACGAAGGAGGCGAAGACCCTCGGTCTGCCCGAGTGGGCCAACAACAACAAGGACATCAAGGACCCGCTGGAGGGCTTCCTCTACCCGGCCCGCTACGACGTCAGCAAGGACGCGAGCCCCCAGTCGCTGCTCAAGCAGATGGTGGCCAAGTCCAACGAGGCCTACGCGAACGCGGACCTCAAGGGGCAGGCCTCCAAGCTGGGCCTCGCGAACCCGCTGCAGCTCGTCACGGTCGCGAGCCTCGTCCAGGCCGAGGGCAAGTACCAACACGACTTCGACAAGATCTCCCGGGTCGTCTACAACCGTCTCAAGCCGGGCAACACCGAGACGTACGGTCTGCTCGACTTCGACTCCACGGTCAACTACATCAAGGGCCAGAGCACCCTGGACGTCGGTGCCGTCAGCGACCTCCGCAAGCTCAACGACCCGTACAACACCTACAAGATCAAGGGCCTGCCCGCCGGCCCGATCGGCAACCCGGGCCCGGACGCGCTCAAGTCCGCGATGAACCCGGCCGACGGCCCCTGGTACTACTTCGTGTCGGTGAACGAGAACGAGACGCTCTTCGCCGTGACGAACGACGAGCACAACCAGAACCGCCAGCGGTACGAAGAGGAACGGAAGAAGGCAGGGCAGTGATACGCGCAGCCGTGCTCGGTTCACCGATCGAGCACTCCCTTTCACCGGTGCTGCACCGCGCCGCGTACCAGGAGCTCGGCCTCGACGACTGGTCGTACGACCGCTTCGAGATAGACGAGGCCGCGCTCCCGCAGTTCGTCGCCGGCCTCGGCCCCGAGTGGGCCGGGCTGTCCCTGACGATGCCGCTCAAGCGGGCGATCATCCCGTTGCTCGACGGAATCAGCGACACCGCCGCCTCGGTCGAGGCGGTCAACACCGTCGTCCTGACCAAGGACGGCCGCCGCCTCGGTGACAACACCGACATCCCCGGGATCGTCTCCGCGCTCCACGAGCGCGGCGTCGACAAGGTGGACAGCGTCACCATCCTCGGCGCCGGGGCCACCGCCTCCTCGGCACTGGCCGCGCTCGCCCGGATCTGCTCCGGCGAGGTCACGGTGTACGTGCGCTCCCGGGCCCGCGCCGACGAGATGCACGAGTGGGGCGAGCGCCTCGGCGTGGCCGTCCGTACCGCCGACTGGGCAGACGCGGCCGGCGGGCTGGGCGCGCCGCTGGTCATCGCGACCACCCCTGCAGGGGCCACGGACTGGCTGGCGCCCGAGGTACCGGCCGGGGCGGGGACCCTGTTCGACGTCCTGTACGACCCGTGGCCGACGGCCCTGGCGGCAGCCTGGTCGCAGCACGGAGGCCGCCTCCTAGGCGGTCTGGACCTCCTCGTCCACCAGGCGGTGCTCCAGGTCGAGCAGATGACCGGCCGCCACAGCGCGCCGCTGGCCGCCATGCGGGCCGCCGGCGAGGCCGCGCTGCGCGCCCGTCACTGATCCCCCGCCGGCACACCTGATGCACTGCGCGGGCTGATCTTGCTCGCCCGCGGCCGGACCCGCCAGGGTGGGGGACGGGTTCACCGCCGTCCGCCAGCTGGACCGGAGGGCAGTGCACCGGCCCGGACGTGGGAGGATCGGGTGTGGCGGGTCCGGGCCGAGCACCCGGCCGCGCCGCCGCAGTACCAGGCGCGAGCATGAGGAGCATCGTTGAGCAGGTTGCGTTGGCTGACCGCGGGAGAGTCGCACGGACCGGCACTGGTCGCGACGCTGGAGGGTCTTCCCGCCGGCGTCCCGGTCACCACCGAGCTGGTGGCGGACCACCTGGCCCGGCGCCGGCTCGGCTATGGCCGCGGTGCCCGGATGAAGTTCGAGCAGGACGAGATCACCTTCCTCGGAGGTGTCCGCCACGGGCTCTCGCAGGGTTCCCCGGTCGCCGTGATGATCGGGAACACCGAGTGGCCGAAGTGGGAGACCGTCATGTCGGCCGATCCGGTCGACCCCTCGCTCCTCAAGGACACCGGCCGCAACGCGCCGCTGACCCGCCCCCGCCCCGGCCACGCCGACCTCGCGGGCATGCAGAAGTACGGCTTCTCCGAGGCACGTCCGATCCTGGAGCGCGCCAGCGCCCGTGAGACGGCCGCCCGTGTCGCCCTCGGCGCCGTCGCCCGGTCCTTCCTCAAAGAGGCCGCCGGCATCGAGATCGTCTCCCACGTCGTGGAGCTCGCCTCTGCCAAGGCCCCCTACGGCGTCTACCCGACCCCCGCCGACGTCGAGAAGCTCGACGCCGACCCGGTGCGCTGCCTCGACGCCGACGCGTCGAAGGCGATGGTCGCCGAGATCGACCAGGCCCACAAGGACGGCGACACCCTCGGCGGCGTCGTCGAGGTCCTCGCCTACGGCGTGCCCGTCGGCCTCGGCTCCCACGTCCACTGGGACCGCCGCCTCGACGCCCGTCTCGCGGCCGCCCTCATGGGCATCCAGGCCATCAAGGGCGTCGAGGTCGGCGACGGCTTCGAGCTGGCCCGCGTGCCCGGCTCGAAGGCGCACGACGAGATCGTCTCCACCCCCGAGGGCATCAAGCGCACCTCCGGCCGCTCCGGCGGCACCGAGGGCGGCCTGACCACCGGCGAGCTGCTGCGCGTACGGGCGGCCATGAAGCCGATCGCGACGGTCCCGAAGGCCCTCGCCACGGTCGACGTGGCGACCGGCGAGGCCGCCGCCGCGCACCACCAGCGCTCCGACGTCTGCGCCGTGCCCGCCGCGGGCATCGTCGCCGAGGCCATGGTCGCGCTCGTGCTGGCCGACGCCCTGGTCGAGAAGTTCGGCGGCGACTCGGTCCCCGAGACCCGCCGCAACGTCCGGTCCTACCTCGACAACCTGCAGATCCGGTGACGGGCGGACCTCTGGTCGTCCTCGTCGGGCCCATGGGGTCCGGCAAGTCCACGGTGGGGGCGCTGCTCGCCGAGCGGCTCGGCGTCCCCTACCGGGACACCGACGCCGACATCGTCGCCGCCCAGGGCCGCGAGATCTCGGACCTCTTCGTCGACGAGGGCGAACCGTACTTCCGTGAGCTGGAGCGGCAGGCGGTCGCCGCCGCCCTCGCCGAGCACACCGGAATCCTCGCCCTCGGCGGCGGCGCCGTCCTCGACGCGGGCACCCGGGAGCTGCTGGCCGGCCTGCCCGTGGCCTACCTCTCGATGGACGTCGAGGAAGCCGTCCGGCGCGTCGGCCTGGGCGCCGCGCGCCCCCTGCTCGCCGTCAACCCGCGCCGCCAGTGGCGCGAGCTGATGGAGGCCCGCCGCCCCCTGTACACCGAAGTCGCGCGCGTCGTGGTGGCCACTGACGACCGCACCCCCGAAGAGGTCGCCCAGGCGGTCCTTGAGGCTCTGGAGTTGAAGGACGTATGACAGACCAGGTGACGCGCATCCACGTCGGCGCCAGCGCCGGACACGACGCGTACGACGTGCTGGTCGGCCGGCAGTTGCTCGGCGAGCTCGGCACGCTGATCGGCACGAAGGCCCAGCGGGTCGCCGTGATCCACCCCGAGGCACTGGCCTCGACCGGTGAGGCGCTGCGCGACGACCTGGCCGAGCAGGGCTACGAGGCGGTCGCCATCCAGGTGCCGAACGCCGAAGAGGCCAAGACGGTCGAGGTCGCCGCGTACTGCTGGAAGGCCCTCGGCCAGTCCGGGTTCACCCGCACCGACGTGATCGTCGGCGTCGGCGGCGGAGCCACCACGGACCTCGCGGGCTTCGTCGCGGCCTCCTGGCTGCGCGGGGTGCGCTGGATCGCCGTACCGACCACCGTCCTGGCGATGGTGGACGCGGCCGTCGGCGGCAAGACCGGCATCAACACCGCCGAGGGCAAGAACCTGGTCGGCGCCTTCCACCCGCCGGCCGGCGTGCTGTGTGACCTGGCGGCGCTGGACTCGCTGCCGGTCAACGACTACGTCAGCGGCCTCGCCGAGATCATCAAGGCCGGATTCATCTCCGACCCGGTGATCCTCGACCTGATCGAGTCGGACCCGGCGGCGGCCCGCACGCCCGACGGCCCGCACACCGCGGAGCTCATCGTGCGCTCCATCCAGGTCAAGGCGGACGTCGTCTCCAGCGACCTGAAGGAATCGGGCCTGCGGGAGATCCTCAACTACGGGCACACGCTCGCGCACGCCATCGAGAAGAACGAGCGCTACAAGTGGCGGCACGGCGCGGCCGTGTCGGTCGGCATGGTCTTCGCGGCCGAGCTCGGCCGGCTCGCGGGCCGCCTCGACGACGCGACGGCCGACCGGCACCGGGAGATCCTGGCCTCCGTCGGACTGCCGCTGACCTACCGCGGCGACCAGTGGCCCAAGCTGCTCCAGACCATGCAGGTCGACAAGAAGTCCCGCGGCAACCTGCTGCGCTTCATCGTCCTCGACGGTCTGGCCAAGCCCACCGTCCTGGAGGGCCCCGACCCGGCGCACCTGATCGCCGCGTACGGCGAGGTGTCGGCGTGAGCCGCCCGGTGCTCGTCCTCAACGGCCCGAACCTGGGCCGGCTCGGGTCCCGCGAGCCCGACGTGTACGGCGCCACCTCCTACGCCGGGCTCGTCGAGAGCTGCCGCGCGCTGGGCGAGGAGCTCGGCTTCGCCGTGGAGGTCCGCGAGACCAACGACGAGGGCGAGATGATCCGCTGGCTCCACGAGGCCGCCGACGGCAAGATCCCCGTGGTCATCAACCCCGGCGCCTTCACGCACTACTCGTACGGGATGCGGGACGCGGCCGCGCAGCGCACCGCCCCGCTGATCGAGGTGCACATCTCGAACCCGTACGCCCGCGAGGAGTTCCGGCACACGTCGGTCATCGCCTCGGTGGCGACCGGGACGGTTGCGGGCTTCGGCATCGGCTCGTACCGACTGGCGCTGCGCGCACTGGCGGACGAAGTCACGCTCTGACGGTGCTGGTGGGAGGCCCCGCCTCCGTGGTCATATAACGTTCTCGCATCAGGCGGTGGAACGAGACGGAGTGGCAGCGGATGCAGCACGGAGTGGGCGGCGGCGTGGGCTGGGGGCAGCCGGGACATCATCCGGCGACGCCCCCGCAGCCGCCGATTCCTCCTGCGCAGGGGTGGCCGCTGCCACCGCCGGTGCCCGCACCGATGCCCGCGCCGCCGCAGGGGCCGCCGCCCGGTCCCGAGGCCACGGGGCACATCCCGCTGCCGCCCGCGGTGGCCGGGACCGGCGGGGCCACGCTGGCCGTGCTGCTGATCGGCCCGGCCGGCGCGGGGAAGACCACGGTGGCCCGGCACTGGGCGAGCACACGGCCCGTGCCGACCGCGCACGTGAGCCTGGACGACGTCCGGGAGTGGGTGTGCTCGGGCTTCGCCGACCCGCAGGCCGGCTGGAACGACCACTCCGAGGCCCAGTACCGCCTGGCCCGCCGCACCTGCGGCTTCGCCGCCCGCAACTTCCTGGCGAACGGGATCTCCTGCATCCTCGACGACGCAGTCTTCCCGGACCGGCCGGTGGTGGGCCTCGGCGGCTGGAAGCGCCACGTCGGCCCGGCGCTGCTGCCGGTCGTCCTGCTCCCCGGCCTGGAGATCGTCCTGGAGCGCAATGCCGCCCGTTCGGGGAACCGGCGCCTCTCCGACGAGGAGGTCGCCCGGATCCACGGCCGGATGGCCGGCTGGTACGGATCCGGCCTGCCGATCATCGACAACTCGGACCTCGACGTGGAGGGCACGTCCCGAGCCCTGGACGAGGCCCTGGCCCGAGCCATCGCCACCCCTGCCTTCTGACCCCGCCGCCCCGGCCCGCCTTCCGGGCCGGCGGGCCAGGGGGTAGGCAGACCGGTCAGGATTCGAGAAGCGGGGGCCCTCGGGCCGCGGCTAGCGTGATCGCCATGGACGTCGCGACCACCCGGAGGTGGTCCCGGCGGCCGTCCGGATCCGACCCGCCACCCCAGGAGTGATCATGACCGGCTCTTCCGTCCAGGGAATCAAGACCGTGCTGCACCCCGTCTCCGACCTCGCGAAAGCCAAGGAGGTGTACGCAGCCCTGCTCGGCGTGCCGCCGCAGACCGACGAGCCCTACTACGTCGGCTTCGAGGTCGCCGGCCAGCAGATCGGACTGGTGCCCGGCGGCGCGGCCCAGGGCATGACCTCGCCCGTGGCCTACTGGCACGTGCCGGACATCGAAGCGAAGCTCGCCGAGGTGACCGCCGCGGGTGCCACCGTAAAGGAGCCCGTGCACGACGTCGGCGGCGGCCGCCTGACCGCCACTGTCACCGACGCCGACGGCAACGTCCTCGGGCTGCTCCAGGACCGCTGAGCGTGACCCGCACCGCGCAGTAGACCCAGACGTGAGGCCCGGAACCGGCCGGAGCCGGCCGGGCCGCCCGCCCCGACAGACGGAGACCCGATGAACATGGCCACGAGGACGGGTACGCAGGCTCCCGCGCCGCACGATGCCGACAGCCACGACCTGATCCGCGTGCACGGCGCGCGCGAGAACAACCTCAAGGACGTCAGCGTCGAGATCCCGAAGCGCCGCCTGACGGTGTTCACCGGAGTCTCCGGCTCGGGCAAGAGCTCACTGGTGTTCGACACGATCGCCGCGGAGTCGCAGCGGCTGATCAACGAGACCTACAGCGCCTTCGTCCAGGGCTTCATGCCGACCCTGGCGCGGCCCGAGGTCGACGTTCTCGACGGGCTGACCACCGCGATCGCCGTGGACCAGCAGCGGATGGGCGCCGACCCCCGTTCCACCGTCGGCACCGCCACCGACGCCAACGCGATGCTCCGCATCCTCTTCAGCCGGCTCGGCGCACCGCACATCGGGCCGCCCAGCGCGTACGCCTTCAACGTGCCCTCGGTCCGGGCGAGCGGTGCGATCACCGTGGAGCGCGGTGCCAAGAAGACGGTGAAGGCCACCTTCAACCGCACCGGCGGCATGTGCACCCGCTGCGAAGGCCGGGGCACGGTCTCCGACATCGACCTCACGCAGCTCTACGACGACTCCAAGTCGATCGCCGAAGGCGCGTTCACCATCCCCGGCTGGAAGTCGGACAGCTTCTGGACCGTGCAGGTCTACGCCGAGTCGGGCTTCCTCGACCCGAACAAGCCGATCGCCAGGTTCACCAGGAAGGAGATGCAGGACTTCCTCTACCGGGAGCCGACCAAGGTCAAGGTCAACGGCGTCAACCTCACCTACGAGGGGCTGATCCCCAAGCTCCAGAAGTCGATGCTGTCCAAGGACAAGGAGGCCATGCAGCCGCACATCCGAGCGTTCGTGGAGCGGGCGGTCACCTTCACCACCTGCCCCGAGTGCGACGGCACCCGGCTGAGCGAGGGGGCCCGGTCGTCGAAGATCGAGAAGATCAGCATCGCCGACGCCTGCGCGATGCAGATCAGCGACCTCGCCGAGTGGGTCCGCGGCCTCGGCGACCCGTCGGTGGCGCCGCTCCTCGAAGCCCTGCGGCAGACCCTGGACTCCTTCGTGGAGATCGGCCTCGGCTACCTGTCGCTCGACCGGCCGGCCGGCACGCTGTCGGGCGGCGAGGCGCAGCGCGTCAAGATGATCCGCCACCTCGGTTCCTCGCTCACCGACGTCACGTACGTCTTCGACGAGCCCACCACCGGCCTGCACCCCCACGACATCCAGCGGATGAACAACCTGCTGCTCCGGCTGCGGGACAAGGGCAACACGGTGCTCGTCGTGGAGCACAAGCCCGAGATGATCGCGATCGCCGACCACGTCGTCGACCTCGGCCCCGGCGCCGGCCAGGCGGGCGGCACCGTCTGCTTCGAGGGCACCGTCGAGGGCCTGCGGACCGGCGACACCGTCACCGGCCGCCATTTCGACGACCGGGCCTCCCTCAAGGATGCGGTGCGCACGCCCACCGGCGCCCTGGAGATCCGCGGCGCGACCACGCACAACCTGCAGGGCGTCGACGTCGACATCCCGCTCGGGGTCCTCGCTGTCGTCACCGGTGTCGCCGGCTCCGGCAAGAGCTCCCTCGTGCACGGGTCGATCCCTGCCGGTGAAGGCGTGGTGTCGGTCGACCAGGGCGCAATCCGCGGCTCGCGGAGGAGCAACCCGGCGACGTACACGGGGCTGCTCGACCCGATCCGCAAGGCGTTCGCCAAGGCCAACGGAGTGAAGCCGGCTCTGTTCAGCGCCAACTCCGAGGGTGCCTGCCCCACCTGCAACGGCGTCGGCGTCGTCTACACCGACCTGGCGATGATGGCCGGCGTCGCGACCCCCTGCGAGGAGTGCGAGGGCAAGCGCTACCAGGCATCGGTGCTGGAGTACCACCTCGGCGGCCGCGACATCAGCGAAGTGCTGGCCATGTCGGTGACCGAGGCCGAGGAGTTCTTCGGAGCCGGCGAGGCGCACACACCGGCCGCGCACCGCATCCTGGGCCGGCTCGCCGACGTCGGGCTCGGCTACATCAGCCTCGGCCAGCCGCTCACCACGCTGTCCGGCGGTGAGCGGCAGCGGCTCAAACTGGCGACCCACATGGCCGAGAAGGGCGGCATCTACGTCCTCGACGAGCCGACGGCCGGCCTGCACCTCGCCGACGTCGAGCAGCTGCTCGGCCTGCTCGACCGCCTCGTCGACTCCGGCAAGTCGGTCATCGTCGTCGAGCACCACCAGGCGGTCATGGCGCACGCCGACTGGATCATCGACCTCGGCCCCGGCGCCGGCCACGACGGCGGCCGGATCGTCTTCGAGGGCACCCCCGCCGACCTCGTCGCCGCCCGCTCCACCCTCACCGGCGAACACCTCTGCGCGTACGTCGGCGACTGACCCGGCCCGGGGTCCGGCGATGCCCCCCGCGGCGCCGCCGGCCCCCGTACGGGTGTGCTCACCAGGCCGGATGCGCGGGGCGCTCGTAGGCTCGAAGACATGTCAGACGTGTACGCGGCCCGCCGGGGCCTGCTTCGCGACCGCTGCGCCGCCGCGGGGAACGCCGCCGCTCTGATCACGCGTCCGGCGAACGTCCGCTACCTCGCAGGGGCGTCCCCGCCGGGCGCCGT
Source organism: Streptomyces sp. NPDC097981 (assembly GCF_040302565.1). Classification (NCBI taxonomy): domain Bacteria; kingdom Bacillati; phylum Actinomycetota; class Actinomycetes; order Kitasatosporales; family Streptomycetaceae; genus Streptomyces; species Streptomyces sp. NPDC097981. The sequence continues at coordinate 89,112 of NZ_JBEORW010000029.1, forward strand.
CCTGCTCGTCGGGCCGGGCGGCGAGGACGCGGTGTTCACCGTCGGCCCGCCCACCGGCGACTGCGACGAGGGGCGCCTCGACGAGCGGCTCACGCTCTCCGTGCTGTCCGGCCCCGGCAGCGACGCGGCCGTCGCCGCCGGGGACATGGCCGGCTCCCTGCGGGCCGAGTCGCTGGCCGTCGAGGAGCACCATCTGACGGTCGCCCGCCACCGCGCCCTGCGCTCCGTCGCCCCCAAGCTGCGGCTCGCCGATCTCGGGACCGCCGTGGAGCAGCAGCGCCTCGTCAAGGACGAGGAGGAGATCGCCTGCCTGCGGATCGCCGCCGAGATCGCCGACCAGGCCCTGGGCGAGCTGCTGGAGTCGATCCTGGTGGGGCGGACCGAACGCCATCTCGCCCTGGAGCTGGAGCGCCGCCTCGTCGACCACGGCGCGGACGGCCCGGCCTTCCCGACCTCCGTCGGCACCGGGCCGAACTCCGGCCGCTCCCGGCACCGGCCCTCCGACCGCCGGGTCGAGGAGGGCGACTTCCTCTCCGTCTGCCTCGGTGCCAACTACCGCGGCTACCGGTGTGAGATCGGCCGGACCTTCGTGATCGGCACCAGCCCGGCCGACTGGCAGATCGAACTCTATGATCTTGTTTTCGCTGCTCAGCGGGCGGGCCGCGAGGCGCTCGTACCGGGGGCCGCGTACCGCGAGGTCGACCATGCCGCGCGCTCCGTACTGGACTCCGCAGGCCATGGCGAGGCCCTCGCTCCGTCGACCGGACACGGGGTCGGCCTCGAAATCGACGAGGACCCGCAGCTTGCACCTACGGCAATGGGTAAACTGGACGCTTGCGTGCCGGTCACCGTCGAACCGGGGGTTCACCTCCCGGGCCGGGGAGGTGTCCGGATCGATGACACGCTCGTCGTACGCCCCGAGGCGGACGGCGGTCCCGAGCTACTCACCATTACGACCAAGGAGCTGCTCGCGCTCTAGCCCGCTGCGGCGGGTCGTGCGCGCACCCGTGGTCTTCCAGTGCAGGAGATTCCCGAACCGTGGCTTCCACGAACGACCTCAAGAACGGCATGGTGCTCAAGCTCGACGGTGACCAGCTCTGGTCCGTCGTCGAGTTCCAGCACGTCAAGCCCGGCAAGGGCCCGGCCTTCGTGCGCACCAAGCTCAAGCACGTGCTCTCCGGCAAGGTCGTCGACAAGACCTTCAACGCCGGCACGAAGGTCGAGACGGCCACCATCGACCGCCGTGACATGCAGTTCTCGTACATGGACGGCGAGTACTTCGTCTTCATGGACATGCAGACCTACGACCAGCTGATGGTCGACAAGAAGGCTGTCGGCGACGCCGCCAACTTCCTCATCGAGGGCTTCACCGCCTCCGTCGCCCAGCACGAGGGCTCGGTGCTCTACGTCGAGCTCCCGGCCGCCGTCGAGCTCGTGATCGAGCACACCGACCCCGGCGTCCAGGGCGACCGCTCCACCGGTGGCACCAAGCCGGCCCGCCTGGAGACCGGCCACGAGATCCAGGTCCCGCTCTTCGTGAACACGGGCGAGAAGGTCAAGGTCGACACCCGCACCAGCGACTACCTCGGCCGGGTGAACAGCTAACCGTGGCTGCCCGCAGCAACGCGCGCAAGCGCGCCTTCCAGATCCTGTTCGAGGCCGATCAGCGCGGCGTGCCCGTGCGCGAGGTCCTCGCGGACTGGATCCGCCACGCGCGGTCGGACGACCGGCAGCCGCCCGTCAGCGCCTTCACGATGGATCTCGTCGAGGGATACGCCGACAAGGTGAACCGCATCGACGACCTGATCGTCACCTACGCCGTGGACTGGGAACTCGACCGCATGCCGGTTGCGGACCGGAACATCCTGCGGCTCGGTGCCTACGAGCTGATCTGGGTGGACGACACCCCGGACGCCGTGGCCATCGACGAGGCCGTCCAGCTGGCCAAGGAGTTCTCGACGGACGAGTCCCCCTCGTTCGTGAACGGGCTGCTGGCCCGCTTCAAGGACCTGAAGCCGAGCCTGCGCCGGGGCGAGTAGCCCAGGCGGTTCGGCCGGAACGGAGGGCCCGCAGCGCACGCGCGCTGCGGGCCCTCCGTCCGTTTCCCGGCCCGGCTCCCCGGCCCGGGAAACAAAACCGGCGTGGGCCGGGAGCCACTCCTGGCTCCCGGCCCACGCCGGTAACGTTTCTGCTGGTCCTGGGCGCGGGGACTAGATGTCCTCGTGCGCCACGGCGCGACGCGCATCCGCGTCGAGCACGCCCCAGCTGATCAGCTGCTCGGTCAGGACCGAGGGGGACTGGTCGTAGATGACGGCCAGGGTGCGCAGGTCGTCCTGGCGGATCGACAGGACCTTGCCGTTGTAGTCGCCGCGCTGGCTCTGGATGGTCGCCGCGTAACGCTGCAGCGGGCCGGCCTTCTCGGCGGGCACGCCGGCCAGGCGCTCCAGGTCGAGGCGCAGCTTCGGCGGCGGCTCGGCCGCCCCACCGGGAGTCGTACCCGGCAGCAGTTCCTGCACCGGCACCCCGTAGAAGTCCGCCAGCTCGGCGAGGCGCTGGACCGTGACGGCGCGGTCCCCGCGCTCGTACGACCCGACCACCACGGCCTTCCACCGGCCCTGGGACTTCTCCTCGACACCATGGAGGGAGAGGCCCTGCTGGGTGCGGATGGCGCGGAGCTTGGCCCCGAGCTGCTTGGCGTATTCGCTGGACATAACGCTCCCGGACGCTGTGACGCTGTGACGACATGGACGCTGTAAGACATGGACCACGTGCGGCTCCGCCGCGGCTGGTAACTCACTGTGAGGTTACGCAGCGTTACTTGGATGCGTCAAGCCGAATGATGTCGCACGCCCACGTACGAGGGGTGCCGGACGGGCCCGGTGACGGTCCCCCTCCTGGGTCCTGGTACCGTGGAACACGTACATCAGACGTCCTTTAAGGTCCGTCCCGTGAGGCGGAGAAGGAGGTCCTTTTCATGGACGCTCAGGCTGCTCGGAACGTCGATGCCCAGGGCATCGACGCGATGCGCCCCGTGCTTGAGGCACAGGACATCGCGCGGGTGCTGACCCGCATCGCCCACGAGATCGTCGAACGCGCCAAGGGCGCCGACGACGTGGTGCTCCTCGGCATTCCCACCCGCGGTGTGTACCTCGCCCGCCGGCTGGCCGCCAAACTCGAAGAGATCACCGGCGCCAAGATCCCGGTCGGATCCCTCGACATCACCATGTACCGCGACGATCTGCGGATGAAGCCCGCCCGCGCGATCGGCCGCACCGAGATCCCCGGCGACGACATCGACGGACGCCTCGTCGTCCTCGTCGACGACGTGCTCTTCTCCGGCCGCACCATCAGAGCGGCCCTCGACGCCCTGGGCGACCTCGGCCGCCCCCGCGCAGTGCAGCTCGCGGTCCTCGTCGACCGCGGTCACCGCGAACTGCCGATCCGCGCCGACTACGTCGGCAAGAACCTCCCCACGTCGCTGCGGGAGACCGTCAAGGTCCAGCTCCAGGACGAGGACGGCCGCGACGCCGTGCTGCTCGGCCAGCGGACCGACACCGCAACCGGGCAGTAGCCCGTACGAGTGAGGGCCCCGGCCACGGGGCCCGCGCGCAGGCCTGCCCTGCCGCACTCAAGCCGGTCCGCCGCCCCGCCCTCCCCTCCGCTCTGACCTCATCGACATACGGAGCACCCTGATGAAGCGCCACCTCATCTCGGCCGCCGATCTCACGCGCGACGACGCCGTCCTCATCCTCGACACCGCCGAGGAGATGGCCCGGATCGCCGACCGGCCGATAAAGAAGCTGCCCACCCTGCGCGGCCGAACGATCTGCAACCTCTTCTTCGAGGACTCCACCCGCACCCGGATCTCCTTCGAGGCCGCCGAGAAGCGGCTCTCCGCCGACGTCATCAACTTCGCGGCCAAGGGCTCCTCGGTGTCCAAGGGCGAATCCCTCAAGGACACCGCCCAGACACTGGAGGCGATGGGCGTCGACGCCGTCGTCATCCGGCACGGCGCTTCCGGAGCCCCCTACCGGCTCGCCACCTCCGGCTGGATCGACGCCCCCGTCATCAACGCCGGTGACGGCACCCACCAGCACCCCACCCAGGCCCTGCTGGACGCCTTCACCATGCGCCGCCGCCTCGTCGGCCGCGACGCCGGCCTCGGCAAGGACCTCGCCGGGCGCCGCATCACCATCGTCGGCGACGTCCTGCACAGCCGCGTCGCCCGCTCCAACGTCGACCTGCTGCACACGCTCGGCGCCGAGGTCACCCTCGTCGCCCCGCCCACCCTCGTCCCCGTCGGCGTCGAGACCTGGCCCTGCGAGGTCTCGTACGGCCTCGACGAGGTGCTTCCCAAGTCCGACGCCGTCATGATGCTTCGTGTGCAGCGCGAACGCATGAACGCCGCGTTCTTCCCGACCGAGCGCGAGTACTCCCGCCGCTACGGGCTGGACGCCGCCCGCATGGCCAGGATGCCCGAGCACGCCATCGTCATGCACCCCGGCCCCATGGTCCGCGGCATGGAGATCACCGCCGAGGTCGCCGACTCCGACCGCTGCACCGTCGTCGAGCAGGTCGCCAACGGCGTCTCCATCCGCATGGCCGTCCTGTACCTGCTGCTCGGCGGCTCCGAGCCCGCCGTCACCACCAGCACCACCGCCCGCACCGAGGAGAGCAAGTAACCATGAGCAAGATCCTTATCCGCGGCGCGAAGGTACTCGGCGGCGACGTGCAGGACGTCCTGATCGACGGCGAGACCATCGCCGAGGTCGGCACCGGCCTGTCCGCCGAGGGCGCGACCGTCATCGAAGCCGAGGGCCAGGTCCTCCTCCCCGGCCTCGTCGACCTGCACACCCACCTGCGCGAGCCCGGCCGCGAGGACTCCGAGACCGTCCTGACCGGCACCCGCGCCGCCGCCTCCGGCGGCTACACGGCCGTGTTCGCCATGGCCAACACCTTCCCGGTCGCCGACACCGCCGGCGTCGTCGAGCAGGTCTGGCGCCTGGGCAAGGAGTCCGGCTACTGCGACGTGCAGCCCATCGGCGCCGTCACCGTCGGCCTGGAAGGCAAGCAGCTCTCCGAGCTCGGCGCCATGCACGAGTCCGCCGCCCGCGTCACCGTCTTCTCCGACGACGGCAAGTGCGTCGACGACGCCGTGATCATGCGCCGCGCCCTGGAGTACGTGAAGGCATTCGGCGGGGTCGTCGCCCAGCACGCCCAGGAGCCCCGCCTGACCGAGGGCGCCCAGATGAACGAGGGCGTGGTCTCCGCCGAGCTGGGCCTCGGCGGCTGGCCGGCCGTCGCCGAGGAGTCGATCATCGCCCGCGACGTCCTCCTCGCCGAGCACGTCGGCTCCCGCGTGCACATCTGCCACCTCTCCACCGCCGGCTCCGTCGAGATCGTCCGCTGGGCCAAGGCCCGCGGCATCGACGTCACCGCCGAGGTCACCCCGCACCACCTCCTCCTCACCGACGAGCTGGTCCGCTCGTACAACGCGGTCTACAAGGTCAACCCGCCGCTGCGCACCGAGCGCGACGTGACGGCCCTGCGCGAGGCCCTCGCCGACGGCACGATCGACATCGTCGCCACCGACCACGCCCCGCACCCGCACGAGGACAAGGACTGCGAGTGGGCCGCCGCCGCCATGGGCATGGTGGGCCTGGAGACCGCGCTCTCCGTCGTCCAGCAGACGATGGTCGAGACCGGACTGCTCGACTGGGCTGGCGTCGCCGAGCGCATGTCCTTCGCCCCGGCGCGGATCGGCGGCCTGGACAACCACGGCCGCCCCGTCTCGGCAGGTGAACCCGCGAACCTGACCCTGGTCGATACCTCGTACCGTGGTGTGGTGGACCCCGCACACTTCGCCTCCCGCAGCCGCAACACGCCTTACGAGGGCCGTGAGCTGCCGGGTCGCGTCACTCACACCTTCCTGCGGGGCCGGGCAACGGTCGTGGACGGGAATCTGGCGTGACACCTGCAGTAATCCAACTGGCCGCCGAGGCCGCCGAGCGAAGGTCGGCGGAGGTGACGGACTGGGGCGCCCGCATCGCGTGGGTGATCGGTCTGCTCGTCTTCATCGCTTTCGTGTACTGGCTGATGCGGCAGGGCTGGAAATGGCGCGGCACACTGCAGAGCGATCTGCCGGAGCTGCCCGCCGCCCCCGGCGGCCTCCCCGAGCACCGGCTGGCCCTGACCGGCCGGTACCACGGGTCCACCACCGCCGGGCAGTGGCTCGACCGGATCGTCGCCCACGGTCTGGGCGTCCGCAGCCGGGTCGAGCTCACGCTCACCGACGCGGGCCTCGACGTGGTCCGTCCGGGTGCCACCGACTTCTTCGTACCGGCCGCGCAGCTGCGCGGCGCCCGCCTCGACAAGGGAATCGCGGGCAAGGTACTCACCGAGGGCGGTCTCCTCGTCGTCACCTGGGCGCACGGCGACAAGCTGATCGACTCCGGATTCCGCTCCGACCGCGCGGCCGAACACGCCGCCTGGGTCGAAGCGATCAACCTCATGAACCAATCCATCACGACGGAAGGCGCCGAACGATGACGACCTCCACCAGGGGAGCAGCCAAAGCTCCCGCCGTACTCGTCCTGGAGGACGGTCGGATCTTCCGCGGCCGCGCCTACGGCGCTGTGGGGGAGACCTTCGGCGAGGCCGTGTTCTCCACCGGCATGACCGGATACCAGGAGACCCTCACCGACCCGTCGTACCACCGGCAGGTCGTCGTGATGACCGCCCCGCACGTCGGCAACACCGGGGTCAACGACGAGGACCCCGAGTCCTCCCGCATCTGGGTGGCCGGCTACGTCGTCCGCGACCCCGCCCGCGTCCCCTCCAACTGGCGCTCGCAGCGCTCGCTGGACGAGGAGCTCGTCAAGCAGGGCGTCGTCGGGATCTCCGGCATCGACACCCGCGCCCTGACCCGCCACCTGCGCGAGCGCGGCGCCATGCGCGTCGGCATCTTCTCGGGCGAGGCCTGGGTGGGCATCCGCGACGAGGCGCTGCTGGCCAAGGTCCAGTCGCAGCCGCAGATGAAGGGCGCGAACCTCTCCGCCGAGGTCGCCACCAAGGAGACCTACGTCGTCCCCGCGATCGGCGAGAAGCGCTTCACCGTCGCCGCCGTCGACCTCGGCATCAAGGGCATGACCCCGCACCGGATGGCCGAGCGCGGCATCGAGGTGCACGTGCTGCCCGCCACCGCCACCGTCGAGGACGTGTACGCGGTCAACCCCGACGGCGTTTTCTTCTCCAACGGCCCGGGCGACCCGGCCACCGCCGACGGCCCCGTCGCCGTCATGCAGGGCATTCTGGAGCGCAAGACCCCGCTCTTCGGCATCTGCTTCGGCAACCAGATCCTGGGCCGCGCGCTCGGCTTCGGCACGTACAAGCTGAAGTACGGCCACCGCGGCATCAACCAGCCGGTGCAGGACCGCACCACCGGCAAGGTCGAGGTCACCGCGCACAACCACGGCTTCGCCGTCGACGCGCCCCTCGAAAAGGTCTCCGAGACCCCCTACGGCCGCGCCGAGGTCTCCCACGTCTGCCTGAACGACGACGTCGTGGAAGGCCTCCAGCTGCTCGACCAGCCGGCCTTCTCCGTCCAGTACCACCCCGAAGCGGCTGCCGGCCCGCACGACGCCGCGTACCTCTTCGACCGCTTCGTATCCCTGATGGAGGCCGAGCGTGCCTAAGCGCACCGATATCCAGTCCGTCCTGGTCATCGGCTCCGGCCCGATCGTCATCGGACAGGCCGCCGAATTCGACTACTCCGGCACCCAGGCCTGCCGCATCCTCAAGGCCGAGGGCCTGCGGGTCATCCTGGTGAACTCCAACCCCGCGACGATCATGACCGACCCGGAGATCGCCGACGCCACGTACGTCGAGCCGATCACCCCCGAGTTCGTCGAGAAGATCATCGCGAAGGAGCGCCCCGACGCGCTGCTCCCGACCCTCGGCGGCCAGACCGCGCTCAACACCGCGATCTCCATGCACGAGCACGGTGTGCTGGAGAAGTACGGCGTCGAGCTCATCGGCGCCAACGTCGAGGCCATCAACAAGGGCGAGGACCGCGACCTCTTCAAGGGCGTCGTCGAGGCCGTCAACGCCAAGATCGGCCACGGCGAGTCCGCCCGCTCGGTCATCTGCCACTCCATGGACGACGTCCTCGCCGGCGTCGAGACCCTCGGCGGCTACCCCGTCGTCGTCCGCCCGTCGTTCACCATGGGCGGCGCCGGCTCCGGCTTCGCCCACGACGAGGACGAGCTGCGCCGCATCGCCGGCCAGGGCCTCACGCTCTCCCCGACCACCGAGGTGCTCCTGGAGGAGTCCATCCTCGGCTGGAAGGAGTACGAGCTGGAGCTGATGCGCGACACCAAGGACAACGTGGTCGTCGTCTGCTCCATCGAGAACTTCGACCCGATGGGCGTCCACACCGGCGACTCGATCACCGTCGCCCCGGCGATGACGCTGACCGACCGCGAGTACCAGCGCCTGCGCGACATCGGCATCGCGATCATCCGCGAGGTCGGCGTCGACACCGGCGGCTGCAACATCCAGTTCGCGATCGACCCGGTCGACGGCCGCGTCATCGTCATCGAGATGAACCCGCGCGTCTCCCGCTCCTCGGCGCTCGCGTCGAAGGCCACCGGCTTCCCGATCGCCAAGATCGCCGCCAAGCTGGCCATCGGCTACACCCTCGACGAGGTCCCCAACGACATCACCGAGAAGACGCCGGCCTCCTTCGAGCCGACCCTCGACTACGTCGTCGTCAAGGCCCCGCGCTTCGCCTTCGAGAAGTTCCCGCTCGCCGACGCCACCCTCACCACGACCATGAAGTCGGTGGGCGAGGCCATGGCCATCGGCCGCAACTTCACCGAGGCCCTCCAGAAGGCCCTGCGCTCCCTGGAGAAGAAGGGCTCGCAGTTCACCTTCGTCGGCGAGCCCGGCGACAAGGCCGAGCTGCTCGCCACCGCGGTCCGCCCCACCGACGGCCGCATCAACACCGTCATGCAGGCCATCCGCGCCGGCGCGACCCAGGAAGAGGTCTTCGAGTCCACGAAGATCGACCCCTGGTTCGTCGACCAGCTCTTCCTGATCAAGGAGATCGCGGACGAGCTGGCCGCCGCCGAGAAGCTCCACCCCGAGCTGCTCGCCGAGGCCAAGCGCCACGGCTTCTCCGACGCCCAGATCGCCGAGATCCGCGGCCTGCGCGAGGACGTCGTCCGCGAGGTCCGCCACGCCCTGGGCGTCCGCCCGGTCTACAAGACGGTCGACACCTGCGCCGCCGAGTTCGCCGCGAAGACCCCGTACTTCTACTCCTCCTACGACGAGGAGAGCGAGGTCGCGCCCCGCGAGAAGCCCGCGGTCATCATCCTGGGCTCCGGCCCGAACCGCATCGGCCAGGGCATCGAGTTCGACTACTCCTGCGTCCACGCCTCCTTCGCCCTGAGCGACGCCGGCTACGAGACCGTGATGGTCAACTGCAACCCGGAGACCGTCTCCACCGACTATGACACCTCCGACCGCCTGTACTTCGAGCCGCTGACGCTCGAAGACGTGCTGGAGATCGTCCACGCCGAGTCGCTGGCCGGCCCCATCGCCGGTGTCGTCGTCCAGCTCGGCGGCCAGACCCCGCTGGGCCTCGCCCAGGCGCTCAAGGACAACGGCGTCCCGGTCGTCGGCACCTCGCCGGAGGCCATCCACGCCGCCGAGGACCGAGGCGCCTTCGGCCGGGTCCTCGCCGAGGCGGGCCTGCCCGCCCCCAAGCACGGCACCGCCACCACGTTCGCGGGTGCGAAGGCGATCGCCGACGAGATCGGCTACCCGGTCCTCGTCCGCCCGTCCTACGTGCTCGGCGGCCGCGGCATGGAGATCGTCTACGACGAGACCCGCCTTGAGGCGTACATCGCGGAGTCCACCGAGATCTCCCCGACCCGCCCCGTGCTCGTCGACCGCTTCCTCGACGACGCCATCGAGATCGACGTCGACGCCCTCTACGACGGCACCGAGCTCTACCTCGGCGGTGTCATGGAGCACATCGAGGAAGCCGGCATCCACTCCGGCGACTCGGCCTGCGCCCTGCCCCCGATCACCCTCGGCGGCTTCGACATCAAGCGCCTGCGCGCCTCCACCGAGGCCATCGCCAAGGGCGTCGGCGTACGCGGCCTGATCAACATCCAGTTCGCGATGGCGGGTGACATCCTCTACGTCCTGGAGGCCAACCCGCGTGCCTCCCGCACCGTCCCCTTCACCTCGAAGGCCACGGCGGTCCCGCTCGCGAAGGCCGCCGCCCGCATCTCGCTCGGCACCACCATCGCCGAGCTGCGCGAAGAGGGCATGCTCCCGAAGACCGGCGACGGCGGCACCCTGCCGCTCGACGCGCCGATCTCCGTCAAGGAGGCCGTCATGCCGTGGTCGCGCTTCCGCGACATCCACGGCCGCGGCGTCGACACCGTCCTCGGCCCGGAGATGCGCTCCACCGGCGAGGTCATGGGCATCGACTCCGTCTTCGGCACCGCGTACGCCAAGTCGCAGGCCGGCGCCTACGGCCCGCTGCCCACCAAGGGCCGCGCGTTCATCTCCGTCGCCAACCGCGACAAGCGATCGATGATCTTCCCGGCGCGCGAGCTGGTCGCCCACGGCTTCGAGCTCATGGCCACCTCCGGCACCGCCGAGGTGCTGCGCCGCAACGGCATCAACGCCACCGTCGTGCGCAAGCTCAGCGAGGGCGAGGGCCCGAACGGCGAGAAGACCGTCGTCCAGCTCATCCACGACGGCCAGGTCGACCTGATCGTCAACACCCCGTACGGCACCGGCGGCCGCCTCGACGGCTACGAGATCCGCACGGCGGCCGTGGCGCGCGGCGTCCCGTGCCTGACCACGGTCCAGGCACTCGCCGCGGCCGTCCAGGGCATCGAGGCACTGGGCCACGGCGACGTGGGCGTCCGCTCGCTCCAGGAGCACGCGGAGCACCTGACCGCGGCCCGCGACTAGCAGCCCGTACGAGGAGGGGGACACGAATGCGCGATGCGCATCCGTGTCCCCCTCGTCATGAGCGCACAAGGGATCTTCTCGACATGTACAAACTCTTCTTCGACCTCGTCTTCAAGCGGATGGACCCGGAGCAGGCCCACTACCTGGCCTTCCGCTGGATCCGCCTCGCGGCCCGCACCCCGGTGCTGCGCACCTTCGTGGCGGCCGCCCTGGCCCCGCGCTTCAAGGAGCTGCGCACCGAGGCGCTCGGGCTGCGCATGCACGGCCCCTTCGGCCTCGCGGCGGGCTTCGACAAGAACGCCGTCGCCATCGACGGCATGTCCATGCTCGGCTTCGACCACATCGAGATCGGCACGGTCACGGCGCAGGCGCAGCCCGGCAACCCCAAGAAGCGGCTGTTCCGGCTCGTGCCGGACCGCGCACTGATCAACCGCATGGGCTTCAACAACGAGGGCTCGGCGGCCGTGGCGGACCGCCTGGCGGCCCGTGTGCCGGTCTTCAGGACGGTCGTGGGCGTCAACATCGGCAAGACCAAGGTCGTGCCGGAGGAGGAGGCGGTGGCGGACTACGTCGCCTCCACCGAGCGGCTGGCCCGCCACGCGGACTACCTGGTCGTGAACGTCTCCTCGCCGAACACGCCGGGCCTGCGCAACCTCCAGGCCACCGAGTCCCTGCGCCCCCTCCTGACGGCCGTACGGGAGGCCGCGGACCGCACGGTGACCGACCGCCGGGTCCCGCTCCTCGTCAAGATCGCCCCCGACCTCGCGGACGAGGACGTGGACGCGGTCGCGGACCTGGCGCTGGAGCTGGGCCTGGACGGCATCATCGCGACGAACACCACCATCGCGCGGGAGGGGCTGGGCCTGAAGTCCTCCCCGTCCCTCGTGAAGGAGACCGGCGGCCTGTCCGGAGCCCCGGTCAAGGAGCGCTCCCTGGAGGTCCTGCGCCGCCTGTACGCCCGCGTGGGCGACCGCCTGGTGCTGGTGGGCGTCGGGGGCATCGAGAACGCCGAGGACGCCTGGCAGCGGATCCTGGCCGGCGCGACCCTGATCCAGGGGTACAGCGCGTTCATCTACGAGGGCCCGTTCTACGCCCGCGCCATCCACAAGGGCCTGGCCGCGCGCCTGGCCACCAGCCCGTACGCGACCCTCGCCGAGGCCGTCGGTGCCGAAACCCGAAAGGCCGCCCAGTGACCGAGACCTCCGTGACGCAGACCCCCGAGACCCCCGTGACGCCCTTCGGCACCCGCCTGCGCGCGGCGATGGACACCCGAGGCCCGCTCTGCGTGGGCATCGACCCGCACGCGGCCCTCCTCTCGTCGTGGGGCCTGAACGACGACATCGCGGGCCTGGAGAAGTTCTCCCGCACGGTCGTCGAGGCGCTGGCCGACTCGGTCGCCGTCTTCAAGCCGCAGGCGGCCTTCTTCGAGCGCTTCGGCTCGAAGGGCATCGCGGTGCTGGAGCAGACCGTGGCCGACGCCCGGGCGGCGGGCACCCTGGTCGTGATGGACGCGAAGCGCGGCGACATCGGCTCGACGATGGCCGCGTACGCGCAGACCTTCCTGTCGCCGTCCTCGCCGCTGTTCTCCGACGCGCTGACGGTGTCCCCGTACCTGGGCTACGGCTCGCTGGAGCCGGCGGTGGAGCTGGCCCGCCGCTCGGGCGCCGGGCTCTTCGTCCTCGCCCTCACTTCCAACCCGGAGGGCGCGGAGGTCCAGCGCGCGGTGCGCGAGGACGGCCGGACCATCGGTGCGACGATGCTCGGCCACCTGGCGGCGGAGAACGCCGGCGCGTCGCCGATGGGCTCCTTCGGAGCCGTGGTCGGCGCCACGCTGGGCGATCTGTCGTCGTTCGACCTGGACATCAACGGGCCGCTGCTGGCTCCGGGCATCGGTGCGCAGGGCGCGACGGCGGCCGACCTGCCGGCGGTCTTCGGCGCGGCCGTGCGCAACGTCGTCCCGAACGTGTCGCGGGGCGTGCTGAAGCACGGTCCGGACGCCGCCGCGCTGCGCTCCTCGGCCGCCCGGTTCGCGGACGAAATCCGCGCGGCGGTCTCCGCCTGACGTCGTCCGGGAGAGCCGCCGACCGCACCGACCGCACCGCACGTCGTACGGTCTGACGAAATTCGAACGTCTTTCACCGGACAAAACCGGGGTGATTTGTCGGTGATGTACGGTTCAGTGGAGGCTGACCAGGACTTTTCGTCCGTTCTCGCTGACTGGAGCGGCCATGCCCGCTAGTCTCCGAGCAGAGTGAACGAGCAGCGAACGAGTTCCACCGCTGTTCGGGCATTCGCCTGGTGTGGCGCCCTAGGGTTCCCCACCGGTCCGTATCCGACAGTTCGACATCCGAGGTGACGTAGGCGTGGCTCTTCCGCCCCTTACCCCTGAACAGCGCGCAGCCGCGCTCGAAAAGGCCGCCGCGGCTCGCCGGGAGCGGGCCGAGGTGAAGAATCGACTCAAGCACTCCGGCGCCTCGCTCCAAGAGGTCATCAAGACGGGCCAGGAGAACGACGTCATCGGCAAGATGAAGGTCTCCGCCCTGCTGGAGTCCCTGCCTGGCGTGGGCAAGGTCCGCGCCAAGCAGATCATGGAGCGCCTCGGCATCTCCGAGTCCCGGCGTGTCCGAGGTCTCGGTTCCAACCAGATCGCGTCTCTGGAGCGTGAGTTCGGCACCCCTGCCGGCTGACGCGTTGCCTGAAGTTCTTCCGGCGTTCTCAGGCAGTCCCGAGAACCTGGATAATCGCTCTATGGCAGCAGAGGTTCGTCCGCGGCTGACCGTGCTCTCCGGCCCTTCGGGGGTCGGCAAGAGCACGGTCGTCGCGCATATGCGCAAGGTCCACCCCGAGGTATGGCTCTCGGTGTCGGCCACCACCCGCAAGCCGCGGCCCGGTGAGCGACACGGAGTCCACTACTTCTTCGTCAACGACGACGAGTTCGACAAGCTGATCGCCAACGGCGAGCTGCTGGAGTGGGCCGAGTTCGCGGGCAACCGCTACGGCACACCGCGCGGCGCGGTGGTGGAGCGACTGGAGAACGGCGAACCCGTCCTCCTGGAGATCGACCTCCAGGGCGCGCGACTCGTCCGCGAGTCGATGCCCGAAGCCCAGCTGGTCTTCCTGGCGCCGCCGAGCTGGGAGGAGCTGGTCCGCCGGCTCACCGGCCGCGGCACCGAGTCGCCGGAGGTCATCCAGCGCCGGCTGGAGACCGCCAAGGTCGAGCTCGCTGCCGAGTCCGAGTTCGACACCACCCTGGTCAACACCTCCGTCGAGGACGTGGCACGTGAGCTGCTAGCCTTGGTGGCAGTTGTCTGATCGTTGATCGATGTTCAATCGATCGGTGTTCGTCAGCGTTTCGATCTTTCAACCCATCTTCGGAAGGTAGAGCGTGTCCTCTTCCATCACTGCGCCCGAGGGCATCATCAACCCGCCGATCGACGAGCTGCTTGAGGCCACGGACTCGAAGTACAGCCTCGTGATCTACGCGGCCAAGCGCGCGCGTCAGATCAATGCGTACTACTCGCAGCTCGGTGAGGGCCTGCTTGAGTACGTCGGCCCGCTGGTGGACACCCACGTCCACGAGAAGCCGCTTTCGATCGCGCTGCGCGAGATCAACGCGGGTCTGCTGACCTCCGAGGCCATCGAGGCCCCGGCCCAGTAAGGCTTCGTGCATTCCTTTCACCACAGGCCCGGCAGAACATCTGCCGGGCCTGTGGTGTGTCATAGACAGGTACGACGATCAGCCGAAAGGGCGTGTGTGGTGGGTAAGCCGAAGGTCGTGCTCGGAGTCAGCGGCGGGATCGCCGCGTACAAGGCCTGCGAGCTGCTGCGCCGACTGACCGAGTCCGGACACGACGTACGGGTGGTGCCCACGGCGGCGTCCCTGAACTTCGTGGGCGAGGCCACCTGGGCCGCGCTGTCCGGCAACCCGGCCCAGGCCGAGGTCTGGGAGACCGTCCACGAGGTGCCGCACGTCCGGATCGGACAGTCCGCCGACCTCGTCGTCGTCGCCCCGGCCACCGCCGACATGCTCGCCAAGGCCGCGCACGGCCTCGCCGACGACCTGCTCACCAACACGCTCCTCACCGCCCGCTGCCCGGTGGTCTTCGCCCCCGCCATGCACACCGAGATGTGGGAGCACCCCGCCACCCGGGAGAACGTGGCCACGCTGCGCCGCCGCGGCGCCGTCGTCATCGAGCCCGCCGTCGGCCGGCTCACCGGCAAGGACACCGGCAAGGGACGGCTCCCCGACCCCGAGGAGATCTACGAGGTGTGCCGCAGGGTCCTGGCCCGCGGGGTGGCCGAGCCCGACCTGGCCGGCCGGCACGTGGTGATCAGCGCGGGCGGCACCAGGGAACCGCTCGACCCGGTCCGGTTCCTCGGCAACCGCTCCTCCGGCAAGCAGGGCTACGCACTGGCCCGCACGGCCGTGGCCCGCGGGGCGCGGGTCACCCTCGTGGCGGCCAACACCGCGCTCGCCGACCCGGCCGGCGTGGACGTCGTACGGGTGGGGACGGCCGTACAGCTGCGCGAGGCCGTGCTCAAGGCGGCCGCGGACGCCGACGCCGTGGTGATGGCCGCGGCCGTCGCCGACTTCCGGCCGGCCGAGTACGCCGGCGGCAAGATCAAGAAGAAGGACGGCCAGGACCCGGCGCCGGTGGCGCTCGTCCGCAACCCCGACGTCCTCGCGGAGGTCTCGGCCGACCGGGCCAGGGAAGGCCAGGTCGTGGTGGGATTCGCCGCCGAGACCGACGACGTGCTCGCGAACGGCCGGGCCAAACTGCTCCGCAAGGGGTGTGATCTTCTCGTCGTGAACGAGGTGGGCGAATCCAAGACCTTCGGTTCCGAGGAGAACGAGGCTGTGATCCTGGCCTCCGATGGGGCCGAGATGCCGGTTCCCTATGGTCCGAAGGAAGCGCTTGCCGAGGTGATTTGGGATCAGGTCGCCCCGCGACTCGCCCCCCGACGCGCCTGAGCAACGGCCCTTCTCGTAGCCGATTCCATGAGCCAGAATGGAGTGCCGCAGGTCACATGGCTCCCATTGGGCGAGACAAGTGGTCCGCTAAACGGTGGCGACCGATAAACTGCATCCGGAACGTGATCGGGCGCAGCCCCCGGTGTGGTTCCGCCAAATGATCAGCCAGCAGCCGCTGCAACCCCAGGGAGCGTTGTGTCCCGTCGCCTGTTCACCTCGGAGTCCGTCACCGAGGGTCACCCCGACAAGATCGCTGACCAGATCAGCGACACGATCCTCGATGCGCTTCTCGCCGAGGACCCGACCTCGCGTGTGGCCGTGGAGACCCTCATCACCACCGGTCTCGTCCACATCGCCGGTGAGGTGACGACGAAGGCCTACGCGCCGATCGCGCAGCTCGTCCGCGACAAGATCCTCGAGATCGGCTACGACTCCTCGAAGAAGGGCTTCGACGGCGCCTCCTGCGGCGTGTCGGTGTCCATCGGCGCCCAGTCCCCGGACATCGCCCAGGGCGTGGACACCGCCTACGAGAAGCGCGTCGAGGGCGACGAGGACGAGCTCGACAAGCAGGGCGCCGGCGACCAGGGCCTGATGTTCGGCTACGCGTGCGACGAGACCCCCGAGCTCATGCCGCTCCCGATCCACATCGCGCACCGGCTCTCGCGCCGCCTGTCCGAGGTCCGCAAGAACGGCACCATCCCGTACCTGCGCCCCGACGGCAAGACCCAGGTCACCATCGAGTACGACGGTGACAAGGCCGTCCGCCTCGACACGGTCGTCGTGTCCTCGCAGCACGCCTCGGACATCGACCTGGACTCGCTGCTCGCCCCCGACATCCGCGAGTTCGTCGTCGAGCACGTGCTCAAGGAGCTCGTCGAGGACGGCATCAAGCTGGACACCGAGGGCTACCGCCTGCTGGTCAACCCGACCGGCCGCTTCGAGATCGGCGGCCCGATGGGCGACGCCGGCCTGACCGGCCGCAAGATCATCATCGACACGTACGGCGGCATGGCCCGCCACGGCGGCGGCGCCTTCTCCGGCAAGGACCCGTCCAAGGTCGACCGCTCCGCCGCCTACGCGATGCGCTGGGTCGCCAAGAACGTGGTCGCCGCGGGCCTGGCCTCGCGCTGCGAGGTCCAGGTGGCGTACGCCATCGGCAAGGCCGAGCCCGTCGGCCTCTTCGTCGAGACCTTCGGCACCGCCAAGGTCGAGGTCCAGAAGATCGAGGACGCGATCGGCCAGGTCTTCGACCTCCGCCCGGCCGCGATCATCCGCGACCTCGACCTGCTGCGCCCGATCTACGCCCAGACCGCCGCCTACGGCCACTTCGGCCGCGAGCTGCCGGACTTCACCTGGGAGCGCACCGACCGCGTCGACGCGCTGCGCACGGCCGCAGGCCTGTAAGACCCCCGCGTACGCGCGTATGCAGCCGACGGCCCCGGACCCCTGCGGTCCGGGGCCGTCGGCGTTCCGCGTGGCCTGTGGTCCGCGTCCTGGAACCGCGTCCCCTGCGTCGGAAAATATGGGTGACCTGCGGCGTCTTCGCGGATGCGCCGGCGCACGCCTCCCGGTGCGAAGGCGACGGATACATCTGGAGCAGGCGGGTTCTCCCCGCGGTGAGGGAAACCCTCCGCCGCCGACCAAGATCTCGGGAGCGCGGCCGGCCCCGTCCGTTGTCGGTGGGGTTTGGTAAGAATGCGGGTGTGAGCAGCACGAACGAATCCGGACAGCAGGGCGGGGACCAGGGTCCCGGCGGTCCGCCGGAGCAGCTCGCGCTGATGCGGGAGATGGTCGCCGAGGCGAAGGCCAAGGCCCCCAAGGCCAAACCGCGCACCTGGCGGGGCGCCGCCCTCGCCCGGGAACTGCCCGTCGCCCGGGTCCTCGTCAACAAGGGCGTCCTCCACCTCGACCAGCTCTGGGACTACGCCGTCCCCGAGGAGCTCTCCGAGGCCGCGCAGCCCGGCGTCCGCGTCCGGGTCCGCTTCGGAGCCGGCTCCCACCAGGTCCACGGAGGCCGCCGCGAGGGCGGCGGCCTCATCGACGGGTTCATCGTCGAGCGCCGCGCCGAATCCGACTACAACGGCGCCCTGGCCGCCCTCGCCCACGTCGTCTCGCCCGAGGTCGTCCTCACCCCGGGCATGCTCGCCCTGGCCCGCGCCGTCGCCGACCGGTACGCCGGCAGCCTGGCCGACGTATTGCAGCTCGCGCTGCCCCCGCGCAACGCCCGCGCCGAGGCCAAGCCCTCACCCGAGCCGCTGCCCCCGCCCGCCCCGCCCGAGCCCGGCGGCTGGGCGCGCTACGGCTCCGGCCCCGCCTTCCTGCGGGCCCTCGCCGCCGGCTCCGCCCCGCGTGCCGTCTGGACCGCCCTGCCCGGCCCCGGCTGGGCCGACGAGCTGGCCCGGGCCATGGCCGCCACCCTCGCCTCCGGCCGGGGCGCCCTCGCCGTCCTGCCCGACGGGCGCACCGCGGCCCGGGTCGACGCGGCGCTGACCGCCCTGCTCGGCGAGGGGCGGCACGCCCTGCTGACCGCCGAATCGGGCCCGGAGAAGCGCTACCGCCAGTGGCTCGCCGTGCACCGCGGCTCGGTACGGGCCGTCATCGGCACCCGCGCCGCGATGTTCGCGCCCGTACGGGACCTCGGGCTGGTCGCCATCTGGGACGACGGCGACTCCAGCCACGGCGACGACCACGCGCCGTTCCCCCACGTACGGGAGGTGCTGGAGCTGCGCGCCGTCGGCGACGGCTGCGGATTCCTGGCCGGGAGCACGAGCTGCACCGTGGAGGCCGCCCAGCTGGTCGAGACGGGCTGGGCGCGCCCGCTGGTCGCCGACCGGGAGACGGTACGGGCCTGCGCGCCCCGGATCCGGACCGTGGGCGACGAACTGCTGGCCCGGGACGAGGCGGCCCGCGCGGCCCGGCTGCCGAGCCTGGCCTGGGAGACCGTACGGGAGGGGCTGAAGTCAGGGCCCGTGCTCGTGCAGGTGCCCCGGCGTGGCTATGCGCCGCGGCTGGCGTGCGAGCGCTGCCGCACCCCCGCCCGCTGCACGGTCTGCGCGGGCCCCCTGGAGGCGCCCGACGCGCGGGATCTGCACTGCGGCTGGTGCGGACGGCAGGAGACCGCCTGGCATTGCGAGGAGTGCGGGTCCTTCCGGCTGCGCGCCCAGGTGGTCGGCGCCCGGCGGACGGCCGAGGAGCTCGGACGGGCCTTCCCGGCCGTGCCCGTACGCACGTCCGGCCGCGACCACGTCCTGGACGAGGTGCCCGACCGGCCCGCCCTGGTGGTGTGCACCCCCGGTGCCGAGCCGGTCGCGGCGGGCACGGGGTACGCGGCGGCGCTGCTGCTGGACGGCTGGGCGATGCTGACCCGGCCCGACCTGCGGGCCGGGGAGGACGCGCTGCGCCGCTGGATCGCCGCCGCCTCGCTGGTCAGGGGGGAGGGGCAGGTCGTCGTGGTCGCCGAACCGACGCTGCGGCCGGTCCAGGCCCTCGTGCGGTGGGATCCGGTGGGCCATGCCGTACGCGAACTCGCCGAGCGGGCCCAGCTCGGCTTCCCGCCGGTGTCCCGGATGGCCGCCGTGGCCGGGCGGGGCGAGGCGGTGGAGGCCTTCCTGGCCGGCGCGGGGCTGCCGCCGGACGCCGAGGTGCTCGGCCCGGTCCCGGTGCCGGGGCGGCGGGGGGAGCCGTCGCCGGGGGAGCGGGCCCTGGTCCGCGTCCCGCCCGGCAGCGGGGCGGCGCTGGCGGCCGCCCTGAAATCGGCCCAGGCGGCCCGGCTGGCCCGGGGAGTTCCGGCGGCGGAGGCGGTCCGGGTGCGGATCGACCCGCCGGACATCGGCTGAGGCCGCGGCCCCGGCCGCGCCGTCGCCTCGCCGCGCGCAGCCGAACGCCCCTGGTGGGAACGGCCGGAGGGGTCGTCCCGCCAGGGGCGGGATGCGGGTGCGGCGGCGCTCCGGCCGGCCGTCGGAGGTCGGCGTCCCGGCGGCCGGCGGCGGATCAGCCGTTGCCGGCGGATCAGCCGCTACGGGGTCCCGGGAGGGCCGCGGAGCGGGACGGGGCCGTGGCCTGGGACTCCTCGCGCACCGGCTGCGGCGGGACCGAGCGGGCCGCCGGGACGGTGGGCAGCGGCCCCAGGGTCCGGGTGGTCGTGCCCTCGGCCAGCGGCTCCGCGGACTCCGCGGCCTGCGCCCGCCGGGCTCCGTACCGCCGGTGCACGGCCTGCTTGGTGACGCCGAGCGCGGAACCCACCGCGTCCCACGAGAAGCCGAGCGAGCGGTCGAAGTCCACCGCTGCGGTCACCAGCGTCTCGACACTGTCCCGCAGCTCCTGCGCGAGGCGGACGGTGGGCGCGGGGGCCCTGCCGTAGACGACGAAGCCCGTGGAGGGACCGGAGCGGCGCGGGCGGTACACGTTGCCGAGCTGGGCGGTGAGCGTACGCAGAGCATCCACCTGCCGGCGAACCCGCTCGATGTCCCGCACCAGGAGGTGCAGGCTGGCCCGTGCTTGGGCGTCGTGGGTGGCGTGGTCGGCCATGAAGAAGCCTCTCGAACCGGTGCTGAAGAGCGGATCGGGCCGCAGACACCGTTCTCAACGCGCGGCCCGGTTTCGGTCAATCTCTCTTGACCAACGCGCCAAACGGCCATGAAGTCACGCACCAAAGGCGTGTCGGCATATGCGAGAGGCGCGCGTGTGTGCGTACGCCCCCTGGTGGGGCGACAGTGGCCTCTGGGACGCCTGTTGATCGGGCCGGGCACCCCACGGCGAGGCCGGGACCATAGACTGGTGCGCTGCTGACAGCCGAGATAGCGAGGTAGGACCCCAGTGAAGCTCGTCTTCGCAGGCACCCCCGAGGTTGCCGTGCCCGCCCTGGACGCCCTGATCGCCTCCGGGCGCCACGAGGTCGCCGCCGTCGTCACCCGGCCCGACGCACCGGCCGGCCGCGGCCGGCGCCTCGTCGCCAGCCCGGTCGCCGAGCGCGCCGAGGAGGCCGGCATCGAGGTCCTCAAGCCG
Organism: Streptomyces sp. NPDC097981; assembly: GCF_040302565.1. Lineage (NCBI taxonomy): Bacteria > Bacillati > Actinomycetota > Actinomycetes > Kitasatosporales > Streptomycetaceae > Streptomyces > Streptomyces sp. NPDC097981. Next base: position 110,083 of record NZ_JBEORW010000029.1, read on the forward strand.
GCCCGGCCCCGCGACCCGGAATTCCAGGCCCGGCTGCGCGAGATCGACCCCGACTGCTGCCCGGTCGTCGCGTACGGCGCGCTGATCCCCAAGAGCGCCCTCGACATCCCCCGCCGCGGCTGGGTCAACCTGCACTTCTCGCTGCTGCCCGCCTGGCGCGGGGCCGCGCCCGTACAGCACTCGATCATGGCGGGGGACCAGGTCACCGGCGCTTCGACCTTCCTCATCGAGGAGGGCCTGGACTCCGGACCCGTCTACGGCCACCTGACCGAGGAGATCCGGCCCACCGACACCAGTGGCGACCTGCTGACCCGCCTCGCCTTCGCCGGCGCCGGCCTGCTGGCCGCCACCATGGACGGCATCGAGGACGGCACCCTGCGCGCCGTCGGGCAGCCCGCCGACGGGATCTCGCAGGCCCCCAAGATCACCGTCGAGGACGCCCGGATCGACTGGAACGCCCCGGCGATGCGCGCCGACCGCGTGGTGCGCGGCTGCACGCCCGCCCCGGGAGCATGGACCGTCTTCCGCGGGGAGCGGCTCAAGCTGATCTCCGTCGGCCTCGTCACCGACCGCACGGACCTGGCACCCGGCGAGCTCGCCCCCGCCAAGAACAACGTGTACGTCGGCACCGGCTCGCACGCCGTGGAGCTGCTCTGGGTGCAGCCCCAGGGCAAGAAGCCGATGCGCGGAGCCGACTGGGCACGCGGCGTGCGGATCGCTCCCGGCGAGCGCCTCGGCGGGGCCGACGTAGGCTGAACCTGAGCCGTAGCGGCACTTGCAGCACCTGCAGTACTCGTAACTCGTACATCCGGAGCACCTTTCACGTGAGCGAACAGCCCCGTCGTCGTCCCGCAGCCGGCCGCGCAGGTGGCGCGGGCGGCAAGCAGGCCAAGCCGTACCGCCGTCCCAAGAAGGACCCCGTCCGCATGCTGGCCTTCGAGGTCCTCCGGGCGGTGGACGAGCGCGACGCGTACGCGAACCTCGTCCTGCCCCCGCTGCTGCGCAAGGCCCGCCAGGACGAGGACTTCCAGGCCCGCGACGCGGCCCTGGCCACCGAGCTGGTGTACGGGACGCTGCGCCGCCAGGGCACGTACGACGCGGTCATCAAGGCCTGCATCGACCGGCCGCTGCGCGAGGTGGACCCGCCGGTACTGGACGTGCTCTCGCTCGGCGCCCACCAGCTGCTGGGGACCCGGATCCCCACGCACGCGGCGGTGTCGGCCAGCGTCGAGCTCGCCCGGGTGGTACTCGGGGACGGGCGCGCCAAGTTCGTGAACGCCGTGCTGCGCAAGATCGCCGCGCACGACTTGGACGGCTGGCTTGAGCGGGTGGCCCCGCCCTACGAGGAGGACGCCGAGGAGCACCTCGCGGTGTACCACTCGCACCCCAGGTGGGTCGTCAGCGCCCTGTGGGACGCGCTCGGCGGCGGCCGGGCCGGCATCGAGGACCTCCTCGAAGCCGACAACGAGCGGCCCGAGGTCACGCTGGTGGCGCGGCCGGGCCGCTCCACCCGGGAGGAACTGCTGGAGGCGGTCGGCGAGGACTCGGCGCTGCCGGGGCGCTGGTCGCCGTACGCCGTCCGGATGGCCGAGGGCGGCGAACCCGGCGCGCTGGAGGCGGTCCGCGAGGGGCGCGCCGGCGTCCAGGACGAGGGCAGCCAGCTGGTGGCGATGGCCCTGGCGGCCGCGCCGGTCGAGGGCAGCGACGAGCGCTGGCTGGACGGCTGCGCGGGACCCGGCGGCAAGGCGGCCCTGCTGGCGGCCCTGGCAGCGCAGCGCGGGGCGTTCCTGCTGGCCTCCGAGAAGCAGCCGCACCGGGCACGGCTCGTGGAGCGGGCCCTGACCGGCAACCCCGGCCCGTACCAGGTCATCGCGGCCGACGGCACCCGGCCGCCGTGGCGGCCGGGCTCCTTCGACCGGGTCCTGATGGACGTCCCGTGCTCCGGCCTGGGCGCGCTGCGCCGCCGCCCGGAGGCGCGGTGGCGGCGCCGCCCCGAGGATCTGGAGGGCTTTGCCCCGCTCCAGCGTGCGCTGCTGCGGGAGGCGCTGTCGGCGGTCCGGGTCGGCGGAGTCGTGGGCTACGCGACGTGCTCGCCCCACCTGGCGGAGACCCGGGTGGTCGTGGACGACGTCCTCAAGGGCCGCGGAGCGGGAGCCTCGCCGGTGTCGGCCGAACTGATCGACGCCAGGCCGTACATGGCGGGCGTCCCGGCCCTGGGCGACGGCCCGGACGTACAGCTGTGGCCGCACCTGCACGGGACGGACGCGATGTACCTGGCGCTCATCCGGCGCACGGGGTAGGGGGCGGGGGCGGGCTCGGGGGCTCGGGGGGCTCGGGGAGACGCACAGTGCGTCCCGCGCGAGTCGGACCTGCACGCAACAGCCGCCGGGACGACGTTGATCGCCGACGGCCACCCGCCCGCGCCCGCGGTCACCCTTCCGCAACACCCTTGAGCGGGGCAGGCGCTCATGCACATAGGTACAGGTACTCATGAGCTGCGTGTTGCTGGTGCGATGTAATGTACCCGGCTGATGTGATCCGCAGGGGTAGACGGGGGCTGCGCATGGCGTGGGACGAGTGGGAACAGATCAAGGCCGGCGGGAATGACGGGCAGTCCGTGGCGATGCGGCTCAACCACGTTCCGGTCGAGCCCAGTTCCGGGCCCAGCGCCGTGACCGGCGGCCTGGTCTCCAGCAAGAAGGCGTGGACCGCGGCCGGCGAAGGAGTCGGCTCCCTGCGCCAGAACGTCAGCACCGCGCTGACCAAGCTGGAGAACGGCCAGAGCGGGCTCGACGCGATCAAGGGTTGCGAGAGCGCGGCGGCTCAGAAGGAGGTGTACGACTCCTGGAAGAAGTACGCCGAGAGCGTCAGCGAGCGCTGCGGCTCGCTCCAGTCGGTCCTCGGACAGGTGGGCCGCGACCTGCTGACCACCGATGAGGCGGTCAACGCCGAAATGAACAAGCTGAACGCCAAGTACGCGGACACGGACGCGCTCGGCGGCCAGACGAAGGGCCAGTGACCGCGCGATGGACTACGCCACCCTCAAGGCCCTCAAGCCCTCCGAGTTCGAGGACGCCGCCGATGGATACCGCGCCATGGGCAGCATGGCCCAGGCGGCCAAGGACCATGTCGAGAACTCCGTCGCCGCGGGCATGCGCAAGGCGCTGTCGGGCGAGGCGGCGAATGCCTCGCAGAAGCAGCTCCAAGCCCTGGCGAAGAACTTCCAGTACACCCAGACCGAATGCGGTGTGATCAGCACGGCTCTGAACGGGCTCGCCTACGACATGGCAGCCGCCCAGCGGAAGCTGGAAGCGGCGGTCCACGACGCCGAGGCGGACGGCTGCACGGTGAAGGCGGACGGCTCGGTCGCGTACCCGGCAGGTCAGAAGCCGGGCGCCGAGAAGGTCACCGAGGGCGGCACGGTCACCGGGAGCGCCGGAGGGAACGCCACCTCCGACGCACTGGACCGCCAAGCGGCGAACATCCACCCGAACCCGAACTTCGGCAAGGCGATCGGGTACGCGGACCGGATCGCCGACGCGATCAAGGAAGCCACGGACGCGGACACGAAGTGGGCGCCGAAGATACGGGCCCTCAAGGCCGATGACGACCTGACGGTTTCCGCCCGGGACTGGACGGACGTCACCTCGGACACCGGTGGCGTACGCGAGGCGGCCGATGCCTACCTCCACACGATCAAGCCACCGCCGAAGAACGACTGGCCCCAGGACAACGCCAACTGGTGGAACGGCCTCTCCGACGAGCAGCGCGAAGCCTACGTCTCCATGCACCCCGCGAGCATCGGAGCGCTCGACGGCCTCCCCTCGGCCGTACGCGACGACGCGAACCGCACCGTGCTCGCGGAACAGCGCGGCGCCAAGCAGGTGGAGTACGACGCCTGGCTCAAGAAGGAGCCGGAGCACTACAAGCCCTACATCAGCCCCATCACGGGCCGCGAGGTGAAGGGCGCGATGGTCCCGACGGACGAGTGGAAGGAATGGGAGGAGAAGAGGAAGAAGATCGAGAACGGCTACAAGGGCATGGACGACATACAGAAACGTTTCGACAGCTACACGAGCGAGAGCAACCGCCCCTATCTGCTCGGCTTCGACGGCAACAACATGGGGCGCGCCATCGTCTCCATCGGCAATCCGGACACCGCCGACAACGTGGTGACGTACGTGCCCGGGACGTTCGCCAAGCTGGAGTCCATCAGCGGAGACATGGACAGGGCCGTGGCGCTCCAGGCGGAGGCGGAGCGCCAGGATTCCGCCCACAAGACGGCGTCGATCGTCTGGCTCGGCTACGACGCCCCGCAGGGCATCGCGACCGATGCGACGGAGACCAAGTGGGCCGACAATGCGAGGGAGCCGCTGGGCAACTTCGTTCAGGGCATCCAGGAAGCCAATCACCATGGCGTCAAGCAGACGCTCCTGGGCCACAGCTACGGGTCCCTGGTCGTCGGCGAGACGATGAGCATGCACATCGACCTGCCGGTCGAGAACGCGATCATGGTGGGCAGTCCGGGCGTGGGCGTGGACCACGCGAAGGACCTGAACATCCCGCCTGACCATGTCTTCGCGGCCACGGCCAAGAACGACCTGATCAACATCGCCCCACCCCCGGCCCGCGACCCGCTCAGCCCGAAGGCGTACTGGGACCTCTTCGACGACCACACGATCGTTCACGGAACCGATCCGACGTCCGACGACTTCGGGGGCCAGGTCTTCAAGGTCCCTGACGGTAAGCACCCGGGCAAGGACTGGGAAGTGATGCCCGCACACTCCCAGTACTGGGACGAAAAGCCCCTCGGTAGCCTGGCGAAGATCGTTACCGGAGGACGACCGTGAAGCTACGCAAAGCAATCCCGGCTGCCGCACTGCTGGCCATGACGATCATGGTGACCGCGTGCGGGGGGCAGGGGGACGGACAGAAAACCGGCGGCAAGGCACCGAAGCAGGTCAAGATGAACGAGCAGCAGGCGATCGACCGGGCAGAAGAAATCATTCACCAGGCGGTGGACGGCATGTCGCCCCAACCGAGACTGGAGCGCATGGGCAACGCCCCTGTCGGCGCCTGCATCGCCAGGGACGACCACGGCCCCGACGACCGCGTGCAGGTCACCGTCATCTACAAACTGACCGGCGTTCCGGGGTCCGAGGCCCAGAACCTCGTGCGGCAGGCACGGGACGCCTGGCTGAAGCAGGGCTACAAGTACAACACTTCGGGCGAGGTCGACTGGGCCAGCCCCTTTCCGACGGTCTACATGCGTACGGAGCCCGACGACTTCTGGATGGACGCCGTGACCGGCGTCACGGACCGCGCCAAGGGCGAGGGCGTCGCCTCCGTCAAGGTGACATCGCCCTGCTTCCTCCCGCCGGGTAAGGCTTCGGCGGCGACCGCGGCCGATCCCGCCGGGCTGGAGGCCCCGCGGATCGACGAGGCCGCGCGGGACCGCGCCGTCGGCCACTCCAGCCGGATCTACGACGCGCTGCACGTCGGGTCGGCGCCCACGCAGCCCGGGGAAGGCCTCAGCACGGTCCGGGACGAGTCCGGGACCTCGGTCCACCACACCTGGTCGACCCCGCCGCTGCCGCAGGACGAGGGGGTACGGGCCGTGGCACGCGCGCAGGCGTACTTCCAGGGCGCGGGGTGGAACGTGCGCCACATGCCGACGCTTGAGGGCCTCCCGGCCGTCGTCGCCGGCCACCCCGAAGAGCACACGGTCGCACAGGTCGCGGTCTCGGCCACCGGCGCGGTGCGCGTCGCGGTGACGACGCCCCTCAACGGCCCGGCGTCCGCAGACGTATGACAGCCGTGAGGAGTCTCGGCCGAGGGAACCCGCTGGGCCGAGACCGTGAGCCGGAACTGCGTGGCGCACTGCTGCTCCGGCCCGCCCACCGGGGGATTGATCGGGATGCCGGGGTCGGGGTCTGAGTCGACCGGGGTCGGTGGGGTGTCCGGGGGCGTCCCGCCAGTCCACTGTCCTTCCGGTTCGGTCCGGGCCGTCAAGGGCGCTCCTTCGTCGCGTCGCTTCGCGATGGCCTTCGGCCACCCTTGACTGCCCGGCCCGCCCCGGAATGCCAAAGACTGTCGGGAAGCCCCCGAAGGAATGGCCGGGAGGTTCATGTCCAGGCCATCGCGATCAGAGATGCCGCCCAGCAGTCCCGGTCATCCGCACCCCGGCCCCCC